>DDIS01000100.1:14370-25847 GCA_002338615.1 Proteobacteria bacterium UBA1844 | reverse complement strand
CGCATCCGCGGCTGGCGACCCCAGCGTAAGGACTGCGGCATTCGGGTCACCTTCGGCAAACGCGTTCGCACGCGCAATAATCAGCGTGATGTCCGATTTCGGCTTCGTACCCGCTTCAAGTTGCTCGATCAGTTCGGGCACGGCGGCGGCCGCTTGCAGCACGAAATCCAGCATCGGCGGCGTACGCGCCAGGGTGCGATTGATCAGGCGGTTCAACAGGTTTTCGACACTCCAGCAATATTCGCCGACGCGCTCCGCTCCGACCATTCGGCCACTGCCCTTCAGCGTATGAAATGAACGGCGCACGGTGATCAGGGATTCCATGTCGTCGGGTGACTGCTTCCAGAGCGGCAGATTGCGCGAAATAGAGACAATCTCTTCCTTGGCTTCCTCGATAAACAGCTCGAGCAGTTCAGGGTCGAGATGCTCGGCATCCGACGCCACCACCGGTCGCGGCGTCTGCATGACTGGCTGTACGCTGGTCTCGGCTCCAGCTCGCTCGAGTGCCGCCGCTTCGATCTCCGAGGGCCGTATTTTCATGGTGCTCGTATGCGCCTGTTGTGCCGCATGTTGCGCGAGTCGATGCTCAACGTCGCGCAGTACGGCGAGGCACGCCTCCGCGTTGTCGAGCATGTACCAGGGCTCGGTGCGCCCGGCCTTGACCGTTTCCATGTAGTACTCGATGCTGACGATCGCGTCGGCGAGGCGATCCGTATCGCGCTGACTAAGGTGCTGCGGCCCGCCGGCCTTGAGCATCATGACGATAAGCGCGCCGATGCGGTCGACGATGTCCATCGCGCGCGTCTTGTTGAGCATCAACAGCCCGGCTTTGATGCCGCGGATCAGCGACGGGACGCTGTCGAGGCCCTGCGCCGGGGCATCTGAGGTCAGGCTCTGGGTGACGGTTTCCTTGATTCGTGCGAGATTGATGATGCATTCACGCATCACGGACTCGGCAACCTGCCGGTAATCAGCCGCTTCCGCTGGCGCGAGGTTCGAGGTATCGGCCGGTGTGGAGTCTTGCGGCGCGGTGAGTCGCAACAGCTGCTGATCAAGTCGATCTTCGACCCGCAGCAAGGTCGAGGCAATTTCCAGCACGACCTTGTCGCTTGCAACACCGCCACGTTCCACCACCGATTTCAGGCGTTCGATTTCGCCGTCGATGTCGTTGCGCAGCTCTCCCAGGCCGAGCACACCCAGCGTGTCCGAAATTTTCTTCAGCAGCTCAAGTTGCGGCACCAATTCCGCTGACTTGTTCATTCCCGTGCGTACAAAAATATCCAGCACGTCCTTCACGCGTGCGAGATCTTCCCGTATTGCGGCGGCAACTGTCTTCATCAACTTGATGCTGGGCGCGGACAGCGCCTCACGTGCCTGTTCAACCTGCTCATCGCCCGGCAGGAGTTCGGACAGATTGAATGCCGCTCGAATCTCGCTGATGCGCTCGCCTGCGGTCGCCGAGCGGGCGACGTAATACAGCAGGTTGTTGAGCAGATCGTCGACAGGGTGCTTGTCGTATGCGTCCGTGCCCTCGTCAATAACGCGCTTGATTTGCCGATCGCTCTGGCCCAGCAAGCGCTTCAACGCAACCGAGGTTTCGAGACCGCCGTCTTGTAATGCCTCGAGCACCCCGCCGATTACCCACCAGAGCTGGTACATGTCGTCACGCGTTGCCGAGTTCTCGAGCGCTGTCGCAACCTGCGCGAGTGTCTCGATATGACGTTTCGTTTCGCCGCCCTTGATCCAGCCCAACAACGCAAGCTGAAACTTCGGCCTAAGGCGCGCCGACACCTGCACCGGTTCGTCGCCGTTGCCTTTGCGATTGCTGACGGATTTCTCGGCTCGACGTGGCGACAGGTTGAGCAGCAACAGGGTGCCCTCGGACAGCAGGGGTTCACCACGCGCCGCGCGCAGATCATTCAGTAGCGGCAGGAGTACCAGCGCGATGTCGCGCCCCCCGCCGAGCAGGCGTTCTATGTAGATTGGCAGCTGCACCATCGCCCTGGTCAATGCGTCGAGCCCGTCCTCGCGGCCCTTGCCCGCCCTGAGCGACACGAGGTATTTGCAGGCCAGCTCCATTTCCTCAACCAGCAAGGCCGCGCCATAGGTTTCGGTTATGCGCAGTGCACCGCGTATCTGGTGCAGGTATTCGCCGGCGCGCGTGAGCGCCGCGGAGCCGCCGCGACCATCCACGCAGTCTTCGAGCGCAAGATGGGCATTGCGAATCGTCTCATTCAGCTCGGTACTGACGATCGTGAGCGCCCGTATCGGGCTTTCTATGCCATCAATACGTGGCTGTCCTGTGCCGGTAGTGCCCGTCATCTCAAGAAACGTCGTATCCTAAGCTCGGCCTGGCGGCTAACCCGCGCTCACCTGGCGTTGTTGTTTGTCCGCCGACACTTTCTTCGCTGTCGACTGCAATGAGGGTTGTGGCATGTCCTTTGCTGGCAGTGTGAAGCCGGCGACACTCTTGCGCAGTTGCGATGCAAATTCGGACAGCTTGGAGATAGCCGCTGCCGTTGCGGTCGTTGCCTTGCCGGTTTGCTCGCTTATTTCACTCAGGCGCCTGGTACGGCGCGTGACATCTGCGGCAGAACTCGCCTGCTGCTGAGCGGAACTGGAGATGTTTTGTACCAGGCTCGCAATCTGGTTCGATACCTGCTCAATTTCATCCAGCGCCGCACCGGCATTCTCGGCCAGCAAGGCCCCGCCCACGACATCCGTGGTGCTGCGCTCCATCGACACCACGGCTTCCTTGGTATCGGCCTGGATGGTGCTGACCAGTACTTCAATCTGCCGCGTTGCATTGGTGGATCTTTCGGCCAGGCGCTGCACCTCGTCCGCAACCACTGCGAAACCGCGACCTGCCTCGCCGGCCATCGAGGCCTGTATTGATGCATTCAATGCCAGGATATTCGTTTGCTCCGCAATGTCATTGATCAATTCGACGATATTGCCAATCTCCTGCGAACTCTCGCCGAGACGCTTGATGCGCTTCGAGGTGTCCTGAATGGTTTCCCGGATCGTATTCATACCTTCGATTGTCCTGCGTACTGCCTCACCGCCTTTGTGCGCAACATCGACCGAGTGTCTCGCAACATCCGACGACCGCTCCGCGTTGCCCGACACCTCCTCGATGGAACTCGCCATCGACACGATGGATTGCGTCGCTGCGTTGATTTCCCGGGTCTGATTCTCGGCCGCGCGCGCCATGTGTGCAGCAGTACTTTCGGTCTGCTTGGCCGCTGAATCGACCATGATGGCCGTTTCATTGACCGTCATGACCAGCTGGCGCAGTTCTTCGATCGCATAGTTGAACGAGTCCGCGATCGTGCCCGTAATGTCCTCCGTGACGGTTGCCTCGACGGTCAGGTCACCATCGGCGAGGCTGCCCATTTCGTCGAGGAGACGCAAAATTGCCTGCTGGTTTCGTTCCGTCTGCTCTGCCTGCACCTTGGCGGCTTTCTCAAACACCGAGGACTTCGCATTCAGACGCAGCAAGAGCAACACCAGCAATGCACCGATCACAATCAGGCCGATAGGCAACCACCGGTTGGCTAGGCCGTCGGACAACGCGCCCGCCCTGGCCGAACCTGCAAATCCGTTTTCCATGAGCCGGTTCGATGCAGCAGACAGCGCATTCCTGACCTCATTGAGCTGCCGTATCTGGCTGGCGCTGGCGGCAACGCCGGCGAGCGAGGTATCCAGGTCGTCCAGCAGCGTGGTAAGCGGCATCACGATGAAGTCCCGGCTATCTCCTGTCAGTGGCGCAACATCAAGACTTGATTCCTCGCCGGCAAGCGCATTGGCGACATCCCTCAAATAAGCCGTGTCTGCAACCATCCTCGATGACTGTGCGACCGGGTCGTCACTTGCCACCAGGGTTTCCGCGTCAGCTCCGATCCGGGCAGCGCGCAGCTGGAATTCCTGAATAATCGCCGTCGCCGACGACCGATTCAGCATTTCGCCCGACAATTCGAGCAAGGCGTCGACGTTACCGGCTATGGTTGCGCGCGCCTCGATGAGTGTTTCGATGTCGCCCCGGCGGGCAATTATTGCTGCGGCCCGCGACTCCAGCTCCCGCCAATCGTCCGCAGCGCCCGGAATCTCGCCGGCACTGCGTCGCAGCTCCGCAAGTCGTTGCAGACTGTTGTTCAGTCCATCAAAACCGCCTGGCTCGCCGGCTAGCGCCCGAGTTGCTCGTTCGGGGATTGCCTGGGACAAAGCCGCGAGTTCAGCGGCGCCGTTACCCATCCTCTGGGGCAACAGGAACAACAGAGCGGCGGCCGCAACCAGCACCAGCACTACCGCCATTGCAAGGGTTCGAAATACCGTGGAAGTGTCTTTGGAATCAGCCATTGGATACGACTCTCTGGTGTGCGGGCAAGCCGGCTTTCATTCCGCCGCCGCCTGCAGGAACAGGTTGCTCTCGATAAGTTCGAAGAGATCAAATACCGGCCAGACTTCCTCGCCTCGCTGGAACGAGCTGGTGAGAAAGCGTTCGCAACGCACAATCGTCTGCGGCACGGCATCTACATTTTCATCTTTGCGAAAGCGGCGAAATCCCAGTACTTCATCGACCACGAGACCCGCCGGTACTTCCCGGTGATTCACCGAAATCACGCGAGTCGTGCGCTTGAGAGAGGTCCGGCCGCTACCCAACAGGAGTTTGACATCGACAAGCGGCAACAAATGCCCCCGCAGGTTCGCGATGCCCAGCAACCAGCGCTTCGCGCCCGGCACCCGACTCATCGCTTCGGGCAACATCAGTACTTCGCGCACCTGCTCACGAATGGCGATGAATCGTTCCTCACCAATGCGAAATCCGACACCGACCCAATCATCAACCGCGCCCGCCGCGCCCGCGCCACTGTGAGCGCTCGCACTGCGGCGTTCAATTTCACGCAGCAGTTCGAAAGGCTCTTTGACGAGCGAGGCAAGATCGACGGCCTGGTTCAAATCGCCGGCCTCGCTCAGGTTGCCATCACGGCATTGATCATGCTGACCAGCTGTTTTTCCGCGACCGGCTTGACGAGGTATTCGACCGCTCCCTGCCGCATGCCCCAGATTTTGTCCGTTTCCTGATCCTTGCTCGTAATGATAATGACCGGGATACCCGAGGTATCCGGGTCGTGGCTGAGCTTGCGCGTTGCCTGGAAGCCATTCATGCCCGGCATTACGACATCCATGAGAATACAATTCGGTCGCGCGGACCTGGCCTGTTTCAGGCCTTCCTCACCGCTGTCGGCGACCAGCGTGTCGAAGCCGTTCCTTTCCAGCATGCTCTGGAACAGGTGCAACTCGGTTGGTGAGTCATCAATAATGAGTACCGTTGACATTTCAATAACTCCGCTCAGTTTATCTGGTTTGAAATTGCACCAAGTAACTCGTCCTTGGTAAATGGTTTGGTCAGGTACTGTTCTGAGCCAACAATGCGGCCTCGCGCCCTGTCAAACAGGCCATCCTTGCTCGATAACATGATGACCGGCGTCTCCCGGTAAACCTTGTTGTGCTTGATTAACGAGCAGGTCTCATAGCCATCCAATCGCGGCATCATGATGTCCACAAAGATCAGATCCGGCTGATGATCAGCGATTTTAGACAAGGCATCGAAGCCGTCTATCGCCGTAAACACCTGGCAGCCTTCCTTGGTCAACAGCGTTTCTGCTGTGCGCCGTATGGTTTTGCTATCGTCAATAACGAGAATCTTGAGGCCATTGAGGCTTCGAGAGGCAGTACTTGACACCGGATACCCTCCATAGCCCGACGCGAGAATGCAGGCGCCCAGACCAGCAACACGTTCGGGAAAAACGACTTGTACCATATTGACATAAGTCCTGCTACGACCCCTAACCCGATGCGCAAAATTGCCATGAAAACCGATGCTTCCGGTATAGTGGCTGCTTCGACGGCAGCGACAGATCCATTCTGAAATGACAGCTCAAGGTTTGCGTGTTGGCGTGGTGATGGATCCGATCGATTCGATCGCGCCGAAAAAGGACAGCTCACTTGCGATGCTGCTTGAGGCGACGCGTCGTGCTGCCGAGATCCACTATTTCGAGCAGGCGGATCTGCGCATCGTTGCCGGGGAGGCGCGCGGTCGCTCGAAGCGGCTCGCCGTCAGGGATGATCCCGAGCACTGGTACGACCTCGGCGCAACCAGCGATATCCCGCTGGGCGAGCTGGATCTCATCCTGATGCGCAAGGACCCGCCCTTTGACATGGAGTACGTCTACACGACATACGTGCTGGATCGGGCCCAGGCGGCCGGTTGCTTCATCGTCAACGATCCGCAGGCGCTGCGCGATATGAATGAGAAGGCCTATACGGCCTGGTTCCCTGACTATGCGCCGCTGACGATGATTACGCGTTCCATGGACGATATGCGCGAGTTTTTGGCGGCGCATGGGCATATTGTCGTCAAGCCGCTCGATGGGATGGGCGGCAAGTCGATTTTTGTGATCAGGAAGGGTGACAATAACGCCAATGTTATTTTTGAGACCTTAACGAATTACGGGCGCCGCTTTGCGATGGCGCAACTGTATATCCCCGAAATCAATCTTGGCGACAAGCGGATCCTGCTCATTGACGGTGAGCCGGTGCCCTATGCCCTGGCCCGCATCCCGTCAGCCGACGACAACCGAGGTAACCTGGTCATGGGCGCGACGGGCAAGGGCCAGCCGCTGTCGGACCGGGATCGCGAGATCAGTGCGGCGGTCGGTCCGGTTTTGCGCGAACGAGGGGTAATATTTGCCGGTATCGACGTCATCGGCGACTACCTGACCGAGGTCAACGTTACGAGTCCAACTGGTATACGCGAACTTGACCGGCAATTTGACCTGAATATCGCCGGGCTGCTGTTCGATGCCATCGAGAAAAGACTCGCATAGTCCTCCGGGCTAGTGTCCCGTTAACGCTTCATACGAGACCGTTACTGTGACAGGCCTTTGCACGCAGCCACCTGCAATCCGGCCAGCGCGATACCTCGCTTTACTGACCGTCGTTGCGGCACTGCTGCACGCCGCATGTGTGGGCAATAATGACCACGTGCGCGAGTTCGTTGCGTTCGGCACCCTTGTCTCTGTGTCCATTTACGGCGCCGACGAGCAGCAGGCGGCGAACGCAATCGGGCAACTGGAACGGCGTTTTGCCGAGCTCGGCACTGCCTGGTACCCGAAAGCCGATGGCGAACTTAAAGCGGCGAACGCGGCCATCGCACAAGGGAAACCGGCGCACGTATCATCTGAGCTCAAGTCACTGCTGCAGGACGCGGCGCGCTATGAGCAGCTCGCGGGCGGCTTGTTCAATGTTTGCCTCGGAAACCTGTCGCAGCTATGGGGTTTCTATGATCTGCCGGCCAGCCCGGCAAGCCTGCCGGATCCTGCAACACTCGCTGCTGTGCTGGCGTCCAATCCGAGCGCGACGCAACTCAGCTGGCAAGGCCTCGAGCTCAGCTCCAGCAATCCGCACGTCATGCTGGATATCGGCGCCATCGCCAAAGGCGCCATCCTGAATATCGCGGCCCGGGAACTCAAGACGGCCGGTTTGGAAAACGCGATCGTCAATATCGGTGGCGACCTCATCGTGCTTGGCGACGTGCACGGCCGGGATGCGAATATTGGCATCCGCGATCCGAGTGGCGGCCGACCCGTGGCCAGCCTGCAGGTTGCGAACGGTGAGGCCGTTTTTACCTCCGGAAATTATGAGCGCTACGTCGACATTGACGGTCAACGCTACACCCACATACTCGACCCCGCCACGGGCTACCCCGTGCAGCACACGGCTTCCGTTACCGTCGTACACGAGGATCCGGTACTGGCGGATGCTGCCGCAACCGCACTGCTGGTGGGCGGCGCCCCACAATTCGATAGACTCGTCGCGGCTTTCGCATTGCGCGATGCGCTCCTGATCCCGGCAAGGGGTGACGCACGTCTCACTGCACACATGGCTGCCCGGTTACACTGGCAGGAACCAGACCATCAGGAGCCCGCACTTGATTAGCCTGGATGGATTGGCGGATCATGCGCGCCAGCCAGACAAACGGCGGCACTCGTTGCCGCCCCTCATCTGAATCGCTTATGGCCCGTAACGCACTACCTCTGGATCCACTGGACGAGCTGCGCCTGGTCGCGAGGCCGACCACTGACCGCTTGCCTGCCATGCTGTTTCTTGCGGCACTGATCCATGGTGTCCTGATCATAGGCATTGCCTTCAATCCCGCCCTGTCCGAGCAGTTTGAGCAGGCCATTTCGCTCGACGTCACGCTGGTCGCTGACACGGACCAGCACATTGACCGCCCTGATGACGCCGCATACCTTGCGCAGGCAAGCCAGGAAGGCGGTGGTAACACGACAGCGCAGGTGCGCCCGTCCGCCGCGCCGGAAAATTCCGCGCCGATCGATAATCTGGGTATCGACGACGGCAATGCGTTCGTGGATTCGGCCGTACATGACGTCGCGGCCGATGAAGTCTTGACGACGCGCCAGGACGTCAAGCTCAAGTTGCCGCAAAACCCGCGCCGTGAGCCGCAACCGGAGCAGCAGGTCGCGCTCGCGCTGGAGAAAGGCAGCGCTATGTCCCTGCCGCTGCCAGAGGACGAGCGCGCGACGCTGCAGATCCACGACGACCAGCCGCGCCAGCTTGTCATCAGCGCCGATACCCGGGAGTCGAACGTCGCGCTGTACCTCGATCAATGGAAGCGTCGCATAGAATCGGTCGGAGAAATGTATTTTCCCGAGCTCGGCGAGCTGAACGGTATCACCGGCAGCCCCACACTCGAGGTCAGCATCAATGCCTCTGGCGAACTCGCGGACGTGGTCATCCGGAAATCGTCGGGGTCGGCAGTGCTCGACCAGGCTGCGCTTGACATCCTGCGCCGCGCGTCACCATTTGATCCGTTTCCAGCCGCCATCAACAGTGACTACGATTCGCTGCGCTTTGCCTATAAGTGGCTGTTTGCAGAAGACATGGCAACAAGCACGGCGCGCGTCAATACGCCCTGACAACTTGTACCCGAACGGCTCACGACCGATACTCTCACTATGAAAGTCACTGACTCGCTGGCCAATCAGTTGCTGATTGCAATGCCCGGCATGGACGATCCCAATTTCAGCAGCACGGTCACGCTGATTTGCCAACACAATGATGATGGCGCCCTCGGTATTGTCATCAACCGGCCATTGAACCTCAATCTCGGCAGCCTGTTCCTGCAAATGAATCTTGACGGAAGCAACGCACGAGCCTCGCGCGATGCGGTCGTGCTGGGCGGGCCGGTGAGCGCCGATCGAGGCTTCGTTTTGCACGATACCGGGCAAAGCTACGAACACTCGCTTGTCGTCTCGAGCGACATTCAGCTTACTCTGAGCCGCGACATTATCAATGCCATGGCCACCGACAAAGGCCCCACTCTGTCGCTGGTCGCACTTGGCTATGCAGGCTGGGAGCCGGGGCAGCTGGAATCGGAGATGCTCGCCAACTCCTGGCTGACCGTTGCAGCCACCCCGAAGATTGTATTTGAGACACCGTTTGCCGAACGCTGGACTGCAGCAGCGGGCACGCTTGGCGTGGATATTAGCCGCCTCTCGCCCGACGCGGGTCATGCCTGAGAAATCGACAGCGGGCAAGCCTGCAACCATCCTCGCGTTTGATTTTGGCCGCCGCCGCATCGGGCTCGCGGTCGGGCAAACAATAACCGCCTCCGCCAGCCCGCTGGGCGTCATACAAAATGGCGAGCGAGGCGCGGATTTCGCGCGCATAGAAGCCTTGCTGCGCGAATGGCGACCCGACCTGCTGGTGCTCGGCCTGCCGCTGCATGCGGACGGCAGTCCCAGTGAGATGAGTAGTGCCGTACAGGCGTTCAAGCGACAACTCGAGGACTATGGCCTGCCCGTCATTCTGGTCGATGAACAGCACAGTTCCCGGGAGGCCGGGCAGGTTCTGAAGGACTCCCGGCAAGCGGGGCGTCGCGGCCGAATTCAGAAACAGGACATCGACGCGGCCGCGGCCGTGCTGATCGCCGAACGCTACCTGCAAATGCCGCAAACGGAGCTCGGTTCCGGGTAGAATGCAGCCGCGATGAATGCCAACCCAGAATCTCTGTCCAGCAACGACTGCGAACTGCAACTGCGCGCCGACGGCTCGCTGCGTCACCTGCTGACCCTGAAGGGCCTCGATAAAGCCCTGATCATCGAATTGCTCGACGACGCCGAAAGCTACCTGAGTCCGGATGGCACATTGCCGGTACGCAGTGATGCGCTGGCGGGCAGGACAATCGGTAACCTGTTTTTCGAACCTTCCACGAGAACCCGCGCATCGTTCGATCTTGCCGGCCGCCGGCTCGGCGCGGACGTGCTGAACCTGGATGTGAATACCTCGTCGCGCAAAAAGGGCGAGAGCATACTCGATACCATTTATACGCTCGAGGCGATGGCGGTTGATATCATGGTGGTGCGCGATGCCGGCGCCGGCGTGCCGGCCTATATTGCCCGCAACGTCAAAGAATTTGTCAGCGTCCTGAATGCGGGCGAAGCCGACGTATCGCACCCCACCCAGGGACTGCTCGATTTGTTGACCATACGCCAGCACCGTCCCGACTTCGAAAACCTCGTCGTTGCGATTGTCGGCGACATCCAGCATTCACGGGTCGCGCGCTCGGCAGCGCACGGCTTGCAAACTCTTGGAGTCGGGGAACTGCGACTGGTCTCACCGCCGGCCATGGCGCCGGTTGACGCCGAACTCTCGTTCGCCCGGACGGTTTCTACGCTCGACGATGGCCTGCGGGATGCCGACGTCGTCATGGCCCTTAGAATTCAGCGCGAACGCATAGACGATCTTGACGGCATTCCAAGCGTCGGCGAGTACTTCGCCGACTTCGGTATCAGCGAGGATCGTATGCGGCATGCCAAACCCGATGCGATTGTCATGCATCCCGGGCCAATGAACCGCGGCATTGAAATTGATGGCTCACTTGCCGACGGATGGCGCTCGGTAATTACGCAACAGGTAACCAACGGCGTTGCCGTGCGCATGGCCGTACTGGCACATGTAGCACGGGCAATGCAAAAATAATGATGCCCGCAGCAACGAGGGACGCGATCGCAGCGGCACAAAAAAATCGTGGCACAATTTTTGTCGAAGACGGCGTACTGCTCACGACCGAACGTTTCGAAGGCGCGCAGTTCATCCAGCGTCTCCGCGCGCCACGCTGTGCAGCAGCCGCACAGCCCGGCAGCTTCGTACACGTAAGCTGCGCCGACGCGCTACCGATGCGCCGTCCTCTTTCGATCATGCGCAGCGAGGATGACTGGATCGAAATCCTGTTCAAGAACGTCGGTAACGGCCTGCGTGCACTCTCCAAAAAGCAAGCAGGGGACATCGTCAGCATCCTCGGGCCTATAGGCAAGGGCTTTAGCCCCGACCCCGCCCACCCACTCTGCCTCATGATCGGCGGGGGCGTCGGCATTCCGCCGATGATTTTT
>DDIS01000100.1:0-14278 GCA_002338615.1 Proteobacteria bacterium UBA1844 | reverse complement strand
CGGCATTCCGCCGATGATTTTTCTGGCGGATAAATTGCGCAACGACGCTCGCTTTCGTCCCTATGCGATCCTCGGCTCAGAATTGCCCTTTCCTTTTGCGCTCGTACGCTCGGAACTGGACTTTCCCGGTGTCTCCAAAACGACTAGCAGCGCGATGCCTCTGCTCGAAAACTGGGGCATTGCCAGCCGGCTGACGAGCCTCGCAGGTTTTGCCGGCTGCCATCGCGGATATGTCACCGAACTCGCAGACCAATGGCTGCACGGACTTGACCCTGAGCAGCTCAAAAGCGTGAAAATTTTCAGCTGCGGCCCAACCCCGATGCTCAAAGCAGTCGCCGAACTCGCGGCACGTTATAACGTCGCTTGCGAAGTATCGCTCGAGGAATTCATGGCTTGTGCGGTTGGCGGTTGTGCGGGCTGCGTCGTCAGGGTGACAACGGACGACGGGCCGGCCATGAAGCGCGTCTGCGTGGACGGCCCGGTATTCGATGCCGGGACAGTTGCCTGGTAGTACCGCGGCGCGGCCTGCTCTAACCCGCTATTCCGGCAAGGTCTCGCCGGATCCACCCATCTCGGCGGGAAAATCTTTCAACTTCGGCAAACCGTCCCTGATGCGCAACACGCTCGAACCATAATTGACGTGCAGCGCCGGCTCGAACGAAAGCGTTGGCAATAGCGCCGCGAAGATGTCCGTAAACTCCATGCCGGGGTGGTCAGACAGCACATTGCCGCCGCAATCACCGCAAAACTTCCGAAAGGTCGAACCATTTGACGAATAGCTGACAAGTTTGTCCGCGCCCTTCGTTACCTTGACGTCGTCTGGCTGCCACAGCGTAAAGGCGTTGACCGGACCCGCACTCCATGCCCGGCAATCCTTGCAATGACAATAGCCCATCGCAAACGGCGCGCCAGTTGCTTCGACTTCAACGGCACCGCAAAAGCAATGGCCCGTATGCCGAATCTTGTCTGCTGCTGACATTAACTTTCTCCGCAATTTTGCAATCTGCAATTGAGTATAAAACCACGTGCCCTGAATAAAAAGTCGCGCCACGTTTGCCGGGCTCTTGATGAAAAAATAACGCACATTTAACGGCTTCTTGACAGCCAGAGGCTAAAGTCTGTCGAGCATTACTGGCAGGAGAACACCATGAGCAAGCCTATTTCGAAACACAATCCATTGGGACCCTGGCGCTACGCAGCGGTGCTGGTCGCGGCGCTGGTTGTCGGCGCCCCGTTCGCTATCTTGCATAGCGCCGAGGCCAAAACAGATTCGCCGCTGTCAGTTGAACCTGCGGTCGAGTACGACATCAAAGCACCGAACCTGACGGACCTTATCCGCACGGTCAAACCGGCAGTCGTTAGTATCGGCGTGGAAAAACGTGTCATGCAGACACGGATGCAGCAGATGCCTGCGCCGTTCGGCGCGCCCGATGACTTCTTTTACCGATTTTTCGGCATGCCACGCGCTGACGGCGGTCAAGGCGGCGCCGCGCCAAGAGTAATGGGCCAGGGCAGCGGCTTTATCATTGCGCCGGATGGCTACATCGTAACGAACAACCACGTGATTGAAGATGCGGACAAGATAAGCGTCATTTTTGAAGATGGTAGTACTCATCCCGCAACCTTGGTCGGAACCGACAAGAAAACCGATCTCGCATTGCTCAAGATCGATGCCGATCAACCCCTGCCCTTTGTTCAATTTGGTGATTCGGACAAGGCTGAGGTTGGCAACTGGGTCGTGGCTATCGGCAATCCGTTCGGTTTCGGCGGCAGTGCGACCGCGGGCATTATTTCGGCACGCGGGCGTGATCTGCAATCGGGCTCCTACGTTGACTTTCTGCAAATTGATGCGCCGATTAATAGCGGCAACTCGGGCGGCCCGATATTCGATACCGAAGGTCGTGTCATCGGCATCAATACTGCAATCTATTCGCCGAATGGTGGCAACGTTGGACTCGGCTTCGCCATCCCGTCGGCGGACGCGGTGAACATCATCGAGGAACTGAAGAGTTCAGGTCATGTAACGCACGGCTGGCTCGGTGTGCAAATCCAGAATCTCGACGAGGAACTGGCGGCGAGTCTCAACCTGCCAGACACAGACGGGGCGCTCGTCGCGGATGTGGTCGATGCGAGCCCCGCAGCGCTGGGCGGTATCCAGACGGGCGATGTCATCCTGAAGTTTGATGGCATGCCGGTGACAGATGCGAAGTCGCTGAGCCGGCTGGTTGCACTCGCTGACCTGGACCACAAGGCGAACGTCGAGGTCATGCGTAGCGGCAAAGCCAAACGCCTGAAGGTTCAGATTACGCCCGCGGAAGACGATGTCGCGTTTGCGTCTACCGACGCTGCGGGTGACGAACTTGGTCTCGAATTCGCGCCACTTGATGCGGACAGCCGCCGGGCACTGGGGCTCGACTCCTCTATAGAGGGCGTGGTCATAGTCAGCGTATCGCCCGGCAGCAACGCGGCGGAAAAAGGCCTGCGGCGCGGTGATGTGATCGAACGGGTCAACCAGCAGGCTGTGCATACGGGTAATGACGTGAAAACTGCGATCAGGGAGGCACAAAATGACCAGAAAGACAGTGTCGCTATACTGGTTACGCGGGGCGATTCGCGACGTTATATCAGTCTCGCGGTGGCCTGATCCAAGACGTCGTTCCAAACGCTGATGCGCGGGCCGGGCTATCCAATAGGCATGCCCCGGCCCGCCTTTGCACGGCCCGTGCAAACATCGGATACTGTCCGGGGATCTGCGGATGCCAAGATGCAGCCCGACACAATCACCCCCATCGCACAACGAGTTACCATGCGTGTTTTGTTAGTTGAAGACCATCAGGATATTGCCGCGAGTATTTACGATTTTCTCGAGGAGCAAGGTTACGAAATGGATGCCGCAAGTGATGGCATTACGGGCTTGCATCTCGCGGTAAGCAACAGCTATGACGTCATCATTCTTGACCTCGGCTTACCCGGTATCGACGGCGTCGATCTGTGCCGCCGCTTGCGCGACGACGCGCGAAATCCAACCCCTGTATTGATGCTGACGGCACGCGATTCCTTGCACAACAAACTGGAGGGCTTTGCTGCCGGTGCTGATGACTATCTCGTGAAACCCTTCGCATTGCAGGAACTCGCGGCGCGGGTCAAGGTTCTCTCGGAACGCGCGACGCGCCTGTTCACCAAACAACTCAAGGTGAGCGACCTGACACTCGATCTCGACGCACACGAGGTTACACGTGACGGGCACCATATCGACCTGAATCCGATGGCGTTCAAATTGCTCACCTATTTCATGCAACACCCGCATCGGCTGATCAAGCGCGAGGAACTCGAGCATGCCGTGTGGCAGGATGATCCGCCCGACAGTGACGCACTCAGAACGCACCTCTCGAACCTGCGCAATGCGGTCGACAAACCCTTTTCCCAGTCGTTGATTCACACCGTGCGAGGTTTTGGTTACCGGTTTACGGATCAACATGCCGACAGCTAGAGCGCAAGCGTCGGGGCGACTGGGTCGCAGAATTACGCTCGCATTTCTTGTTTTCGGCGCGACCCTCACGATCGGCCTTGGCCTCAGCCTCACCTTTATCCTGGATTCGGTCGAATCGCGTCTGATCGACGATACCCTGCGCGAGGAACTGGCTCACTATCGCAATCAGGTCGAAACCGCACGCGCACTGGGTAACTTCAACTCGCGTACTACGATTATTCATGTCACGCCCCTGGATCACCCCAGCGAGGTGCCGCCGTACTTGCGTCACTTGCCGCCCGGCAGTTCAACGATCACCCGCGCCGGCCGCAATTACCGGGTGCTCGTTGATGAGATTGACGGTGTTCGATACACCGTGCAATACGATGAATCCAGCATGCGCGATCACGACCGGAGTTTTATCCGGCTCGTCTGGGCGAGTTCGATTGCCGGGCTGCTGCTCGCGCTCGCGATCGGCTGGTACCTCGGGCGGCGTCTCAGCCGGCCTGTGTTCAAGCTGGCAAATGCCATCAATTCGCTAAAAGAGCACCCTGATTCATCGCTGGACCTGTCCGAATATCGGGACGATGAAATCGGCATGCTCGCTGGCCAGCTAAAACACTATCACGAGGAGCTGCGAGCACTGTTGCAGCGTGAGAAGGAGTTCTCCGGCAACGTAAGTCACGAACTCCGTACGCCTTTGACCAATATAAGTCTCGCAGCAGAGATGCTGGCGGGCAGGTCAAGCCTGGCCGCCACGGACCTGGCACGGGTTGCGCGGATCCAGCGGGCAACGCGGGAAATGTCCGAACTGGTTGATACTTTCCTGGTGCTCGCGCAGGTGGACTCTGGAATCAATACGCAGGTAAGCGCCGTTGAGCTTGCACCGATCGTTGCGGATGTTGTCGAACAGCAGCGCGTATGGCTTGGAGACAAGGACGTGACGGTGGACATCGTCGAGACCCACGACACCCGGGTCACGGCGCCAACGCGCGTAATCAGTGTCCTCATTGCAAACCTGGTTCGCAATGCATTTCGTTACACGCGCAAGGGCACGGTGACGATCACGATTGCTGTGGATACGATCTCTGTGATCGACACCGGCGTCGGTATCGACGTGCCGGACCAGTCACAATTGTTTGAACGTCACGTCCGTGGCAATACCGGTGACGGTGCGGGGCTGGGCCTGTCCATCGTGCAAAGAATCTGCGAACGTTACGGCTGGACAGTCCGCGTGGACAGTACGCCGGGCCAGGGTTCGCGCTTCACAGTCTGGTTCAATATCGACCAGAAGATCCCCTCGAACACGAGCAGCGACAACATGTCCTGACGACCCAGCTGTGCGGTCCGGAAAACAGTCAGCATTTAACCTTGTCTTGACAATGCGTTAACGACGGCTTGTGAGTCTGCGCGCTATGGTTGATGCACGGATCAGAACAAGGACATGCTTATGCGGAAATGATGCAGGACGCCGGGCCTCTGCTCCCCCTTCCCCCGCCGGAGGTCCGGCGTTCAGGCTTTGTCCCGGATGTGACGAGACATTGCAGAAGCGTACGCGGCGGTCTCGCGCGCTGCTATTGCCAAACCCTTGTATTGCCGGGTCATTGCAATCGGCTAACCCTTGAATACTCGGAAACCCCATTACTTGCAAACCCCGTCCGTGTGTATCGCACGTTCGCCGAACACCTGTACGGCCTCGTCAAGTTCCGCACAGGACAAAGCCGGATTCCCGGCAATATCCAGCACTTCAATATCGCCGAGCGTCAATATGTCGCGGAGATTCACGGTACCCGTATTTCGCAAATTCAAGCGCCGCAAGCGGTCGAGTTCGTGCAAGCCTGCCGTGTTCTCGAGCACATTATAGCTGGCGTCGAGATATTCAAGATCCTTGAGTTCAGCAAGGCTGGCGAGCGTTGTGATGTTATTGCGATCCAAAAACAGCCGTTTCAGATGTGCAAGCGCCGCTATTCCGTCAAGCGATGTAAGCTGGTTGCCACCCACATCAAGGACGTTCAGTTTTTCGCGCAGGAATACGCTTGCCAGGTCCTCTATCTGGTTATCGCGCAGATTCAGTTCACGCAGCTCGGGCACACCTCGAACCTGGCCGATACTTGTTACGCGATTGTGCGCAACGGAAACAGACTCCAGCACCGGGAAGCCCTGCCGTTCCAGCCAGTCCATCGAATCCAGTTCGTTGTAGTTGAGTTCGATGTGTTTGAGACCTGGCGCCGCCTCGAAAACCGGCACATCGCGCAATTCGTTGTGACTCAGATCAAGGTTTACGAGGTGTGACATCGTCGCCAATGGACCGGCGTCCGATATATTGTTGAAAGATAGATTCAAGTCACGCATCGAAACCAGGTGCTCGATGCCATTGAGCGATACAATGCCGTTGCCTGAAGGATTGTTGCAACGAAGGCTGGTAAATTGACCGGCGTCTGTCCAGTCATGTGCTGCACCGGTGTCGGTGATACAGGTGCGCAATGCCGGATCTGCAACCGGAATGTCGGCTATCGACATGTAAACATCCAGCTGCTTCGGATACAGGCTAATAAACAGCAGCAGTACTGCGGCCGCCAGCACCAGGAAAATCGCAAGTTTGGCGATCGAGCGATTTTTGCCCGGCCCGGGCGGCGGCAAGTCGAGCAAATTAGTCATGCGCGCACTATCCTCGTTCGAGTTCCTGTCTCTCAATTTTGTCTCCAGCTCTACTTGCAGGCAGATCCATTGCGTTGGTCTGCCGACTATCTTTCAAAACTCCGGCCGCCACACGATAGCAAACTGCACATCAAGGTTTGGTCAACAAACCTGTTTGTCCGCTGTACTTCCGGTGCCTCGCCGCGCGTCAATTTCTCCAGAAATGCGGTGTAACAAGAACCAGCAGCGTAAAAATCTCCAGACGCCCGAGCAGCATTGCGACGCAAAGAATCCACTTCGAGGCGGCACTGATTGCGGCGAAATTTGATGTCGGCCCCACGATGTCACCAAGCCCCGGGCCAACATTCGCCGTTGCTGTTGCAGCTGCGCTAAAGCTGGTCATGAAATCGTTTCCGGCTGCGGCAAGCAGTATCGCCGTCGCGCCAACCGTACAGGCAAACGCCAGTGCGAATGCCATGACCGATGCCAGTGTATCGTCCGAGATCGGCTTGCCATCGATGGTCCGTGAGAAAATTGCGTTCGGGTGCAGCAGGCGCAGGATGGTTTCACGCAACATGATGAACGCCACTTTGAAGCGCAGGATCTTGATGCCGCCCGCCGTCGAGCCGGTACAACCGCCAACGAAGGTCAGGAAAAACATCACCACGATGCCGAAATGACCCCATTCGGCATAGTCGGCGGTGACGTAACCTGTCGTCGTGCCAATCGAGACCACACTGAAAGCGGCTTCGCGAAAGGCCGCGGTGAACCCGGTGTTGTTGTTCACCGTCAGCCATATGACCAGCAGCACAGTGACACTCAGGTAGGCGCCCAGCATGCTCCTGACCTGGCTGTCGGAGCGCAGCATCCGGACGCGCCCGGCCAGTAGCGGGAGGTAGAGCACGAACGGGATCGATGCCACCAGCATGAAGAAGATGGCGACCGTGTCGATAACTGCAGAATTGAAAAAGCCGATCGACTCATCGTGGGTCGAAAAGCCACCCGTCGAAACAGTAGTCATTGCATGATTGATGGCGTCGAAAATCGACATGCCGCCGACTGCGAAGGCGATCGTGCAGGCCAGTGAGATGATGAGGTAAACCAGCAACAGCCGCAGCAGGAAATTACGCGTATGTGGCAGCGCTTTCTCGGAAAAGTCAGATGATTCGGCACGAAAAAGGCGCATGCCGCCGATGCGCAGGAACGGCAGTACGGCCGCGCCGAATGCAACGATACCGAGCCCGCCGATCCACTGCATCATGGAACGCCAGAGCAGGATGTCTTTCGGTAGCGAATCCAGCTGACCGAGCACGGTCGCCCCGGTGGTGGTCACTGCAGAGACGCTTTCGAAGACCGCGTCCGTAACCGTGCTCACCGTGTGCGAGAGCACGAACGGCATCGCGCCAAGTGCGCACACCGTCAGCCAGGAAGCAGCCGTGAGAATGAATACTTCGCGTACGTTCAACTTGCGCTCGGCTCGGCGATTGGCATAGATGAGTGCGAACGAAAATGTCAGGACCACGCCCTCACTGATAAGGAACGCCTGCTTGTCAGGTGAATCCAGTTCCCAGGCAACGAAACAAGGCACCGCCATCAATATCGCGACCCCGAGCGCGATCAGGCCCAACATAAAGCGTATGAAGGGGTATGCGATCAAGTCAGTTCGGCGCTGGAATGCGAAATTGTCGTTGCTTCCTGGAGTCGGTCAGGCCGACGCCGCAATGCTACCACCGCTTGTCGGAGCGACCCAAGGTTGACAAATGGTTGCATGTAGTAGACGATGGCTCCACGATGATTAGCCGCGCGGAAAAACTGGATTTTGTAACGCAACTCGATCCCCGCGAAGCGGCAGCGCAGGTAGCCGCGGCGGGCCAGGGAGAGCGCGCATGGCTGGACGAATTTGCGGAAAACCTCGACCGCTACCGCGCCAGCCAGTCGCTGGCACGCGTGCTGAGCACCTGGAACCTGAGTCAATCGCACGCGGCGCGCCTTTTTGGCGTCAGCCGGCAGGCGTTGAACAAGTGGCTCGAACGTGGTGTACCTGCTGAACGTACGCTGGCCATAGCCGACCTTGCCGCTGCAACCGACCTCCTGGTGCACTACCTTAAACGCGACCGCATACCGGCGGTCGTACGCCGGCCCGCTATTGCCCTCAATAACCAGTCACTATTCACACTGCTCGAGGCTGGCGACTCCGCGGCCGTACTGGATGCCTGTCGGCAAATGTTTCGCTTTGAACTTGCGCAAAGCTAGTCTGGACTGCAGTTCTCGAAGTCGAACGAGGTGCTGCCATTGAAGTTCGTCACGGAACGCCTTTCTGATGTCTGGACCTGGTGGCGTATCGCGGATCGCAGCTGGAGTAATCCGCTGGACCCGAGTTACGCCGCACTGCGTGGCGGGCGCTGGAACCCGGCACAAAGTTTCGACACGCTGTACCTCAACGAAGACCAGGTCAGCGCGCGCATGAATCTGCGCGCATTCATTGCCGACTGGCCCTACGAGCCGGAGGACCTGCGCTCGGAAAATGGTCCCGTTCTCGTAGGCGCACGGCTGCCCCGCGCGCAGGAAGTCTGCGACGCGCACTCGCCTGGCGGATTCCTGGCCCTCGGCTTGCCACGCAGCTATCCGGTTGATTCCAGGAACCGGCTCGTACCGCGCTCTCGATGCCAGCCACTGGGGGCGCTCGCGCACGCCGCAGGTTTGCGCGGTATACGATCACGGTCCGCCCAGGCAAAAGATGGTGCTGGCCGTGAACTGGCGTGGTTTCCGGCGACAACACGCAGCGTAGCGAAACAACTGCGACGCGTGCCGTTCGCTGACTGGTATTGGGCGTAGCGGCAATGTCAGGCACTTTTCGCCAGCGATTCACGGACAAGGTACTGCCGTATTGCAGGGCAGCCCTGCAACACAAGTCGCTACCCTCGCTGCTGTTCGACATGGCTCGTCATCAGCTCAGCATTGCTACGAGCCCGGCCGACTACCTGCGTTACGAGTTTTACAAGGGCGAGCGCAGCATGGCGGAAAAGAAACGTTATTTGAGCAAGCGAGGCTCACACTACTTCCCCTGGAACAAAAACCCGGTATCGCAACTCGCACTGTTCGACAACAAGCTGCTCTTCAAGAAGTTTCTGCTGGGATGCGGCATCGATCAGGCAAAGTTGTTGGCGACGATTGGACCGCAGTTCGAACTATGCGACCGGGCCTCTTTTTGCGACTGGCTCGGTACGTTGCGCCAGGATGTAGTCTTCAAGCCGACACTGGGCTCCGGCGGTCAGGGCATTCGCCTGCTGACCTGCTCTGGCGACGGACTGCGCGAGCGGGACAAGATGATCAACGCAGACACACTCTGGCGTGAACTGCGGCAAATACCCGACGCGGCCTATATTGTCGAGGAGCGCCTCCGTAACCGGGCTGACATCGCTGCGTTCAATCCGGGCTGCCTGAACACATTGCGCATTGTGACAATACGCACGGACGACGACACCTGGCACATCAGTCTCGTCGCCCTGCGAGTCGGTTCAGCGCACAGCGCAGTGGACAATCTTGCGGCCGGCGGCACGACGGTAAAATTCTCGGCAGACGGCGTGGGCGTCGCAGCCTACGACTGGACGCAGAAATGCATGGTCGAACGCCATGCGGATTCGGGTCTGCCGCTCGTCGGGTTTGCGCTCGGCCAATTCGACGCTATCTGCCAGTTGGCGCTCGCCTGGGCGCGGCACTTTCCCGACATGGGTGCAATCGGCTGGGACATCGCGTTAACGGACACGGGTCCCAAAGTCGTCGAAGCGAATCCCTACTTCGACAGCTGGTATTTTCAGATGGGCTCGATGGGCCCACTACTGACCGACGCGGTTGCGGCAGGACTTACGCCACGGCGGCTTTTCGCTGCCTGGGACCGCCGCTACATTTCACCGCGGTTGAAGCGGCATCGAATTCACGCGTAGCGGTCGGTCTGTTAACCGCCGAAATTGATTCTCGCCTCAAGGTTCGAACGCGAGTCGGCATGCGACATGGCCTCCTCGAGCGTAATCGTTCCCGCCTTGTACAGATTCAAGAGTGCGATGTCGAAATTCTGCATACCCTGTTCGCCCGATTCCTTGTGCGCTTCCTTCACCGCGGATATGTCGCCCTTCAGGATCAGGTCCTTGATGTGCGGCGTATTCAGCATCAACTCAACGGCGGCAACACGCTTGCCATTGCGACCGCGAACCAGTCGCTGCGAAAGAATGGCGCGCAGGTAGTGTGCAAGATCCATGAACACTTGCGCGTGCTGGTCTCTTGGAAACAGATTGATGATTCGATCGAGTGTTTCCGGCGCATTGTTCGAGTGCACGGTCGCGAGCACGAGGTGGCCGGTGCCGGCCATGTCCAGTGCTGATTGCATCGATTCCCGATCGCGTATTTCGCCGATCTGTATGACATCAGGTGCCGCACGCAGGGCACTTTTCAGTGCGCGAGCATAGGACTTCGTGTCCAGCCCGACTTCGCGCTGGTTCACAATGGACTGTTTGTTCGGATGCAGAAACTCGATCGGGTCCTCGATAGTAATGATATGCGAGGACGTTTTCTCGTTACGGTGGTTGATCATTGCCGCAAGCGTCGTCGACTTGCCGGCGCCGGTTGCGCCGGCCATCAGGATCAGGCCGCGGCGTAACATCACGAGGTCCTTGATCTGCTCGGGCATTCCGAGCTCCTCAAGGGTCGGTAATTCGTTGGTTATATAGCGCAGCACCATGCCGACATTGCCGCGCTGGTGAAAAATATTGACCCGGAACCGCCCAAGACCCGCTTCTGAAATCGCGAAGTCAATCTCCAGCTCACGTGTAAAATAGTCGAGCTGCTCATCGTTCATGAGTTCGATTGCAGCCTGCTTGACCATTTTCGGTGTCATCTCAAGCTTGTTCACCGGCATGATCTTGCCTTCGATCTTGATCTTGGCCGGTGCGTAAGGTGCGAAGAAAAGATCCGATGCCTTTTTCTCGACCATCAATTTGAATAGCGGTTTTACGTTCATGCGGGGCTGCCGTCCTTATACGCCGACTCAGAAAGTCTGGGCCGTGTCATCTTCCATAATGCGCAGGCTCTCGCCCTGCTGATCGGCTGCCGATGAGTCGCGCTTGCTCTGCAGTTTCACCTTGAGCCGAAGTTCATTCTTGGAGTCCGCGTTGCGCATCGCTTCCTCGTAGCTGATCGTCGCGGACTCATACAGTTCAAACAACGCCTGGTCGAAAGTCTGCATGCCAAGGCGCGTGGACTTCGCCATGATCTCCTTGATCTGACCCACTTCGCCTTTAAAGATCAGGTCGGCTACCAGCGGAGTATTCAACATGATCTCCATGGCAGCGATTCGCCCGATACCGCCTTCGCGCGGGATGAGACGCTGCGAGATAAACGCTTTCGTGTTCAGCGATAGATCCATGAGCAATTGCTGACGACGTTCTTCAGGGAAGAAGTTGATTATTCGATCGAGCGCCTGGTTGGCGCTGTTGGCATGCAGTGTAGCGAGGCAAAGATGGCCGGTTTCAGCGAACTGGATACCGTATTCCATCGTTTCCCGGTCCCGGATTTCGCCGATCAGGATGACATCCGGCGCCTGGCGCAGCGTATTCTTGAGTGCCGCGTGCCAGGTTTCGGTGTCGACCCCGACCTCACGCTGCGTTATGACGCAGCCACGGTGTGGGTGGACATACTCGACCGGATCCTCGATTGACACAATGTGGCCGCGCGAATTCTCATTGCGATGTCCAATCATCGCCGCCATCGTCGTGGATTTACCTGAGCCCGTACCACCGACAACAATCACGAGACCGCGCTTGTTCATCACCACATCTTTTAAAATTGGCGGCAGCTCGAGATCCTCAAGTGTCGGAATCTCGGTGGTTATCGTACGTAGTACGGCTCCTATGTAACCCTGCTGAATGAATGCACTGACGCGGAAGCGACCGATGCCCTGCGGCGAGATCGCAAAGTTGCATTCCTTGGTCGCATCGAACTCCTTGATCTGCTTGTCGTTCATAATGGAACGCACCATGATCGCAGCCTGGTCCGACGATAAGGGCGTGTCCGTCGCTTTGTGAATCGTGCCATCGACCTTGATCGCGGGCGGGAAGCCACAGGTAAGGAACAGGTCGGAACCGTTCCGTTCGACCATTTTACGCAAGAGGTTCTGTGTCAGACGTACGGCTTGTTCGCGTTCCATTTCTTCCTGTCTCCGTCTCGAGAGCGCATCGGCTCACCCAACCTGGGGTAAAGGGCTCGCCTCAAAAATTCTCTTTGTTGACCGCTCGAAAGCGTGCTTCTTCCTTGTTGATAATGCCTTTGGACATCAATTCAGCAAGATTTTGATCCAAAGTGTGCATACCTGACCCTTGCCCGGTCTGGATTGCCGAATACATTTGCGCAATCTTGCCTTCGCGAATCAGGTTGCGGATAGCGGGTGTACCGATCATGATTTCGTGAGCCGCAACGCGACCGCCACCAACTTTCTTCAATAACGTCTGCGAAATAACAGCACGCAATGACTCGGACAACATTGCGCGCACCATCTCTTTTTCGGCGGCCGGAAAAACGTCCACGACACGATCGATCGTCTTGGCGGCGGAACTGGTGTGCAAGGTGCCAAACACGAGGTGACCGGTCTCTGCCGCGGTTAGCGCCAGTCGGATCGTCTCGAGGTCGCGCAATTCGCCGACCAGTATGACGTCGGGGTCCTCGCGCAACGCAGAACGCAGTGCTTCGTTAAAGCCCAGCGTATCCCGATGCACCTCGCGCTGGTTGATCAGTGACTTCTTGGATTCGTGCACAAACTCGATCGGGTCCTCAATAGTGAGGATATGGTCCGGCTTGTTCTCGTTGACGTAGTCGACCATGGCCGCCAGCGTCGTTGACTTTCCCGAACCAGTAGGCCCGGTCACCAGCACGATGCCACGCGGATGCATCGCCAGGTCCTTGAAGATCTTCGGCGCACCCAGGTCGTCAAGGGTTAGAATTTCAGAGGGAATAGTACGGAATACAGCAGCTGAACCACGGTTCTGGTTGAAGGCATTGACGCGAAAGCGCGCCAGTTTCGGGATCTCGAAAGAAAAGTCAGTCTCCAGAAATTCTTCATAGTCCTTGCGCTGCTTGTCATTCATGATGTCGTACACCATGCTGTTGACATCTTTGTGGGTCAGCGCCGGCATGTTGATCCGCTTGATATCACCATCGACCCGGATCATGGGCGGGACCCCGCCTGAGAGATGCAGGTCGGATGCGTTATTCTTTACCGAAAACGACAATAATTGAGCAACGTCAACGGCCATATTTCTCCCTCTGGCGGGTTCAAGTTTGGGTGCTGCGGACTTACCATAACCCGGAGCAATTCCGACCTAGTATAGCGAAGCAAGCGGAGCAAAACGTGATTGGAGTCACGGATAACTTAAGCATAGTCAAAGATTTGCTGGCCGAGGCGGCGACCGACGCAAAGCGCGGCCCGGCATCGGTCCGGCTGCTTGCGGTCAGTAAAAAGCAGCCTCTGGCAAAGGTCTTCGAAGCAGCCGCAGCCGGCCAACGGGATTTCGGCGAAAACCAGGTCCAGGAGGCATTGCCAAAGATCCGGGCAGCAGAGGCGGAAAACCTCATCTGGCATTTCATCGGTCACCTGCAGACCAATAAAACACGACAGGTAGCGGAGCACTTTGACTGGGTTCACAGTATTGACCGTCTGCGAATTGCCGAACGCCTGAATGAACATCGCCCGGCCGGCATGCCCCCTCTGAACGTGTGCCTGCAGGTCAACCTGGATGACGAAAGTTCGAAATCAGGACTAAGCCCCGTTGACGTCCAGCCACTGGCTGCCCTGGTGCACGAACTGCCGAATCTGCACCTGCGCGGACTGATGTGCCTGCCCGCCATTCGTGACGGCTTCGAGGAGCAACGCAAACCGTTCAGAATCCTGGCGGAACTGAAGGAATTTATTTCCACGACGGGCATAGAACTCGATACCCTGTCGATGGGTATGAGCGACGACTTTCGCGCCGCAATTTTCGAAGGCGCGACTATTGTGCGCATTGGCACCAGGCTATTTGGTCAGCGGTCATGATTGATAATACGAAAGATTCCAACAAGCTGGCTTTCATCGGCGGCGGCAATATGACCCGCGCAATTGCGGGTGGCCTGATCGCGAGCGGCTTC
>DDIS01000119.1:10649-14839 GCA_002338615.1 Proteobacteria bacterium UBA1844 | reverse complement strand
CGCCACGGCTGGCGGCGACGAGTCACTTTCGCAGGCACCGAGCAGCAAGCCGGCCAGCAAAACTGCCAGGGCTCGGAGAAGCGCGGGCGAAGTCATGCCGTGGCGCCGGCCTCGTCGATCATGGCCATCGTGGCCTGTTCGACTTCGGCGGCGAGATCCTGAAGTCGTGGCTCATCATTGAGCTGCTCGAGGAGCCAGGCCGGGCGAATCATGCCGATCCGCGTTTGTCCATCCTTGCGCCAAACCGATATTCTGCAAGGCAGTGCCATGTTTAACGACATGTCGAAGTCCAGGACTTCGGCTGCCTGGCGTGGGCTGCACACCTCGAATACCTTGCATTCATGCTCGAACCCGATGCCCTTGCTGCGCAGAGTGCTCCCGAGATCATGCACATGCAGCACACCGAACTCGTGTGCCTTGACCGACTTGTCCAGATCGTCGACGGCCTGCTCGAATGACTTGTCTGTGTTCATGGTGTAGTACATCGGAGTCTCCTTGACTCAATTTCAGTTAATGTAAATAGCTGGATGGACGAGACCATCCGATTCCGCATACCGCGATCACTGCGGGAACATCGCGCCATGCTTCAGGCCCAGCTTGCGCAAAATCCGAGCCAGCGGGCAGAACCCCGTAAACGCCGATTGCAGCAGGTTCAGCCCTACGAACAGGGCGAGCAGCACCCACCAGGGCGAGACTATCCAGCTCAACAATATGCTGAAGCTGACCACAGCGCCGGCGAAGGCCAGCACGGTTCGTTCAATAGTCATCGTTAAAATCCTCGCAAGTTTCTTAAGTGATGGTGCAAAGTACGCAGACGATGATCCAGGTGTCTCTTGCCGCTTGTCATCCAGAGCAGCCTCGGACATTAGCCCCTACTCGTCGTCACGCTCGGGTTTCAGCCGGTCGATACCAAAGGCCTCGAGGACTATCCTCTCGTAAGCCGGGTAGGCCTTGCCCTTGCGCATCTTGCGCATGAAATATTTTTCGTAAGCCACCTTGGCAAGATGTACCCATTTGCCGGTCATGGACCTGGTCACATTGCGTGGTGGAATCTGTGGCAATGCGATGAAGGCGAAACCGGTATCGCCCATGTCGGCCAGGCACAGTGCGTTCCAGGTAGCCCGTCGCCGCACGGGCTTGCCGGCCAGCTCGTCTCGCAGGTTGTGCGCGATAGCAGTAACCATCGATTCGATCATCAGGCCTGTCTTTGGCGCGCCGGTCGGTACCGGGGTGACCTCGACCGGCGGGATGGCCACGCACACGCCGGCGGAGAAAATATTGGGCCAGGCCGGATTGCGCTGATGCTCATCGATAAGGATGAAGCCACCCGGATTGACCAGGCCTTCGATACCCTGAACTGCATCGACACCGGCAAACGACGGAATCAGCATTGAATAGGTAAACGGCAGTTCGTGCGTTCTGATGACTTCACCCTGGTCATCAAGCTCCTCGGCGTTCACCTTATCCTGATCCACGGAAGTCACGCGCGCATTGCTGATCCACTTGATGTGGCGCTGGCGAAGTTCTGATTCGAGCAGTCCCTTCGAGTCGCCGATGCCGCCGAGCCCCATGTGGCCGATATACGGTTCGGACGTGACGAAGGTCATCGGTACGCGGTCGCGCAATTTACGCCTGCGCAGGTCCGTGTCGAGGATCATCGCAAATTCATAGGCGGGGCCAAAGCAACTGGCACCCTGCAATGCGCCCACCACCACCGGGCCCGGCTTTTGCAGAAATTCCTGGTAAGCCTGCCAAGCCCGCTCGGCGTGTGGTCCGGTGCAGACCGATTGGCTGAAAGCGTCCGGGCCGCTGCCGGGTACGCGCTCGAAAGCCAGGCGCGGACCGGTTGTAATCACGAGGTAGTCGTAGTCGAGCACACTGCCATCATCGAGCTCGATACGATTCTCCTCCGGTACGAGCTTTCGCGCCGCGGTCGGCACGAAGTGCATATTTTTTGACTCGACCGGGCGCGTTACATCGAGCCGGATGTCATCGGGTTCGCGCCAGCCTATCGCGAGCCATGGATTGGATGGCGTGAAATTGAACATGGGTCCGTCGCCGACCACGCTTATCTTGTGCTCGCGGCCGACGGCTTCGCGAATCTCGTAGGCGGCCGACATGCCGCCTATACCTGCTCCCAGGATGATGATATGTGCCATGATATTTGACCTTTAGATCCGGCAATAACGATGAAAACCCGACTCCAGCAGAGACTTGACAGGCTGCGATTTCGAAACGACAATTAGATCTTACTAATTTAGAATTATCTTAATTACTTGAACATGGAAAAGTCAATACGTGCTTACCCGCAACCGGTGAGCAACAAGAGCAGTAGCGAGGCGCAGGGATTGCCAGACATGGCGCTCATGGAGCAGCGTGCGGACGAAGCCGCCCGGTTGCTCAAGTTGCTGGGTAACGCACATCGCCTGCAGATCATGTGCCTGCTCGTGAACGGTGAAATGACGGTGGGTCAAATCAACGAACGGCTGGGCAGCCTCAGTCAGTCGGCTCTGTCACAGCACCTCGCGCGACTCCGCGAAAGTGACCTCGTGAGCACCCGGCGTGATGCACAATCGATCTGGTATGGTCTCGCCGCCGGACCGTCGCAACGCATCATGCAAGCCCTGTACGACATCTATTGCAGCATTGAAGAATAGCCTGGCGCTCAGCGTTACGGGCCGCTTTTTATGCCACGCTATATGCGCGTTCCCGGTTCAGAATTAATCCGCAGGTCGAGCCTTAAAGCCGACACGGGTGGCGGCTACGGCGGGCGCGTTCGATGAAGCCGGGTCAGCTGTTGCCGAACTCGCGCGTCGCGGCGGCAAGGCGACTTGCCAGGTGGCGTTCCGCATCGCTGAGCAGCGGATTCCACAAGTCAAAAATGAGTACTACGCGCAGTTCGTCGCTGTCGTTGAATGCTTCGTGCTCGATCGTATCGTCGAAAATCAGGGTTTCGCCGACCCGCCACTCGCGTTCTTCAAAGCCTACCCGGAAACGGCATTTGCCCGGCACGATCAGCGGCAGGTGTGCAATGACCCGCGCGTTGCTTTCGCCGTAATGCGGCGGGATGTGCGTATGCGGTTGCAGCGCCGAAAAGAATACGTTCGGACACAGGCCATCGATACCCGCGAGTTCAACTGACTGCAGTGCTTTTGCTGTTTCCGGGCATTTCGCGAGGTTCTCCGTATCCGGATTGCCGTTGCGCCAAAGATGGAACGCACTCCAGCGTTCCGAATGGTTCAGCTCGCGCCATTGATTAACGGGATCACCCGGCTTGTACGCAATGTATGGCTGAAACTTCTCAATGTCCGTGGCAATAGCCGACTTCAATTCGTCGCGAATGACGTCTGTTTTTGCCTCGAGTCGATCCAGGAACGGAAACTGCTCCCGTGCAAAGAACGGAATTGCTGGCAGCCGCGGCACACAGAGCTGGTTGGACATGGACATGAAAGGCGCTGACTGGCCGGATCGAATCGCGACCGCTTCGCGCCAGCGCTGGGCTTGTGCGTCGGGTAGCTTGCTTATTGTGTCGCCCAGGCTGCGCTCCAGATGATGCTGCATTGCACCGGTGTGGCGCCGGACAACATCACGGGCATGGGTCAGCTGCGAGCGAAAATCGGCTGGCCAGTCCTTTTCCGGTGGTGATATTGCCAATACGTTCCGGAAAATCGCCGCGGCAGCAACCGGTGTGCTGAAACGTTCCATCCAGTCGGCTTTCGCCAGCAAGGCCGGCACAAAGTATGGATCAACGGCCAACGCGGCATCCAGCGCCTCGCGCTCAGCGGGGGCATCTTTGCGCTGCCGATGAACGGCCGCCAGCGTCATCAGGGTCAGGTAATCCCGCGGTGCCGCCTCGCGTGCGCTCTCAAGTCTTTGCAAGGCCGTATCCAGGTCTGCGCGCTGCATCGCATGCATGCCAAGGCTGCACAGTGCCTGTGCGTGTGCGGGCTGTATCGCGATGACGTCCAGCCAGGCTTGCTCCGCCTGCTGCCAGTTTCCTGACTTGGCCGCCTGGGTGGCGAGCTGCACCAGCTCGTGAACGCTATTGCTCATGACTGAACTCCCTCGCTGTATTGATTGCGAATACTACAGAGCCGGGGCGTGGAAGAAACCCCAATCGCCTGCCTGTCCTCAGTGTATGCGCCCTGCCGAACCGCAGCACCAAAAAAAACGGCGGGCCGAGGCCCGCC
>DDIS01000119.1:0-10549 GCA_002338615.1 Proteobacteria bacterium UBA1844 | reverse complement strand
GGCGGGCCGAGGCCCGCCGTTTGTTACTGCTATTTGCTACTTTAGAAAGCGTAGCGGAAACCGAACCTGTAAACAGAACCCACTGCGGTGTAAGCACTCGGGAACGTGTTACCGCTGTTGGCGCTCGTCGTGCCCGCTTCGTTACCAACCACTGGCGGATCTTCGCCAAACAGGTTGTTGACCGCAAGACTCAGGTTGATTTCTTCAGTTACCTGCCAGGTAGCCGTCAGATCAACGTAGTTGTACGAATCGATGGAACGGAACTCAGGGAACGCGTCAGCTGCTTCACCCGGCTCGATGTCTGTCGAACCAAGATGGCTCCAGAGGTACGATACCTGGAAATCTTCGAGGAAATTCCAGGTTGTTCTCTGAATCCAGCGTGACTCGGGCAGCGGACCACCGCAGGATGTGCCGTAGTAACCAAGGCAATCCAGTACTGGCGTAGTCGACGAACTTTGGGAATCGGCAGTGAGGTACTGGTTGTAATTAAACGATACATCCAGGCCACCGTATTTGCCCATTTCCACACTTGTCGTGAGGCCAAGCTCAATACCTTCCGCGCGTTGATTGACAAGGTTCGTGGTAAACAGCTCCACACCTGAACCCGGCAACGTCAGCGCGCCGCCAATACGGCGGATCTTGGTGCATTGCTCTGTTTCGCCCGCCGTGTAGCAGCCGTCCAGAACTTCCTGTGGTGCGAACTCGCCAATGACGTCGTCAATATCGATGTCGTAGTAATCCAGCGAGACAATCAGGCCTTGCACCGGACCAAGGTCGAGATCCGAGCTGTAGACGAAGCCCACGGTGAGGGTATCAGCCGTTTCTATATCCGGCAGGTTGTTGAGATCAGTGCCCGCGAACGCGTTAATCTGCCCCGACACGATGTCTTCAACCACACCGACCTGCGCAGCCGACATGCCTGTCGAAACACAAAGTGCCTGCAAAGCAGCGTCAATGTTGCCTGCGTTCGCTACTGAACAAGGATCCAGCGTTGCGTTCTCGAGGCTGGTCGTATTCGGTGCAGCCAGCTCGCCAACGTTTGGCGCGCGAATGGCTTGCTGAACCATGGCACGGAAGCGCAATGATTCAATAGGCCGGTAGCTCACGCCCGCTTTCCAGGTGGTGTTGGACCCTGTTGAGCTGTAATCCGATGCACGAATACCGAGCTCAAGATCCAGTTGCTGAATACCGGTCATACCACTGACAATTGGAATGATCGCTTCGCCGAAGAACTCGGAAACATCAAAGCCACCGGCGCGCGGCAGGATGTTACCGCCAGCGCCACCAAGACAGCTGCTTGGTGCCAGCTTCCAGCACTCATCAGGCGTCGTCAATGCACTTTCATCGCGAAACTCGTAGCCAATACTGACCGATACCGGCTGATCCGCGGACGGGATGTGCAGCGCATCGATTGGTCCTGTTGCGGATGCAAAGTAAATTGTCTGCTCGTAGGTCTGCCGGTCGATTGCCGTGGCGCTTGAATAGGCCGCCATTGCCGGCGTGATCGCGCCGAAACCACCAAACAGGTTAATGGGCACACAAGAGTCGCCGCCCGTCCGGCAGGTATCAACGTCAACCGCATTCACCGCATTTTCGATGCTTGCAACGTTGGTGTACCCGGCGCTGACGTTGGTTCGATCCGTCTGCCCGTACTGAACTGACGTATCGTAGGTCCAGTCGCCAATGATCGTGCCACGTAAGCCTGCCGTCAGCTGGAATGCGTTGTTGCCGTAGGTTGTCGAGCGCTCGCCAAACTCAACGGTACGACGACGATAGGAAATCAGCAGATCATCTTCGATATCCACGACGCCGTTGCCATTGATGTCACGCCAGTTTTCGAACAGAAATTCTCCTGGGTTGGCCGGATCCGGTACGCCAGCTACGTTAAGTGCGCCGGAAGTCCGATCAGCTTCGGCCGCGCCGATCATTACACCTCGTGCCTGGTCGGTAATAAACGGGTTCGCAAGCGGCGTAAAGAACGTGTTGCCAAAAATACCAGAAGCCGCAACTTGCTGACGCACACTCGTGTTGCTGTAGTTCAGGCGTCCGTAGGCTTCCACGTGCTCATTGACTTCGAAATGGCCAAGTGCCGCGGCACCGAAACGTTCCAGCGGTGTCTGGTAGTAGTTAAACGGGTTGAAGTTAAACACACTGCAGTTATCTTGCAGGGAGCCGTCTTCACGAAACTGGCCAAGACCTGAACCGCCCGCGATAGAGACACGTGTCGGCAGGGTGGTGGTGGAGCCGCCCGATACTACCGATCCGGGACCGCCGCAACCCGCCGGGCCGGGGGCTGGCGCCTGGCCTGCCAGGAATTCAGCGTAGTTTGAACCATCATCGGTCGCGATACCCAGCTGACCAAGCGGACGCGCGCCGAGCAATACCGCTTCGCGATCGTTCCAGTTCATGTTCAAGGCAACGTTACCGCGGCCATCGGCGACATTCGCGCCCAGGGTAAGTGACAGGCTGGTATCGTCGCCGTCGCTTTCGTCTGTCTGGCTGTAGTAACCGCGCAGATCGACACCTTCGAAGTCACGCTTCATGACGAAGTTGAGTGCACCTGAGATCGCGTCCGAACCGTATACGGCCGAAGCACCGCCCGTAATGATGTCAATGCGATCGATCAGGGCGGTCGGAATCGTCGACGTATCGATGATGCCGTTATAGTTGTACGGCGTGGCGCGTTTGCCATCGACCAGTACCAGGTTTCGCTGTGCGCCGAGTCCGCGCAGATCAACCGTCGCCACACCGGCTGTGCCGTTGTTTACAGCGGAGCCATCCGCAGGCTTGGTGATCGGCAGCAGTCGCAGGATCTTTTCCACTTCCGGCTGGCCTTGCAGATCAATTTCCTCACTGGCGACCGAAAAAATCGGGCTGGCCGATTCAACGCCCGGGACGGTAATGCGCGTACCGGTTACCGTAATTTCTTCGAGCGCGGCATCGTCCTGTGCGCTCGCGGTGCTCGCGTAGACCACCGCAGAGGCCATTGCGCCAACGTACAGAGCACGTCGGACAGCAACGCCAATTGCGTTATTGCCTTTGCTTAACATGTCATTTCCCTTATGCAGTCTGAATAATTTTGAGCATTTTGGTAATTTTTAGCATTCTGTCTGATTCTGTCGTTGCGCAAACGACACAATTGTGCGTTTTTTGCAACGAGTGGCGCGTTTATACCACGCCCGTATATGGTCGTAAAGACAGATTGCCTAGGAATAAGGCGTCAGCCTTAGATATTTCAGTTGGTAATCTGTTGCTTATTCACAACGATCGGTCGAAAAGTGAGCAATATCAACGTGGACACGCCCAGGCTGTTGCGTCATGGGGCCACGGATATCCGATCGCGCAGCCTTAGATCTTTTTGTTCTGAATTATGGTTAACGCGCTGGCGGCGCGCCCGGCCAGAAGCGCGAAAATGCCTGTTATTCGTAACTTAGTGCATCAATCGGGTTCAGGCGTGACGCCCGGATCGCGGGCAGCATCCCGAACAGGACACCGATGACAGTGCAAAACACCAGCCCGATTACGGCCCATTCCACGGGCACCGCGCTTTCGAACGACGACGACATGCCGAGCTGCACCAGGGTGTTACCCGCGACGAAACCCAGCAGCACACCTATCAGCCCGCCAATGTTGCACAGCACAATCGCTTCGAGCAGAAATTGCCGCAGGATGTCCTTCGGCCGCGCACCGAGTGACTTGCGGATGCCGATCTCCCGGGTCCGCTCCGTCACGGAAACCAGCATGATGTTCATGATGCCGATTCCCGCCACCAACAGGGCGATAGTGCCAATTACAAACGCCCCGATCTTTATGCCCCGGGTAATCATGTTGAATTGCTCGATGCTGCTTTCGCTGTTGAAGATCGTGAAATTGTCGTCGTCCCCGGGCGGCACGCCGCGCGCACGGCGAATAACCTGGCGTGTTTCGGTAATCGCATCATCGACGAGTTCAGGCGTACGCGCGTGCACCGTGATGTTCACCGAGCGCGGCCAGCCGTCTTCATTGCTTAATCCGTAGGTGTTGACGAAGGCGCTGATTGGTACCAGCACGTAGTTGTCGTACTGTGAACCAAACGCCGACTTTTTTTCGTCGAACACGCCAATCACTTCGTACTTGCGACCGTCGATGCGAATTTCGCGGCCGATGGGATCGATAAAAGGATACAGGGTATTTGCCACGCCGTAGCCGATCACAGCTACCTTGCGTCCGGCGCGTACGTCCATTTGTGTAATGTTGCGCCCGTCGGCTACGAAGTGGACATTGTTCTGCGGATACTCAGGCGTACCTCCGACGATAGAGGCCGTTTCGATTTCCTTATCGCGGTACTCCAGCTTGAGCCCGAACTGCCACAGTTCGGCGCCGACGATATCGACACTTTGCACGCGTTTTCGAATCTCGTCGGCTTCTGCGATCGTCACCGCCGGCCAGCGCATAGCCTTGCGGCGCTCCTCACCGGAGGAAAAGCCATTCGGCCACTTCTGTACCTGGAATGTTTGCGCACCCAGGATACTCATCTCCTGCTCCATGGTGTTCTGAATAACCGTGATTGCGGTCATTACCGCAATGATCGATGCAACGCCGAGCACGATACCAAACAGGGTGAGCGACGAGCGCAGCTTGTTGCCGCGAATCGCCTGCAGTGACATGACAAACGTATCAAGCTGTTTCATTGCAGCTCCCGTCACCTACTCATAGCGAAGTGCATCGATCGGGTCCATGCGAGCACCTTTCCAGGCTGGCACAAGGCCGGCCAGCACGCCTACGAGCATGGCGATTACCACGGCAGATACCAGGATGCCGGCCGAAATACTTGCGGGCATCAGGCCTGACGCATTGATGGCGGCCGTTATTCCGGCCGCGACGGCAACGCCGATGAGACCACCGAACAAACAGATGATCGCCGACTCCAGCAGGAACTGCAGCAGGATGCTGTGTCGTCTTGCCCCAATCGCTTTGCGGATGCCGATTTCCCGGGTCCGTTCCGTTACCGAAACGAACATGATATTCATAACGCCGATGCCGCCGACAAACAGTGCAATTCCCGTTACCAGCAAACCGATCAACAGGACGACGCCCACCACGCTGTTAAACGCGCCCATCAGCGAGTCCAGCTTGTTGATGGAAAAATCGTCTTCTTCCGCGGGCCTCAGTTTCCTTATCTTGCGCATCTCGCCAATCACTTCGTATTCCAGATCGTCGAGCGCGTCGATCGACGACGCCTTGACCGCGATATCCACGTCGCCGAACCTGCGGCCGCCAAAGCTCTTCAGAAACGTGGAGATTGGCACGAATATCTGGCGGTCGAAATCGGGCCCGCCAAACGTGTTGCCACCCTGCTTTTCCATCACTCCCGCAATGCGAAAACGCTGCCGTCCAATATTGATTTCCTTGTTGAGCGGGCTTGTCGAACCAAACATTCCGTCGGCGACAGTCTTGCCGATGATCGCGACGTTCTTCTTGTAGCTGACGTCAAAGTTCATGATAAAGCGGCCGGTTTCCGGCAGCCTGTTGGTGACTATCGGCAACATCTCCGTGGTGCCGATGATCGTCACTCCCTCCATGACTTCCGAGCGGTATTTCAAATCCTGCCGTGTGTCCATGGTCGGATTCACAATCGCGCGCCCCGTAAACGCATCACGCAACGCCTCTGCTTCGTCCATACTCAGGTTCGGGCGATTGCGATAGGTGAACCAGTCGCCCATGATTATCCACGGCATTCTCGACACGTAAATCACGTCAGCTCCGACAGCGGCGGCGCCTTCGCGAAAGGCGGACTGCATGCCATTGAACGCGGTCATCGTGGTCGTGACGGCAACGATGCCGATAATGATACCGAGCGTGGTCAGTGCGCCGCGCGCTTTACTGGCGAAAATCGCCGCCATTGCGATGCGTAGTGACTCCTGAAAATCGAGCCAGAACCTCATATCAATTCACCCACTGCAACAAGCGCATAGCAACGGCATAACACCTAGTGCGCCAGCACGGTGTGTTCTGCACGGGCCGCCCTCACGGGATTTTCTACCTGCGCGTCACTCTCAATCCTGCCATCGCGCAACACGATCGCGCGACTGGCATGCGCGGCAATATTGTCTTCGTGCGTCACGAGGATAATCGTCTGGCCATTGGCGTGCAGGTCGTCCAGCATCTGCATGATCTCCTCGCCAGTGCGCGAGTCAAGGTTGCCCGTGGGCTCGTCCGCGAGAATTATCGACGGGTCGAACACCAGCGCGCGCGCGATGGCGACGCGTTGCCGCTGCCCCCCGGACAGCTCATTCGGCTTATGCGTCAGGCGGTCCGACAAGCCAACTCTGTCCAGCGCTTCCTTCGCCAGCGCTATCCGCTTTGCCTTGTTGACACCGCCATAGATGAGCGGCAGTTCGACATTGTGCAAGACATCCGCACGCGGAATCAGGTTGAAGGTCTGGAAGACGAAACCGATGAGTCTGTTGCGAATATCGGCCAGTTCGGTTTCGGACTTGTCGGCCACCATTTCGCCGCCGAGCGAATAGCTGCCGCTCGTCGGCACATCGAGACAGCCAATAATGTTCATGAGCGTGGATTTTCCCGAGCCCGACGGGCCCATGATCGCAACGTATTCGTTCTTGCCTATGCTGACGGAAACGCCGCTCAGGGCATGCACTTCCTCGCTGCCCATCACATAGGTCTTGACGACATCACGAAGCACCAGCACAGCTGACTCGAGCTCCGGCAGCACTTTTGGGGCCACTGGCATCAGGCACCGCCACCTTTTTTTACGTCGTTATCTATGGTCACCTGTGCACCATTTTTCAGGTCGCTGGATATCGCCCGATAGCTGCCCGTTACCACGACTTCGCCTGCGTCGATGCCTGATACAATTTCGATCAGCTCATCGCTCTGAATACCGGTCCTGACCTGCCGTGCGTCCACACTGCCGTCTGCAACGCAAAAGGCGATCTCCACAAAGCCATCGGCGTCCGGCGTGTAACGTTTTTCAACATCTTCGAATTCCTCACCCTCACGCATCAATTGATCCAGAGTACGCACAGCCACGCTCTGAATCGGTATACCAACCACGTTTTCCTTGGTCTTCGTCGAAATATCCGCGCTGGCGGTCATGCCGGGCCGTAAGCGTTCGAAATCGCCACCGATCGCAATTTTGACCTCGAACTCGGTTTTTTGATTGGTCGTGCCCGGCTCTGCGACATTGGCACTGTTCGCAATCTCGTACACTGTGCCCGTCAGTTTCTCACCAAACAGGGCATCCACTTCGATTTCGGCCTGCTGGCCGATAGCGACTCCGACGATATCGTTTTCATCGACATTGACCTGCGCCTCCATTTCACGGAGATCCGCGACGACCATGATCATGTCTTCCTGAAATTGTGAGCCAATTGCGATTTCCCCGACTTCCTTGTCGAGATCACTGATCGTTCCCGCCATCGGCGCATAAATGTTGGTCTTGGACAAATCGTCAAGAGCTTGTTTGAGCGTCGCACGAGACTGGTTCACTTCTTCCTGCGCCGCCTCGTAGCGGGCAACCTCAACATTGTAGGCAGCCTCCACCGTATCCTTGACCGACTGGGATTCAAGCTTGCGCGCGACCAGGTCTTTGGCACGTTCAAAGTCCTTGCGCGTCTTGTGCATGTTTTGCATGACCAGTTCCGCGTTCGCCTGTGCAGATCGAACATTTGCTTCGGCTCGTTCAACAGCCGCGGTGTAGCGTTCCCTGTCAAGTTCGGCCAGCAGCTGTCCCTCGTCGACCCAGTCGCCTTCTTCGACATGCAGCGCAATGATCTTGGCGCTGACATCGGCACTGATCCGGACTTGTGTTTTCGGCTGAATTCGGCCCGTCGCATTGACCGTCTGGACGATGGTTTCGAGTTTGACGGGCGCGGTCTGCACCGTCACCTGTTCGTCGTCGCTGCTGTGCATGACCACCGCAACGGCGATTGCCGCCACCAGCAACACGACGGCGGCGCCAATCCATAAGGATCTTTTTTTCATTTTTCCCCCAAGCGGCATTTTACTTACCTTAGATCATTCTGGCATCAAAGGTTCTGCCATACGGTGCAAGCATTTGTGTGTTCTCTGATCTAGATGCCTGAGACAGGGTTTTGGTTGTGAACCTGCAACGGTCACTTGGGAACGTTCGGCCATTATTAGCCAATTGTAAAATATTTTTCGACAACTGCATTTCACCGCTGCGTTTTCCAGGCCTGGCAAAAATGTTTGCTGCAGGAAGCGCCGCATGCCGTAGACTGTTCCATGCACGCAACAAGTCGCAGACAAGAAATCGCGTGATCAATCGAATGCAATCAGTAAGGGGAAAATCATGCTCAAGGAGTTCAAGGAATTTGCCATGCGTGGCAATGTCGTGGATATGGCAGTCGGCATCATCATCGGAGCCGCATTCGGCTCTATCGTCAAATCCCTCGTCGACGATATCATTATGCCGCCTATCGGCATGGCGATCGGTGGCATTGACTTCAGCGACCTGTACATCAATTTGTCCAGCGGCGAGTACGAGAGCCTCACGGCAGCGAAGGCGGCCGGGGCAGCGACGATCAATTACGGCGTGTTTCTGAACGCATTATTCAGCTTCCTGATTGTAGCCTTTGCGGTGTTCCTGCTGGTCAAGGGCATCAACAAAATGAAGAAAACGGAAGAGGAAAAGCCAGCAGAGCCTGCCAAGCCTTCCGACGAAGTTGTGCTGTTAACGGAGATTCGCGACGCGCTGAAGAGCAAGTAGCTTACAGAGCGCCCTGGCCGAGGCGTTGCCTGCTGCGGCCAGGGCGGACGTCCGTGCGTCGTCTGCATTATCAGTTGCCAGTGCTCAGTTGCTTTTGCAACTCCAGAATGCTGTCCTGAGGTATCTCGATCAACCCACGCCGTGGCCGGTCGAGGTCAATAATGATGAACACCAGCAACACGATGAGCAGCACGAGCACATACGTCGCAAACGAAGCGCGCTGGCCTGCAACACCCGACGCGTAACCAACCAGCGAACCGGTCAGTACCAGCGTTCCGAGTAACAAGAACAGCACAACCTCTGGCACATGCCGGTCGAGCGCTGCCTGGCGAGTGCTGAATGCGTCTATCATTTCGTTCAGGGACTGAATAAACAGGCCGGACGATACCGGACCGGGGTCCTGTGCCGCCGCGAGCATTGCCTGTTGCCAAAGCAGGTTATGCAAGGCCTGGGATTGCCGTAGCAGGTCGTTTCGAACAGCAACTTGATCGAGAGACTCAAGGCCGGCGCTTGCGCGAAGTTCGATATACCGGAACAACAATTCCTTCGTCTTTATCCTGATCGGCTCGGGCAGTAGCTCAGTGCGCAGGTAAGTCGTACCGATACTGTTGGCTTCGTCGATAACAGCCACGCTGCGGCTGTCATAGCGTTGCAGCGCGAGCGAAAAAGTAAAACCCAACAACAACGCCAACACACCCAGTAAAGAGGCCTGGATCGTATTGATTTGCGACTTGATCGAATCGTTAACGTCATGATTTATGCGCAGACCCAGGCGGAACCCCACTTCGATTGCCAGCAGCAAGAGGACCGATAGGATGCCGACGATGAGGGGGCTGTTGATGTCATACATAACTTCTTTCATCTTACGGTGCGCTCGTCTTCAATAGAAAGGGATTTTTCGGTATCTACAGGATCCGGTCAGATCGGTAGCACCGTGGTGTGCTTGACATCGGACATCACGATGCTGGAATTTACCTCCTGAATCCCTGGTAACTGCGACAGCTTTTCGAAAAAAAACTGCTCATAGGCTTTGATGTCCCGTGTCACAATTCGCAGCAGGAAATCGACATTGCCGAGCAACACGTAGCAGTCCAGCACCTCAGCAAATTCACTGACAGCCTCGGCGAATGACGCGAGATTGCTGCGACCGTGCGAGGTGAGTTTCACATGCGCGAACACCATCGTATCCAGGCCTACTTTTTCCCGGTCCACTTTGACCGGCTGGTCGCGAATGATGCCATCGTCGCGCAGCCGCTGGATTCTGCGCCAGCAAGCCGACTGCGACAGACCGATTTGTTCGCCGATCGCACCCGCATTGATGCCCGGGGCATTCTGCAGCAAGTCCAGAATTCGCCGGTCTATTTGATCAATCCCCAATTTCTGCATGAAGCATTCGTAATTACTGGTTTTGACACATAGAATATGCGCAACGGCTCCGCTTGGCAAAAGAAATCGCACGCAAAATCCGGGCACTCCGGAGTATATTAGGCGCGGATCCCGTTCTCCTTTTAGAGCCTCGTGACCTGTCCGCCTAATTCGTTGCATTTAGTTCGCGACCGGTTTTTCGGCTTGCAAGGCATGCTGGCGCGGCATAGCGTTAGCTATGGCAAGGCAGCATAAGGCCGCGGGGCGAAAAGCGGGGCGAAGTAAATCAACGAATTAGCCAGACAGGTCACCAGATGAGCGTCTTTGATCACCACGAGTTTGATCACCACGAAGGCATACATTATTTCGATGAGCCAGGTAGCGGATTCAAGGCAATCATCGCCGTGCATTCGACCGCACTCGGGCCGGCTGCCGGTGGCTGCCGACGCTGGG
>DDIS01000051.1:2782-2949 GCA_002338615.1 Proteobacteria bacterium UBA1844 | reverse complement strand
GAGCGTGTTCATCGCCGCGTCCGCGAGCAGATACACGCTGCCCCCGTCGCCGCCGTCGCCGCCATCCGGGCCGCCGCGTTCCACGTATTTTTCACGCCTGAAACTCAAGGCACCGTGGCCACCATTTCCAGCCTGGACGCGTATGGTTGCTTCGTCGACGAATTTCA
>DDIS01000051.1:2537-2690 GCA_002338615.1 Proteobacteria bacterium UBA1844 | reverse complement strand
TTGCTTCGTCGACGAATTTCATGGGCAGTGCTTCATGGGTGCGATTGCATGAGTATGATTCTATAAGTGATCAGTCCAATCACAAAAAACCCCGCAAGTGCGGGGCTTTACGACAAGCGCTCCCAAGATTAGCGTAGGAGCGGCATCCTGCCG
>DDIS01000051.1:0-2433 GCA_002338615.1 Proteobacteria bacterium UBA1844 | reverse complement strand
AGCGGCATCCTGCCGCGATAAAGACGGTATCTTGCCGGACGGTATCTTGCCGCGATTGCCGCGGCATCTTGCCGGGACCGTGGCCGAACCGCGCCAGGGACGGCGCTCCTACGGCCCTACCGCAATAGTTTGGGGCGACTTGCAATTGTACCCAGGCAACGCAGCTGACAAGTTACCTGGCGCTCCGCCTGCGCAGCGCCAAAATATCAAACTATGCTGACGAACTGGCGGCTTTTCGGACCTTTTTTCTCAAACTTGACCTGGCCAGCGGCTTTCGCAAACAGGGTATGGTCGCGGCCGATACCAACGTTGGTACCCGCATGAAAACGCGTTCCACGCTGGCGCACGATGATATTTCCCGCAACGACTTCCTGGCCACCAAAAATCTTGACGCCCAGTCGTTTGCTTTCCGAATCGCGGCCGTTCCTGGTGCTGCCGCCTGCTTTCTTATGTGCCACTTTACTTTACCTGTTGTTGAGCCGTGTGCAGAAACGAATGCGCCACTGGCTATTTGGAATTTAGCTGCTTTTCTTCTTCGCAACCTTTTTGGCCGTCGCTTTTTTTGCGGCCGTCTTTTTCGCGGCCGGCTTGTCGGTGGCCGCTTTCCTGGCTACCTTGCTGGCCGGTGTACTGTCCTTGCTCGCCACCTTCGATTGCTCATCGGCCGGCTTGGTCTCTTTCGCGCTGGCTTTGGCGCTGCCGGACACATCCGTAATCTCCACTTCGGTGAAGAACTGGCGATGCGTGCCCTGGCGCAGGTAATTCTGCCGCCGCTTGAACTTTACCACCGGTACCTTACGCGACTTGCCCTGGCGCACAACCTTGGCGGTAACCGACCCACCAGCAACCAGCGGGCTGCCGACCTTGATATCGCCACCCTCGCCCAGCAACAGGATCTGGTCAAATTCAATCGAAGCGCCTTCGTCGGCCTCGATTTTCTCCAGACGCAGGACGTCACCCTTTGCCGCGCGATATTGTTTGCCGCCAGTGCGAAAAACCGCATACATCTTGATGTACTCCAGTGCGTGAGCTGCTGCATCGCAACCCACTGAGAATTAAGTGATTTCTGCTTGTAAGCCGGATTTCGGCCGAGTCCTGCCGGACGGCCGGTACCGCAAAAGAGCGGGAATTCTATAGATTCCGCCGCTGCGGGTCAACGTTGGCGCAGCCGGAAATGTCGGCTTAATTCAAAGGTTTGCACAAGCAGAACGGGTGCCGGTGGCTACACTATACCTTGTTGCAAATGAACCGGTGCCGGTTCTTGCAGGTCGCCACGTTCACGGCTTTCAGGCATCATCAATGTCATGCACGTCGCCGTAAAACCCCGCACCCAGATGTCTCTTGACGATGTCGTCAATTTGGCACGCGATGATATGGCAGCGGTTGACGCGTTGATCGCGCGTAGCCTCGCAAGTGACGTAGCCCTCGTCTCGCAGGTTTCCCAGTACATAGTAACGAGTGGCGGCAAGCGCCTGCGGCCATTGATTGTCTTGCTTGCGTCCAGGGCCCTCGGCTACGAGGGCGACGAGCACCAGCGCGCTGCGGCGATCATCGAATTCATTCACACGGCAACCCTGTTGCATGACGACGTGGTGGACTCCTCGGCGCGGCGGCGCGGTAAGGATTCTGCGAACGCCGTATTCGGCAATCAGGCGAGCGTGCTGGTCGGTGACTTTCTGTATTCGCGCGCATTTCAGATGATGGTCGACATCGACAGCATGCGGGTCATGCAGATTCTAGCCGACGCGACCAACACAATCGCGGCAGGTGAAGTCATGCAGCTGATGAACGTCCACGACCCGGACGTCAGTGAAGAGGCGTACCTGCAGGTGATCTATCGCAAAACTGCGCGCTTGTTTGAGGCCGGCGCCCAGATCTCCGCGATCCTTACCGGTCGCGCCAAAGCAATTGAAGATGCAATGGTGGCCTACGGCCGCCATCTTGGCTGCGCGTTCCAGTTAGTGGACGACGCCCTGGATTTCCGGGCATCGCCGGAGGAACTCGGCAAGAACCTCGGTGATGACCTGGCAGAAGGGAAACCGACACTGCCACTAATCTACGCAATGCAAAAAGGCAATGACGCAGAGCGGCTCATGATTCGCCAGGCAATTCTGGAGGACGGCCTTCTGCGGCTGGCTGACATTCAGACTGTGATTGAATCCACTGGTGCCCTCCAGTACACTGCGGCCCGCGCGCAGCAAGCCGCAGACCTCGCCATGAATGCCCTGGCCGACCTTCCCGAATCGGTGTACAAGCAGGCATTGATAGCGATCGCAGAGTTTGCGGTGCAGCGCCGGTCCTGATCCCAGGGCGGCGCCATTAAACGGGGTGTAGCTCAGCCTGGTAGAGCGCGTCGTTCGGGACGACGAGGTCGTTGGTTCGAATCCAGTCTCCCCGACCACTTGAGCGCAGGTGTATTCCAATGGGATGGAC
>DDIS01000007.1 GCA_002338615.1 Proteobacteria bacterium UBA1844 | reverse complement strand
GGGAGCCAATGGCGCAACCGCCCGGCAAGCTGACGCGCGCTTCGCCGTAGCGCGCGAGCAAGGGGCCCAGGCAGAGAATGCTGGCCCGCATCTTGCGCACGAGATCGTAGTGAGCCTCCGGTTTTGCAGGCGCCGACACACGAATTTCCATTGCATTACCGCGGCGGCTCGAGCTGCAGTTCAAGGATGCGAGTAGTTGCTCAGTGGAATCGATGTCCCGCAATTGCGGCACGTTCTCGAAGCGATGCACGCCATCGGCCAGCAACGCCGAAAACAGTACCGGCAATGCTGCATTTTTCGAGCCGCTGACGCTAACGCGGCCATTCAGTATCTTGCCACCGGTAACTGCTATCGATTCCAAAAGCTTACTCCAAAGTTCACTGTAGGTTCTGCAATGCGGATAATGCATTGTCATTGTGGCAGGCCCGCGTCACTACTGTGGCAAATTGTGGCAGCACGGACCAGAAATTCTCTCACCATAGCCGCGACAGCAGCCGTCAGCCGCGATTCCCATCACAGATCGGGCCGGCGGGTAATGGAGTTCATTTCCGGCTACTCCCCGAGTGCCTCACGCAGGCGGCCCGCCGACTGCGTGAGCCTTGTACGTGCATCAATCGGGGACAGCTTGAGTTTGACACTGACGATCGCGCATTTCAGGTTGCCGTCGCAGGCGGCTAGAGCCTGCTCCGCTTCGGTGGCGCCGAGCCCGGTCACCTGCTGCACAATGCGCACCGAGCGCGCCAGCAACTTGCGGTTGCTCGCCTGCAGATCGACCATCAGGTTACCGTAGGTCTTGCCGAGCCTCACCATCGCGCCCGTCGTGAGCATATTCAGGACCATTTTGGTTGCGGTACCCGCTTTCATCCGCGTGGAACCCGACAATACCTCCGGGCCCACAAGCACCGAAATACCAATCGTCGCAATCGTAGCGACCGGACTGCCGCGATTGCAGCTAAAGCCGATCGTCGCTGCACCGAGCTTGTTCGCGTACTCAAGTGCGCCTATCACATAGGGCGTTGCACCACTTGCTGCGATGCCAACCACCGCGTCGGCTGCCGTGAGGTGCACCGCATTGAGGTCCGCAGCGCCTTGCGGGGAGGAGTCTTCGGCTCCTTCAACCGGCCGCAGTAAGGCATCGTGACCGCCCGCTATCAATGCGATCACCTGGTCCGGTTCCGCGTTGAACGTTGGCGGACACTCCGCCGCATCAAGTACCCCGAGTCGCCCCGAAGTGCCTGCACCGACGTAGACGAGTCGCCCGCCCCGGGCCATTCGTGCCGCGATCACGTCAATCGCCTGCGCAATCTGCCCTGCCTCTGCGGCTACGGCCGCTGCGATTTGTGCATCCTCCCGATTCACGGCCCGCACGAATTCAATGCTGCTCATACGATCGAGCTCAACTGTCGCGGGATTGACTGCCTCGGTTGTAAGCTCTTCGCTCACATTTCGGCTCCGGCAGTACCTGCCACGTGATTCAGCCTTTCGCCATCGATCCAGCTGCGTCGTACATCGAGCGTATCGTCCAGCTCGATAAGGTTGGCCCGGTAGCCGGGGCGAATATAGCCAAGCTCATTGTCCAGGCGAATCGCTTGCGCGGCGTAAGTTGAGGCCATGCGCAATGCTTCGTACTGATCGATGCGCGCAAACCGGCAGGCGTTCCGAACGGCGCTGATCAGGCCAATATCCGACCCGGCCAGCCGCCCTTCCGGCGTTACGCATCGACCGTCTTCGGCACGTACCGGCACACCGAACAAATCAAAATTCTTGCTGGTTGAGCCGACGCTCGGCATTGCGTCGCTGACCAGCACGGCCTTGCCTGTCGCTTTTGCGGCCACAGCGACCGCGAACATCGCGGGATGTACGTGGTAGCCGTCCGCGATGATGCCGAAAAAGCTCGTTTCGTCCTCCAGCGCCGCACCCACCATGCCGGGCTCACGACTCTGCATGCCGGTCATCGCGTTAAAGAGGTGTGTAAAGCCGTTCAATCCAGCGTCGAGTGCCTGTCGCGTTGCTGCATAGTCGGCCGAACTGTGACCGGCGCAAACCACGATATCGCTTGCGACCAAGCGGGAAATCATGTCCGTGTCCACGGTTTCGGGCGCCAGTGTCAGTAGCGTGCGGCCCCCTTGCAGCGAACAGATTCGCGCCAGCGAGGGTTCATCGAGTTCGCGCATGCGCGCCTCGTCATGCACGCCCCTGAAACCGCTGTTCAAGTGCGGCCCTTCAAGATGAATCCCTATGACGCCCGGCACGCGCTCGGCAATTGCGCGCTCGACCGCTGCGATCGCCTGTTGCATCACCGTATCGTGGTCAGTGATTACGGTCGCGAGAAATGCGGTTGTGCCGAACTGTCGGTGCGCAGCGCCAATCGCCTGCAGCGAATCGATCCGGGGCGCGGCGTTGAACAGTACCCCACCGCCGCCGTTCACCTGCAGGTCAATCAGCCCGGGTGCCAGCAGGTGTCCTTGCAAGTCGATGGTCTCGTGATCTGCATAAGCGGTGTCGGGCCGCGCAATGAGCGCGGTAATCCGCCCGCCCTCAACGACAACGTCACGATCCATATGCAACTGCTCGCCATCGAACACGCGACCGTTGCTGAGACGCTGCTTCGTGCCAGCACTGCTCGTCGACATCAGGAGGCGTCCACCACTTTGCCCGGATTCAAGATATTGTTGGGATCGAGCATGCGTTTCAGACGCCGCATTATGTCGATTTCCTCAACGGTGCGAGAGATTGGCAGATAGGCACGCTTTTCGATACCAATGCCGTGCTCGGCGGAGATCGCGCCGTCGTACGGCAGCAGCTGCTCATACACGATCTTCTCAACGGCCTGTATCCGTTCGCTGGATTGATCCTTCATTTGCACCGAAACGTGCACGTTGTTGTCGCCCAGGTGGCCAAAGCCCACGACCTCGGTACCCGCAACCTCCGCAGGTATCTTATTGACCAATGTCGCAACATACGCGCCCGCATCTGCGCTTTTCAAACTCACATCGAAATTGTGTGAGTTACCGATCACCGGCTCGACCTCGTCCCGAATAGCCCAGATATCGGCACGCTCGCGATCGGATTTTGCGATCACGCCGTCGGTAAGCAGCTCGTTCGTGAGCAAGCTCTCGAGTACGGCTTCGAATGCGGCCGCATCGTGCTCGGGCTCCGAGCCCATGGCCTCCAGCAATATATAATGAGCCGCGCCCGGTTCAAGCGGCGCAGTCAGTCGACCCTTGGGTTGCACCGCAAGCCTGTAGAAACTGTTCCACATGACCTCGAAGCCGGTGAGGGTTGCAGGCAGCATCTGTTGCGCGGTGTGCAGCGTCGCAACCACCTTGTCGAACGAATCACAGGCGAGCAGCGCCACTTGCTGGGTTTGCGGCTTCACGGCAAGCCGGAAAATGACCCGTGTGACTATACCGAGCACGCCTTCGCTGCCGATAAACATCTGTTTAAGGTCGAAACCGGAATTATTCTTGATGAAGCGATTCATCGACGTCAGTACGGTTCCGTCCGCCAGCACGACCTCGAGGCCAAGAACCGAATCGCGCGTCATGCCATAGCGGATAACCTTGGTGCCGCCGGCATTCGTCGACACGATACCACCCAGGGTGCAGCTGCTGCGCGCGCCAATATCAACCGGAAAATACAGACCGGCTTTATTGGCCGCCTCTTGCGCGGCCTGCAAAGTCAAACCGGCCCCGGCACTCAGCGTTTGGGCTGCGCTATCCAGCTCTTCGACGTCAGCCATGTGCTTGAGTGACAATACGATGTCATCCTCCGCGGTGGCACAACCCTGGACGAGATTCGTGGTGCCACCGAACGGCACCACCACCTGTCGATGCTCATTGCAAAGTGCCATTACTTTTGACACTTCCTCGGTCGAAGCCGGATAAACAAATGCTTTTGCCAGGCAGCGATCATGCGTTGCCCACGGAAATTCATACGCGGACACTCTTTCGCCGGTCACAACGCGCCCGTCACCGACTACGCGCTTTAACTTTGTCAGAATATCATCGCTCATTTATTCATTTCCCGGACATGTCGCGCTGCCGGCATTACCGGCTGACTCGAACATATTCCAGATGCTGTTCGCTGATGTCCTCGCCCTTATGCATCACAATATAGCCATCAATCCTGTCATTGTCGCGGCGGTAGAAGCTCAAGCCACCGAAATGCAGTTCATTCGGGGTCTTTTTCACCAGTCGGAAATTAATGAAATCCTGCTTGTCTTCCCAGGCTGTGAAATCGGCATTGAAATGCTTCACTTTGAGGCTCAGTGTTCCATCTTCCACTGTAAGCAACAGGATTTCATAAAACCCAACGCCCTTGTCGTCGTAAAGCTTGAACAGACCCAACATAGAGCCGGCACTCGGCGCGCTCCAGATTTCTTCGAAAGTTTGCCCGAACGCAGTACCGGTCCACGACCCGACCAGCCAGCTCGCATCGTCGAGTGTCGCTGCCGGCCGTGTTTCCCCATCAGCAAGTGCGAAGGTGTGCTCAGTCCGTGGCTCTGCCGGGAATGCGGGCACTGCGGGCAGCAACAGCCCGGCCTGTACGACGAAACAAACAAGCAAATTACGCATGTGCTGATCCTCGTGTCACTGTTGGCTGCCTGCCTCGCGCAGCAATGGGCAGCGGCTGCCATCCAGGTGCCCTGAGCGCAACGCAACCGGTATCTTAACCTGCACGACCGCAGGAACCACACCAACTTCGAATCGAAATCAGCGCTTGTGGGCTATGGCGACGCCGCCGGCCTTCAAATTTGGCCGTGTACAACTCGCAACGCTCGAATTTTTCATTCTGTGACACCCTAGGTTCCGGCCCGGTCGACCACCTGAGAAAATGCCACGATCCGCTATGAACATAAGCGCTGGCCGGGTGGGTCATCATGAAATGGATTGTTGCGATACTGGTCTTGGGCGCCGTTGGTTACGGCGCCGCAAAAGCATATTTACACCATAATGTCGGCAACGGCGTCGACAATGCGGTGATCATGATGTCGCCCTATGTCCAAGTCGAGTACGAGGGCATCAGCTCCACGCTCGCCGGCGAACTGACCATGGACGGCGTGCGCGCAAGGATCGCAGGCTTACACGACGAGATTTACATCGAAAAGATCGGCATTGTTACATCAAGTTTCCTGAGCCTGATGGAACTCGGCGACATGGCGTCAAAGCGCGGCTCCAGCAGTCCCGACCTGCCAGACAGTTTTGGCTTCCTGGTGTCCGGCGTGCATATCCCATCTAATTCTGATGTCTACCGGAAAGTCTACGAGATGCGCCTGGAAGCATTGGGCGTAGACGACCATGAGCTTCCTGCCGCGAGCTGTGTCGGCAAGTATGGATTCTCCCCGTCAGCACTTGCAGGGCTAGGCTATCGCGAGCAGGTCATTTCCGCAGCTGCCACATTTCACAACAACAAAGACAGTTTTTCTATGGAGATTAATACCAGCACCGCAGACATGTGGGACATGCGCATGAATATCGTCATGGACGGCGACATGCGTACCGAGCTCTCCAAGGGCACCGCCTACCGTCCGGCGTTGCGAAATTTTAAGCTGCAGTTCACAGACCTGGGTCTGAATCAACGCATCGAGAAATATTGCGCAGAACAAGGCATGTCAACCGAGGAAACGACGCAGGCTCAGCTGGAAGCGTTGACCTGGTTTGGTGAGTCCAACGGCATCGTCTTTGACGAGTACATGATTGACCCGTACCTGGAATTTTTCAATGGCAAATCGACGATCGTGATTACCGCCGCGCCGAGAGAACCTCTGCGTGTGTCGCAGATCGGCCTGTACAACCCGAAGGATGTACCAGCGCTCCTGAATTTGAGTGCAACCACTTTGTAATCGACCGGCTCTGCAGGAGACGCAAAGGCGGCGACCACGTGCCTGCCTGCAGGATCCGATGTTCCCCTGCAAACGTTGCCCGGCGATTTGATATCCCGCAATGCGGCTTGATTAGTCGGCTATGCCCCGTTGTGACTGAACGATTGCCACGAGTTCTTTGAACGTGATGGAATTCTTCAGGTCGATGTCCGCGAGCATGTCGTCGTCACGGACCATCGTGAAGTCATCCCTGTCGATGTATCGACGAATCGAATCCCCGATAAGTGCTGAAACGTCTGTATTTGGCGTCAGTTCCGATATTTCATCCCCAACGTAGTACCTGGCCAGGTAGGCTGCCAGCTGCTGGGCCACCTTCCTCTGTCCACCAAAGAAATAGTCGCGAATAAAGGCGCAATGTGGTGTCCAGTCTGTGGTCGTTTGCATCATTCTCTCCCGGCGATTGCGCCGCGCGCACGAAAAACCGTCGTCTACATCAGGAAATCTGCACCGATCCGAAAATCAAGTCAAGTTGACAATTTCAGGCAATTCGGTGCGGTGAGTCATTTCTTTTTAGCTGCCTTGCGATGCTTGCCTTTCGCCGCAGTTTGCCGCTCTGAGACCCGTGAAATCTTCAGTGCCTCGCCACAAACGCGGACTTTTTTCAGGTCCATGAAAATGTCTTTCGGCATCCCGAGCGGCAGGTCCACGAAACTGTAATCCGTCTCGATTTCTATATGGCCGATGTGGTTGCCGTCGAGCCCGGCTTCATTCGCAATTGCACCAACAATGTTTCCAGGCTTTACGCCGTGCTGGTGCCCGACCTCAATCCGGAATCGTTCCTGGTTTTTCTCCGGCTCCGACTTGCTTCGTCGTCTCTTGCCCGTCGTTTTGAATTCGCCTTGTTGACGCGCACCCGGCTTTTTCTCGCGCCGCTCGGCCGTCGGCGTGTCCGGACTCAGCAACAACTTCCTGTCTCCGAGCGACAGTTTCGCCAGTGCTGCGGCGATTTCTATCGCCGGTATATCGTGCTCCTGCCGATACTGTTCAACCAGGCTTTGCATGAACGCAAGGTCACCAACGGCCAGCGTGTCGCTGATCTTTTGTTTGAAATCGGCGATGCGCTTGTTATTGACGGTTTCCGTTGTCGGTAGTACCAGTTGCTCGATTTTCTGTCGGGTTGCTTTTTCGATCGCGTACAGCATGCGACGTTCACGTGGCGCGACAAACAGAATTGCTTCGCCGCTGCGGCCGGCACGGCCTGTGCGACCGATGCGATGGATATAGGCCTCTGTGTCGTAGGGAATGTCGTAGTTGATGACATGGCTGATACGATCAACGTCGAGGCCACGCGCTGCAACATCCGTGGCCACCAGTATGTCGAGCTTGCCGTTCTTCAGCCGTTCGACCATTTGTTCGCGTTGCGCTTGCACCATGTCGCCGTTCATCGCAGCCGCCGCGTAGCCACGAGCTTCTAGCTTCTCGGCAAGCTCCACGGTTGCAGTCTTGGTGCGCACGAATATCAGGATCGCATCGAATGGCTCGACTTCAAGTATCCGCGTCAGGGCATCGAGTTTGTGCAAGACGCTAACCTGCCAAAAACGCTGCCGAATTGTTTCGGCAGTCGCGGTGCGCGCTTCGATCGAGATCACCCGAGGGTTTCTGAGGTGACGCCGCGCAATCCGTTCTATCTCCTTCGGCATGGTGGCCGAGAACAACGCCATTTGTCGCTCTGGCGGGGTCTGCTCAAGAATCCATTCCACCTCCTCGATAAAACCCATCCGCAGCATTTCATCGGCCTCGTCCAGTACCAGCGCCTGCAGGCCATCGAGTTGCAAGGTGCCCTTGCGCATATGGTCCATCACACGCCCTGGCGTACCGACGACGGCATGGACACCACGTTTCAGCTGCCGGATCTGGCCGCCATACTCCTGACCACCATAAATGGGCAATACGTGAAAGCCTTTCATGTGGCAGGCATAGCGTTGAAAGGCTTCCGCAACCTGTATGGCAAGCTCGCGCGTTGGCGCCAGAGTCATCACCTGCACTTTCTTGTCGTGAAGATCAATACGAGACAGCAGTGGCAACGCAAAGGCCGCAGTCTTGCCGGTTCCGGTCGGTGCGTGCCCCAGCAGGTCGAGGCCCTCCAGCAAGTGCGGTATGGCCTGGACCTGGATGGGTGTCGGCGTTTCGTAGCCGATATCATCGAGCGCCTGGACAAGCGCGGGTGCAAGTTTGAAGTCGCGAAACCGGGCGTTGCCGGGCTTGGCTGGTAGGTCAGACATGGGTCGGTTTCCGGTTTCGCCAGTGAGACCGGCGAAGGGATACGGTGCCGGTGCTTACACTATA
>DDIS01000008.1:449-19178 GCA_002338615.1 Proteobacteria bacterium UBA1844 | reverse complement strand
CCGCGCCAGCGCGACGACCGGGGCGGACATGGGCATACGCCTCGGCCAGCGTGTCCGGCACGGGAAGTTTGGCGACGGCGTCATTTTGAATTGTGAAGGGCAAGGCGCGCATGCACGCGTCGAGGTCAATTTTGAGACCGCGGGCACGAAGTGGCTGGTTCTGAACTATGCAAATCTCGATCTGATGTAGACTTGCCGTATTGGAGCAGGGCTGCGCTCCGAAGGTCTTTGAATAATAATGAAAATTCTCATACTAGGTGCCGGGCAGGTCGGCTCATCAGCTGCGTACCACCTGTCCCGCGAAGAAGCCAACGAAGTCACGGTGGTCGATGTGCGCCCGGACGTACTGCGGGAATTGCAGGACCGCCTCGACATACGGACTGTGGTTGGGCATGCCGCATTTCCGGAGGTACTCAACCGTGCGGGCGCCAATGATGCGGACATTATCGTTGCATTGACCGACGGTGACGAAGTCAACATGATCGCTTGCCAGGTCGCCTATACGATGTTCCATACGCCGACCAAGATCGCGCGTATCCGCGCCGCGGAATACATGAATGCCAGCAAACTTTTTGCGCAGGATGCAATTCCGATCGATGTGCGCATTTCTCCCGAACAACTGGTTTGTGAGTATGTCGAGCAGTTGATTCTGTACCCCGGCGCGACCCAGGTGCTCGATTTTGCCGACGGGCGCGTGCGACTGGTCGGTGTCATGGCGGCACCTGATGGCCTGCTTGTCGGCCAGCGCATCGCCAACCTGAAAGATCACATTCCGAATACCGAGGGCCGCATAGCGGCGATTTACCGCGGTGGCGAGGCCATGCTGCCGGATGGTGACACCATTATCTCCGAAGGTGACGAAGTATTCTTTATCACCGATCGCAAAGACATCCGCGTGTTCATGAGCGAGATTCGACGCCTCGAGGACCCGGTACGCCGGGTCGTGATCGCGGGCGGCGGCAACATCGGGGTACGGCTTGCGCTCGCGCTGGAACAGACCAACCAGGTCAAGATCATCGAACGCGACCCGAAACGTGCCCGGCAGATTTCGGAGCAGGTGAACAAGGCGATTGTGCTGGTCGGTGATGCCGCCGATGAAGAACTGTTGCTCGAGGAGAACGTCGACAATGTCGATGTCTTCTGCGCGCTGACGAACTCGGAGGAAGCCAATATATTGAGTTCGATGCTTGCGAAACGGCTCGGCGCACACAAGGTCATGGCCCTGATCAACCGGCCGTCTTACGTGGACCTGGTCGAATCGGGCAGTATTGATATAGCCATCTCGCCGCAGCAGGTCACCATTGGCTCCCTGCTGGCGCATGTGCGGCGTGGCGACGTAGTGAAGGTGCACTCTCTGCGCCGCGGCGCGGCCGAGGCAATCGAAGCCATTGCCCACGGCAGCAAGGAAACCTCGCAGGTCGTTGGCCGCTGCATTGACGAGGTCGACCTGCCGAAGGGTTCAGCCATCGTGGCCCTCGTGCGGGGCGACAAGGTCATCATCGCGCACCACGACGTCATGATAGAACCTGACGATCATGTGATCCTGTTTATGACTGATCGACGCAAGATAGACAAGATTGAAGCACTGTTCCAGGTCGATGTTTCTTTCGTTTAAAGCGGGTTTAGAAAACGCGCGTAGGAGCCGCTTCCAGCCGCGATTCGCCGCCATTCGCGCCGTGCAAGCCGCTCCTGCGGGTATCCTTGCGGCCAGATCCGGATATTGTGTCCCATGAACTGGACCGTCATACAAAGAATTCTCGGGCTGTTGCTGATGATGTTCAGCCTGACAATGCTGCCTCCTGTCCTGATCAGCCTCATTTTTGCGGACGGTTCCTGGCTCAGCTTTATTGAAGGCTTTGCGATCACGTTGATCGCCGGAGTCGTTTGCTGGGCTCCCGTGCATGGTTCCAAGAACGATTTACGCCTGCGCGACGGCTTCATTATTGTTGCTGCATTCTGGACCGTGCTGGGTACTTTTGGTGCCGCGCCGCTGTACTTCGACAACGCAGTGGATCTGACCTTCACGGACGCGGTCTTCGAGTCGATGTCGGGGCTCACCACGACTGGCGCGACGATCCTCTCGGGGCTCGACGACCTGCCCAAAGCAATCCTCTATTACCGACAGCAGCTACAGTGGCTGGGCGGTATGGGCATCATCGTGCTCGCAGTCGCAGTGCTGCCGATGCTCGGCGTGGGTGGCATGCAGTTGTATCGCGCCGAGACACCGGGCCCGGTCAAAGACAACAAACTGACACCGCGGATCACCGAGACCGCCAAGGCCCTCTGGTATGTCTATCTTGCATTTACAATTTCCTGCGCGGTCGCTTACATGGCGGCCGGCATGGACTGGTTCGACGCACTCTGTCATGCGTTCTCAACCGTCGCCATCGGCGGCTTTTCGACGCACGATCTCAGTATGGGTTACTTCAACAGCACGGCCGTGGATGTCGTTGCGATTATTTTCATGTTTGCGGCCGGCATCAATTTCTCCCTGCACTTCTACGCCTGGCGCTACGTTTCGATCAGGCATTTCAGCCAGGACCCCGAGTTTCGCGCTTATTTCCTGATTCTGGCCACTTTGTCCGTATTCGTGGTCGTCGTTCTGTTCCAGTTCCAGTACTTCGACACACCCACAGACAACATCATCAACGGCATATTTCAGGCCGTTTCGATTGGGACCACTACGGGCTTTACGACCGATAATTTTTCTAACTGGCCCGTGGCGCTGCCCGTGTTGCTGATCATTGCGAGTTTCATCGGCGGTTCCGCGGGCTCAACCGCGGGCGGCATCAAGGTTATCCGCTGCCTGCTGATCTACAAGCAGGGAGTACGCGAGATCGCAAGACTGGTACACCCGAGCGCCGAAATTCCTGTAAAGCTTGGCAACAAGGCGGTGCCGTACCGTGTCGTTGATGCAGTCTGGGGCTTTTTCTCAATCTATATCGTGGTGTTCGGGGTCATGATGCTGGCTATGATGATGACCGGGGTCGACCAGGTCACCGCGTTCTCCGCCGTCGCCGCTACTCTGAATAATCTTGGCCCTGGCCTCGGTGAGGTGGCGACCGGCTTTATGAGCCTTGGCGACGAGGCGAAATGGGTAGCCGTCGTTGGCATGTTGCTGGGCCGTCTTGAGATATTCACCTTGCTGGTTCTCATTACGCCAACGTTCTGGCGCAATTGAGCCACGCCCTTGCAGGATTCCAGTGACGCCGGCTTGAGTACGATCGACCGCTTCAGTCGCATGACCGGCCAGGCGCTCGCATGGCTGACGCTTGCCATGGTCGTCGTGACATTTGTCATCGTACTGCTGCGTTACGTGTTCGATGCGGGCCTGATCTGGATGCAGGAGTCCGTGGTCTGGATGCACGCCGTCGTCTTCATGCTTGGCGCCGCGTACACCCTGGAACGCGACGAGCATGTCCGTGTCGATATTTTCTATCGCGGCATGTCAGTACGCCAACGAGCCTGGGTGGATCTGCTCGGGGTGCTGGTGTTCCTGCTGCCGCTGTGCGTGTTTCTCGCGATGAAGTCCTGGGATTTCATCGCGGTCTCCTGGTCTCTCCATGAATCGTCCCGGGAATCCGGCGGGCTGCCCTACCCGATGGTGCCGCTGCTGAAAAGTGTGTTGTTGCTGATGCCGATAACGCTGGGTTTGCAGGGTATTGCGTTGCTGCTGCAGTCCGTCCGCTGTATTCGCGAAACAGTGCGCAAGTCGGAGGCAGCGCCGTAGTGGAGTGGGTTGCGCTACTGCTGTTCCTGAGCGTGATCGTGGTGCTGCTAGCCGGCTTTCCGGTCGCTTTTTCACTCGGCGGCACAGCGCTGCTGTTTGCCGGCATCGGCATACTGACCGGCTCGTTCCACGAAGCCTTGCTGTCAGGACTGCCGAACCGTCTGTTCGGCATCATGAGTAATGAAACACTGATCGCGGTGCCGCTATTCGTGTTTATGGGTGTGACACTCGAGCGCGCCCGCATTGCGGAGGACTTGCTGGAAACCTTGAGTGCCTTGTTCGGCTCCTTGCGTGGCGGCCTCGGTATCTCGGTTACCCTGGTCGGCATGTTGCTGGCGGCAAGCACGGGTATTGTTGGCGCCACCGTGGTTACCATGGGCCTTCTTTCATTGCCTACGATGCTGCGGCGCGGCTATTCGCCGGAGATTTCGGCGGGCACGATCTGTGCGTCCGGCACGCTCGGGCAAATTATTCCGCCATCGATCATCCTGGTGATGCTCGGCGATGTCATGACCTCAGCCTACCAGCAGGCACAGCTGCAGACTGGCAACTTCTCGCCCAAGACGGTGTCCGTTGGTGACCTGTTCGCCGGCGCACTTGTTCCGGGCCTGTTACTGGTTGTCCTTTATATGGCCTACCTGCTGGCGAAGGCGTTATTCGATCCAGTGTCGATGCCGGCGCATCAGCGCTCCAGTGAGGAGCGCGTCTCGGTGCTGCAAATACTGCACGCGCTGCTGCCGCCACTGGCTCTCGTTTTTGCAGTGCTGGGCTCGATCCTGTTTGGTCTTGCTACACCAACCGAGGCGGCGGGGGTCGGCGGCATGGGTGCGTTGTTGCTGGCTCTTCTGCGCCGCGCGCTCAACCTGGCGCGCCTGCGCGAGATCATGCAGAGCACACTGCGCATCAGCAGCATGGTATTCATGATCCTGATCGGCGCGTCCGTGTTTTCGCTGGTGTTCCGCGGTTACGGCGGCGACGACGCCGTACGTACATTGCTGGAGGCGCTGCCCGGCGGTGTCATCAGTGCGATGGTTGTCGTGATGCTGGTGATGTTCCTGCTCGGCTTCGTGCTCGACTTTATCGAAATCACATTCGTTGTCGTGCCAATTGTCGGTCCGATACTGCTGGCGATGGGGCTGGATCCGGTCTGGCTGGGCATCATGATCGCCATCAACCTGCAAACGTCATTTCTTACGCCACCTTTTGGTTTTGCGTTGTTCTATCTGCGCGGAGTAGCACCACCTGAGGTAACAACGGCGCAAATTTATCGCGGCGTCATACCCTTCGTTGCGATTCAGCTATTCGCCTTGCTGTTGCTCGCGCTGTTCCCGGCACTGGCAACCTGGCTGCCGGGCCAGATTTATGGCTGACGACAAAGATTTTTACTCGGGTCGGACCTCAGCATGTTATTGATGAATAAACGATTTCGCCTCGGAGGTCACTGAGGCGTGGCGCTAAAACGCCAATTCGCCGCCAGAAAGTGATCATTAGCAGCACCTGGCTGACCTGGTAATCGTTAAGCCGTCATTTGGGCAGTGGCAAAGCTCGATTAGGAAGAGCTAGGGCCGGTCTGGAACGACAAAGAGCAGTAATTTCAGACAGATAACATGGTCCGACCCCACCAAGCTGTTGCAGTAATTTTAGCGCTCTCGTGTTTCAAGAAATGCCTGCTCCGAGATCCGTTGATTCGGTGTTGAGATTTCTCGGAAGGCATCGAAGGAGGCGAAAATTTTTGCGGCGGCCGGATCTTCCGCGACCAGTTCATTCACCACCTGGGCGGAAATGCTTTGCAGGTAGTCGAGCACCTCCGCCGGGAATTCCCGCAGCTCGACTTCGGGGTTGTCTTTAAGCTGCTGCAGCGCGCTGGCGTTGCCATGCGTGTATTCGGCGTTCACATCGAGATTGATGGCCTGGCAGCACACATCCACTATCGCCTGAAGATCATTCGAAAGAGAATTCCACGCTGCCTGGTTCACGATAAATTCGAGCGTGGGGCCCGGTTCCTGCCAACCGGGATAGTAGTAAAACCGGGCGGCTTTCTGTAGCCCGAAAGAGAGGTCGTTATAGGGACCGACCCACTCGGTTGCATCGATTGCGCCGGTTTTCAGCGAGGTGAAGATCTCCGAGCCGGGCAGAGTAACCGGTGTGCCACCGGCACGCCGCAACACCTCGCCGCCAAGACCCGGTATACGCATTTTCAGGCCCTTCAGGTCGGCGACGGAATTGATTTCCTTGTTGAACCAGCCGCCCATCTGGACGCCGGTGTTGCCACAGGGAAAGGGTACGAGGTTGAAAGGCTCGTAAAGTTCGCGCCAAAGCTCGAGCCCGCCGCCGTAGTACAACCAGCCGTTCATTTCGGCCGCGTTGAGTCCGAACGGAATTGCGGTGAAGAACTGGGCCGCGTCGACCTTGCCCTTGTGATAATAGGATGCACCGTGGCCACATTCGACGGTGCCGCGGCTCACCGAGTCGAACACCTCAAATGCGGGCACGAGCTCGCCGGCTGCGTACACTTTGATCAGCAGGCGGCCATTCGATGCTGCTTTGATGCGCTCGGCCAGGTTATTCACGGCTACTCCGAGCCCCGGGTACTTCGGCGGCCATGATGTCACCGCGGTCCACTCGATTGGCGCGCCACCGGACGTGCCTGCTGCGCCACAGTTCGCGTCTTGTTTCGCGCATGCAGCGAGACTGGCGGTGGCCGCGAGACCACCTACAAAATGTCGTCGTTTCATTGTTGTCCTGTGGGGAAGAATGAGTGGCGCTAGTTTATCCCGGATAGTCAGTGAGTCCAGCACGCTGCTTGACCGGCATTGGCGGCTGGTATCGGGCACAGTAGCAGAATGGATCACCACCTTCTGTCGATATCTATGAAATAACTAAGCTTGTATTCCCACGAAATTAAGTATGCCAGTAATGTGGGAAACGATTTGTTAATGCTTGGCCAAATAGCCATCGTAGTGGGGCTCAATGGTACCGAAGTCCGATCAGCGGGCGCAGGATTGCTTGCCATCCATGGCGCACAACGGACCTCGCTTCCGGCACCGCGGGTATCCGCGCCCACCGATCGGGTATCAAGTCTCGCACCGGACGGGGCCCGTGGCTGGCTATCGTTATTGGGCTGTGCGTTAATAAAGTCGCTTATTGGCCCTAATTTCGGGAAATGTCAGAGAAATGATCGCTCTTCTACAACGGGTCAGCCAGGCTTCGGTGCGCGTGGAAGGCAAGATGATCGCCGAGATAGGCGCCGGCCTGCTGGTTCTGACCGCTGTGCACCGCGATGACGAGGAAAAGGACATCCACCGGCTTGCGGAACGAATACTCGGCTACCGGGTCTTTCCGGATACGAATGGCCGCATGAACCTGAGTCTTAAGGACACCGGTGGGGCGTTGTTGCTGGTACCACAGTTCACGCTCGCCGCGGACACCAACAAGGGCGCGCGGGCAAGTTTCACGCGCGCCGCGGCCCCGGATAAGGCGTGCCTGTACTTTGACAGGCTGAGCGACGCTTGCCGTGGGCAGCTTGATACGGTCGCTTGCGGCCGTTTTGGCGCCGATATGCAGGTCAGCCTCGTCAATGAGGGCCCGGTGACATTCTGGCTCGAAAGTTGAGGATCCGGAGCGCTGAGTGCAGGAATGTTACGTCGCAGCAAACTGCGACGCCGGTCCTGTGTTTGCTGCCCACCACGTGAAATATTGGCGCAGTATGCGTTTGAGACTCTGCCGCAAAGGCCGCTGGCAAAAGTCAGGACACAATGATTGCGCCGCGGGCGGTATCATGAACATAATGCGCGCCCGAATTTGCTGTCCAACCCGGGTGCGACACTGGTTGCCAGGAAGCCTGCTTTTGGCGTCGGCGCCGGGTTCGGACATTGGCTTTATCTTTGAGTTAAGGTTTTATTTTTGAGTAATCAGGGACGTATTGGTCCCGGGAGTTAGCAGATGTTTTCCAACATCGGTCCGGTACAACTTTTAATCGTGCTAGCCATCGTGCTGGCAATTTTCGGCACCAAGCGCTTGCGCACGCTCGGCTCCGATCTCGGTAGCGCCGTCAAGGGTTTTCGTAGTGCAGTTGATGATGCCGACAAGGGCGAAGACAAATCGTCGGCCAAGTTGGGTGATGCGAGAAAAAAAGACGCGGACTTCGACAACACGCCGGTGGAAGAGAACCGTAAAGACAGCTGATACGGATCCCCACAATGTCCGGCGTCGGATTTTCAGAATTACTCATACTCTGCCTGATAGGGCTGATCGTGCTTGGGCCAAAACGCTTGCCACAGGTAGCGAACCAGATCGGTACCTGGATCGGCCAGGCACGACGTATGACCCGTGTCATGAAGCGCCAGCTCGAAGAGGAACTCGACCTCAACAAGCCGCTGCATGTTCGGCCGACAATTCACACAACACCGAACGACGACGACACGTTCTCGCCGCTGCACGACAAGCCTGTAACCGCAGATGTCGCGGCCGATATTCCGGATGCAACGGATGCGGCGGACGTGGCGGGAGAAGAACCGATAGCCGCCGACAGCAGCGCTCCCCAAGAACCGCTGAGCGAGATCGACGTTGAGCACACCAGACAAACCTGAAACAGCGGACAATCAAGAGGAGGAACTCGCAGAGGGTACTCTGATTTCGCACCTCGTCGAACTGCGCTCCCGGCTGCTTAAGGTATCGGCCGCAGTCATCGGCGTTTTCGTTTGTTTGCTGCCGTTCTCGAGGAATATATTTGAAATCGTCGCGGCGCCCATCGTGGATGTGCTGCCCGGTGGCCAGATGATCGCGACCGAAGTTGCCTCACCTCTTTTAACACCATTCAAACTAACGTTTTTCGTCGCGCTCTTTGTTGCCATGCCCGTGGTGCTTTACCAGACCTGGGCATTCGTCGCACCCGGCTTGTACCGCAAAGAAAAGAAGTTCGCGTTTCCGTTACTGGGTTCGAGCATCATCCTGTTTTATGCCGGTGTATGTTTCGCGTACTTCGTCGTGTTTCCGCTGATCTTCGGATTCATGACCTCGGTCGCACCTGCAGGCGTTGAGGTAATGACCGACATTTCGAGCTACCTCAGCTTTATTACGATGATAGTGCTCGCCTTCGGCATGGCCTTCGAGGTGCCGATTGCAACCGTGCTGCTGGTATGGACCGGGCTGACCACTCCCGCGAAGCTGTCCAAGGCCCGCCCGTACGTGTTTCTCGGCGCTTTTGTCATCGGCATGTTTCTGACGCCGCCCGACGTATTCAGCCAGACCCTGCTGGCCATACCCGTCTACCTGTTGTTCGAACTTGGCATCATTATGTCGCGTATTTTCACGCGACAAAGAGAAACCTCAGATGACGAGGCAGTCGCTACGGGAAGCCAGAAAAGCTGAAACCATTGATGATTCCGGCAGTCAAGTAGAACGGAACGCGCGATTTGGTGTTTAATGCCCTGAGCCTGCATTGATACGGCAGCGACGCACATGTCGCCGAAAATAATAACGAACGGGGAACAGCATGAATGAAACTGGCGCCGTTACGGCGGAAGACCTGGCAAACCAGCCGCAGTTATTCGGGCATCCGAAGGGGCTGTACGTCTGCTTCGCCACCGAGCTTTGGGAGCGCTTTTCATTCTATGGAATGAAATACCTGTTACTCCTTTACCTTACGAAGTATCACCTGTTCACCGATACCATGGGGCTCGATGTCCTCGGTTCCTACGCGGGACTCGTGTATGGCCTGCCACTGATCGGCGGCCTCATCGCCGACCGTTATTTGGGGATGCGCAAGTCCGTACTGTTCGGCGGCACCATGCTCTCGCTGGGCCATATCCTGATGGCGGTGGAAGGTTTCAAGGCAATGCACTACGCCGCGGGGACCACCTTGCTGAACGACCTGCAGCTGGCCTCCGGACAAGTGTTGGCAGCCGGCACCGTGCTGGCCAACGACATCACCATTCGCGATACCGCTGCACTCAATATATTTTATTTCGCGCTGGCGCTCATCGTGATGGGCGTTGGTTACCTGAAGCCGAACATATCAACCATTGTCGGGCAGTTGTATACGAAGAACGACCCGCGCCGCGATTCGGGATTTACGATTTTTTACATGGGTATCAACGTCGGCTCCTTCACGGCGACCTTGTTGTGCGGCTGGCTTGGCGAAACCTTCGGCTGGAGTTACGGCTTTGGTGCCGCCGGCATCGGCATGATTATCGGCCTTATTACGTTCAGCTTCGGCCAGAAATACCTGCTCGGACTCGCGGAACCGCCGCACCCCGAGAAGCTCAAAAAACCGCTGTTCGGCCCGCTCGACACCGAGCGCCTTATTTACCTGCTGAGCCTGCCTGTTCTCGGGCTGCTCTGGGTGCTGGTGCAGCACGAACACGTTGTACTGTTGTCACAGAACCTGTTTCTCATCATCTCCATCGTCGGCCTGATCCTGTATTCGATGGTGCACAAGAAGGGCGATGCCAGTAACACCGTCGCTTACACCATAGCCGGAATTGCCGTCCTCGCTGCGTGCTATGCGGTTCTCGTGAACCTGGACTTTTTACCGGGCAGTGAGGCACTCGCCGAGAACATCCTGTATGGCGCCATCGTTCTCATTATTGTTTTCGTCGTGTACGGCTTCATGACACACAACTCGCCTGAATTCGGCCGCACCGTTGTGCTCATGATCCTGATCCTGTCCACCGTCGTGTTCTGGGCACTGTTTGAACAGTCGGCGGGCTCGATGACTCTTTACGCTGACAGGGTTGTCAACCGTACCGTATTGGGGCACACATTTACCGCATCGCAGTTTGGCTCCCTGAATGCCGGCTTTATCATGTTGCTCGCAATCCCGTTCGCGGCGCTCTGGACCTGGCTTGCGAAGCATGAGCTCGAGCCGAATACGCCACTCAAGTTCGGACTCGGCATTTTGCAGGCAGGGCTTGGCTTTGGCGCGCTGGTGTTCGGTGCCCAGTTCCCGAACGAGGCCGGGCAGGTTGCAATGATCTGGCTCGTGCTTGCCTACCTCTTGCACACGACCGGCGAGCTGTGCCTGTCGCCGGTCGGGCTGTCGGCAGTCACCAAATTGTCCATACCCAATGTTGTCGGTGTGAGCATGGGCACCTGGTTCCTCGCCACTGCACTGTCTGAAACCGTTGCGACGCGCATGGGCCGCCTCGCGGCAATTCCCACTGAAGGCGGCGAAACGGCGGATATCGCACACGCGCTCGTAACCTACACACAGCTGTTTCAATTCCTGATGTGGTTTGGCATCGGCACTGGCATTTTCATGATCATCATTTCACCGCTGTTGAAGCGCTGGATGCACGGTATTCACTGATGAAAAATCTCCCCGCACTGGTATTTCTTTTTCTGGGCCTCGGCTTTTCCGCCTGCTCCAATGATGCGCTCGATAAAAATCACGACTCGACCAATGATACAGCCGCAAGCAGCACCGAAACCGCCGAGGAGTTCGTTGCGCGCGCGAACAGCGAACTCGCCGAGCAGTTGCTGGAAGGCAATGCTGCGGGCTGGGTGTTTTCGACCTACATTACGACCGACACCAGTTTGCTGAGCGCCAAAGCGAACGAACGTTACGCAGCCTGGTTCAGCGGAATCGTAAAGCAGGCGGCTGCCTACGACGGCGAAGAACTTCAACCTGCAACACGTCGCGCAATCGACTTATTGAAACTCGGGACCTCGCAACCGGCGCCGGACAATGCCGCGAAGCGCAGAGAGCTCTCGCAAATCGCCGCCAGGCTCGAAGGTGACTACGGCGCAGGCAAGTACTGCAAGGAAGCCGGTGATTGCAAAACCCTGCCGGAACTTGAAGACGTGCTTGCAGAGAGCCGCGACTACGACGAACTGCTGGATGCCTGGGCCGGCTGGCGCACCGTGTCCCCGCCCATGCGCAAACCCTACGAGCGCTTTGTCGAACTGCTGAACGAAGGCGCCGCCGAGTTAGGCTACGATGACCTCGGCGAAATGTGGCGCTCCGGTTATGACATGAGCCCGGCCGAGTTCGAGGCCGACACAGCGCGCTTGTGGCAACAGGTAAAGCCACTGTACGACGAGTTGCATTGCCATGTGCGCGCGAGACTCGGTGAGCAATACGGCACGGACAAGGTACCGCAGGACGGACCGATCCCGGCGCACCTGCTCGGCAACATGTGGTCGCAGGGCTGGAGTTTCATTTACGACATCATGGAACCCTATCCGAGTGTCGCGCCGCTCGACGTCGACAAGACATTGCAAGCCAAGAACTACACGCCGAAGGAAATGGTGCGCTCCGCGGAAAATTTCTATGTCTCGCTAGGCATGCCGCAATTGCCGGAGACCTTCTGGGAACGCTCGATGTTTTCCAAACCACCGGATCGCGACGTGGTGTGCCATGCCAGTGCCTGGAACATGGATGGCGCGGACGATGTGCGCATCAAGATGTGCATCAAGCAGACTTACGATGAGCTGCGCACGATCTATCACGAGCTCGGCCATAACTATTACCAGCGCGCTTATAGGGATCAGCCGCCGATATTTCGCGATGGCGCGAACGGCGGTTTTCACGAGGCCATCGGCGATACCATCACGTTGTCGATGACCCCCGGCTATCTTGCCCAGGTCGGCTTGATTGAAAGCGACGCGGAAAGTCGTGAGGCTGTCATCAACCGGCAAATGATGCAGGCACTCGACAAGCTCGCATTTCTGCCGTTCGGCAAACTGATCGACGAATGGCGCTGGGGCGTATTCTCCGGTGCCATCGCACCTGCCGACTACAACAAGTCCTGGTGGGAACTGCGTACCAAGTACCAGGGGATAGCTGCGCCGCTGCCACGCAGCGAAAGCGACTTCGATCCGGGTGCCAAGTATCACATTGCCGCCAATGTGTCCTACACCCGCTATTTCGTAGCACACATCCTGCAATTCCAGTTTCAGCGCGCCCTGTGCAAGGCCGCCGGCTTCGATGGCGAACTGCAGGCCTGTTCAATCTTCCAGAGCAAGGAGGCGGGCACTCGCCTGCAGGCCATGCTGGAAGCGGGCGCCAGCAAACCCTGGCAGGACACACTCGAAACGCTAACCGGTACCCGCGAAATGGATGCCAGCGCGATCATCGACTACTTCCAGCCACTGATGGGTTACCTCAAGGAACAAAACGAAGGCCGCAGCTGCGGCTGGTAGGAGAAATGGAGAAATGGGGTCAGACACCTTATTGTGGTTCGACCCCGATATTCGATCAGCTATTTCAGGGGGACTGACTCATGCCGAATAAACTCGCGCCACTGCCGCCGCCCGTTGTCGCGCCCGAGCGCAACATTGTCGAACTGTCCGTCAAAGCACTGATACTCGGTGCTTTTTTGTCGATGCTGCTGGCGGCCGCGAACGCCTATATCGGGCTGCTGGTCGGGCTCACGGTGTCCGCTTCGATTCCGGCGGCAGCCGCGTCGATGGGTGTATTGCGAATGTTTCGCCGCTCCACCATTCTCGAAAACAACATGGTGCAGACCTCGGCCTCTGCGGGCGAGGCGCTGGTCGCAGGAATTATCTTTACCATCCCGGCACTGGTGATGATGAAAGCCTGGGCTGGTTACGAATACGGACCCATGGTAGCCATCGCCGTGCTGGGCGGAATACTGGGCGTCGCATTCACCGTGCCCTTGCGCCGTGCGCTAATTGTGGAGGCACGGCTCGCGTTTCCGGAAGGGCAGGCCACGGCCGAGGTTTTAAAGACCGGCGGCATCGAGCGTGACAGGGATCATGACACCGAGACCAGCAGCGATGCCGACACCGGTTTCAAGTGGCTGCTGCAGGCCGCCGGCATCGGCGCCGTGTTCAAGTTTGCCGAGTCGGGCGTCGGATTCCTGGCCGGAAATGTTGCCACCAGCCAGGCGTGGCTGGCAGGCAAGTACCTGTTCCTCGGCAATATCAATATCAGCCCGGCACTGATCGGCGTGGGCTATATCGTCGGCCTGAACATCGCCATGCTCGTCTTCATTGGCGGCGTTATTGGAACCATTATCGGTGTGCCACTGAACTGGGTATTCAATCACGACACCATCATGACCACCGTCGGCATCGATCCCGCAACGGCCTGGTCGCAACTTGACTCCAGTCAATGGGCCGCGCTGGCTGGTCAGTCCTGGCAGGACTGCCGTCGCATTGGCGTCGGCGCGATGATGATCGGCGGCCTGTGGTCTTTGATCAGTCTCGCCAAGCCGTTGATGGACGGCATGCGCTCCAGCATGGAGGCTTATCGCCACGCGAAAGGTGGCGGTACGGCATTGCGTACCGAATTCGACACGCCAATGAACTACGTGTTTATTGTCGTCCTGTTGTCGATCATCCCGCTGTTCCTGATTTTCAATTTTGCACTCGCGGATTACCCGCAACGCATTATGATTTCGGCGATAATGACCGTCCTGATGCTGGTCTTCGGCTTCATATTCTCCTCGGTTGCCGGGTATATGGCGGGACTTGTCGGCAGCTCGAACAATCCGATCTCCGGCGTCACTATCGCAACCGTGATTGTCTCCGCGCTTATTCTTTTGCAACTGATGGGCAACGAAGGCATCGCGGCCACGCTCGGTCCGATCGCCGTTCTCTATCTGGCCGGACTTATTTGTTCTGCTGCGGCGATCGCCGGCGACAACATGCAGGACCTTAAATGCGGCCACGTACTGGGCGCTACGCCGTGGCGCCAGCAACTGTTCCAGATTGTCGGCGTCATCGCCGCCGCGATCGTCATTCCGCTGATCCTGCAGTTACTCGACAATCAATACGGCATTGGCCGACCGAGCCCGAACCCCAACGCCATTCCCAACAGCGTCCTTGCGGCGCCGCAGGCAGGTCTCATGCAAGCACTGGCGGGCGGCATTTTCGGCGCCGGCATACAATGGAATTACATCTACCTCGGGTTTGCGCTCGCGGTCGCGTTGATCATTCTCGACAAAATCCAGGAAAAGCGCGGCTCGAGCTTCCGCTTTCCGGTGCTCGCTGTCGCTGTTGGTGTTTATCTGCCGTTTGGCCTGTCGGTACCAATATTCATCGGCGGCGTTATCGCGTGGCTGGTCAAGCGACGTTCAGCAGGCCTCAGTGAAGTTGACGCAACGCGACGCGCAGGCCTCGGCATGCTGGTCGCATCGGGTCTGATTACGGGCGAGGCGCTGATGGGTGTATTCGTTGCGTTACTCGCAGGGATTGGCGTCGCATTACCGTTGATGACGGGCTTCGCGCCCGCTGCATTTCTTGCGCTCATCGGTTTCGTGGCGGTCGCCGTGTACCAGTACCGTGTACCCATGTCGAGCCGCCAGGATGCGGACGCGTAGCGTATTGGACAGCGGGAGCGGCGTGTTGTCGCGCATCGTCATGGCGTGGGATCGCGGCAGGATGCCGCTCCTACGGCGGGTTCAGCGGGCTGCGAGGGGATTGTGATCGACTTTGAGAAACTGGGTGCGTTCTATCTCGGCAAGCGCTTTAATAGCGAAGCCGACCGGCTCAGCGACGAGTTGGTGCTGTACGACTCCAGGGACCTTACAACGCATGCCGTGATCATTGGTATGACGGGTTCCGGCAAGACCGGGCTTGGCATCGGCATGCTGGAGGAGGCGGCGCTCGATCATATTCCGGTGATCGCGATCGACCCGAAGGGTGATATCGGCAACCTGCTGCTGACGTTTCCCGAGCTAAGGCCTGAGGACTTCCGGCCCTGGATCAATACGCGTGCGGCCAGTGACAAGGGCCAGAGCCCGGACGAATATGCGGCGGAGCAGGCAGCGCTCTGGAAGAAAGGCATCGGCGAGTGGGGCCAGAGCGGCGAGCGCATCAGAACCCTCAGAGCCAATACCGATCTCGCCATCTACACGCCCGGCAGCACTGCCGGCCTGCCAATCTCCGTGCTGCAGAGTTTTGCCGCACCCGAGCCTGCATTGCTGGCAGACGGCGACCTCTACCGCGAGCGCGTGCAGGCCACTGCGACGGGCGTGTTTACCTTGCTTGGCATGGCTGTCGATCCGGTTTCCAGTCGCGAACATATCCTCGTGTCACGCTTGCTGGACCACGCCTGGCAGGAAGCCCGCGACCTCGACATCGCCGGCCTGATTGCCGGGATCCAGAATCCGCCGATGAAAAAACTCGGTGTCATGAATATCGACGACTTCTTTCCTGCCAAAGATCGTTTCGCGCTGGCAATGAAACTCAACAGCCTGCTCGCGGCGCCGGGCTTCGCGGCCTGGATGCAGGGCGAGCCATTGAAAGCGAGAAGCCTGCTGTACACGCCAAAAGGCAAACCGCGAATTTCAATCATGTCGATCGCGCACCTTGATGAGTCACAACGCATGTTCTTTGTCACGATGCTGCTGAACGAACTCATCGGCTGGATGCGGGCGCAGCCAGGTACTTCGAGCCTGCGCGCCATCCTTTATATGGACGAGATCTTCGGCTACCTGCCGCCGGTTGCGAACCCGCCGTCGAAGAACCTGTTCCTGACCTTGCTGAAACAGGCTCGTGCCTATGGCGTCGGCCTTGTACTCGCGACGCAAAACCCCGTCGACCTTGACTACAAGGGCCTGTCGAACACCGGCACATGGTTTATCGGGCGCCTGCAAACCGAACGCGACAAGGCGCGGGTCATGGAAGGCCTCGAAGGCGCGAGTGGCGGCAAGTTCGACAAGCCCGCCATGGAGCGCACGCTCGCGGGCCTTGGCAAACGTCGCTTCCTGTTGCACAACGTGCACGAAGACAACGCCATTGTATTCGGCACGCGCTGGGTATTGTCCTATCTTGCCGGCCCGTTGACACGGGACCAGATCAAGCGACTGACGCCGAAGGACGGCGAGCAGCCCGCGAAGATCCCTGACGACAAGAGTGCTGCGCCCGTGACTGCCGACGGCAGGGCACCGGCCCTGGCTCCCGGTGTGAGTCAGTATTTTATACCCGGCACGATCGACAAGCCCGTCTACCAGGCAGAGCTTGTTGCGAGCGGTGAATTGCTGTTCTCGAGTGCGCGCTACAACATCGAGGAACGACGCAGTGTGTTTTATGCCGTGGCTTTCAACGATGGCCCGATCGATATCGACTGGAGCGACGCGACATTGCTGGATGTGAGCGTCGACAGGCTGGAAACGGAGGCCGCCGCCGGCGCAGCTTTCGCCGACTGTCCGCCAGCAGCCGGTGACAGCAAGGCTTACGCTGCGTGGGAGCGCAGCTTCAAGCGCTGGTTGCGGCAAAATGAAACGCTTACAATTTACCAGAGCAAACGCTTTCGCCTGAGTTCCGAGCCTTTTGAAACCGAGGGTGACTTTCGTATCCGCCTGCAGGACACCGCCAGTGAAAAGCGCGACGAGGCCATTGCGAAAATACGCAAACGCTTTGCGACCAAGCTGACAACGCTGGAGAACCGCCTGTTGCGCGCCGAGCAATCAATCGAGCGCGAACAGCAGCAATCGTCAAAGTCGAAACTGAATACGGCGGTTTCGATCGGTACCGCGATTCTCGGTGCCGTGCTGGGTCGCAAGAAGTTATCCAGCAGCACCGCGAACAAGATTGGCAGCGCCATGAAAACCGCGGGCAGTGCAAGCAAGGAGGCCGCGGATGTTGAACGGGCGCGCGAGACTGCAAACAAGGTGCGCGCGGACATTGAGGACCTGAACGCGCAGCTTGAACAGGAAATTGACAAGCTGGATACAGCGTTCGACGCGCAGAACGAAGAACTTGCAGAAATTATTGTGCGGGCAAAGAGCACCAATATCAGCGTGCCGCTGATCGGGCTGGGCTGGCTGCCCTATGCAAGCGATGACAAGGGTCGCCTGACACCGGGCTTTTAGAGTCCGTTATTCACCAAGGCAGGCGCCCGCGTAAGCCTTGGTCACGCCAGCGTTGTCGAGCTGGCAGTCGTTGTCATAGGTCTCGCCATCCATGCCGCACACCGGCGCATAGTCCCTGGGACAATTTCGCCCGAGGTCCTCACAAACACCCGCATAGTCGATGCGCTTACCGCGCCGTTCGGCCTGGCATGCGTTGCCGTAGGTCATACCGTCGGCGCCGCAAACCGGCACGAACATGCCCGGGCAGGGACGCACGTTGCAGATGCCGGGTGTGTACGTATTGATGCCCGCGGCGTCGGCGGCACAGGCGTTATCGTAGGTTTCGCCGTCGTCGCCGCACACGGGCGCGAATACTTTCGGGCAATTGCTGGTATCGCAGGAACTTGCGCGCTGTACTGGCACCTGCCGCGCATTGGCCTCGCAACGATTGATGTAGGTGCGGCCGTTCATGCCGCACACCGGCTCTTTCACGCCGGGACAACCGCTGGGCGAACAGGCGCCGAGTCCCGCCAGCGGAACGCCGGACTTCTGCGCGAAACACTCGTTGATATAGGTATTGCCATCGACACCACAGACCGGGTCGAAGACTTCCGGGCAACTGCTGTCGCTGGCTTCATCCGGACAGATGCCCTCGCGCAGCACGGCTACGTCGGACGCACGCGCCACGCACTCGTTGCTGTAAGTCTGACCGTCTGTGCCGCAGACCGGCTTGTATTCCATCGTGCACGCGACGTCATCAGCCTGGGCAAGGAGAGTGGTCCCGGTGCCCTCGCTGAACATGCTGCGGGTATCGGGATCTGCGTTCGCTGCATTGCAAACGAGCAGCAATGCGATTGCACCCAGGTAGTGAATTTTTCCAGGCTTTCTCATACGTATCGCTTGTTCTTGTATCAGAGCTGTAAAGCTCGTTAGATCCCGTTGTCGCCAACTAGTTCGCAACGAGTTCACTGACGGGCACGAGAGCAAAGCCCTGCTCGCGCAATTGCGGCAGCAATTCTTCGAGCAGCGCCAGAGTGACGTCGTGCGGATGACCGATGGCCACCGCGCTACCGTGCAGGCGGGCCAGCGCCTTCAGTCGCTCGAACTCCTGCCGGACCCGTTCCGGTGACGGGTCACTGTCGAGAAACACATCACGCTTTACCGCGCGTACTCCTGCCTCGTTCGCAATCTGCACGGCGACGCTTTCGTGCGTGGTAAAGCTGTCGACAAAAAACA
>DDIS01000008.1:0-358 GCA_002338615.1 Proteobacteria bacterium UBA1844 | reverse complement strand
GTAAAGCTGTCGACAAAAAACATGGGCGCGTGCAGGCTGATCTCGTCCATGAGCCAGCGCATATTACCCGGGTGCCGGGTAAGCAGGCTGCCCTGGTGATTATTCACGCCGATCGCGTACGGCACGGTGAGCAGCGCGCTGTTGAATGACTCGGCAAGCTCGCCATGGGTCATATCGACCGTCAGGCTGCCGCTTTCAGACTTGCCGTGGTAGTTGGCCGCCTGCATCGGCAGGTGCAGCAGGATCTCTTTTCCCTGCTCCCGGGCTGCGTGTGCAAGCGCCGTGGCTCGCGGACTTCCGGGCAGAATGGCACAGGCGATTGGCCCGGGCAGCGCGATGGCTCGCTCGCCGGCGGCCT
>DDIS01000037.1 GCA_002338615.1 Proteobacteria bacterium UBA1844 | reverse complement strand
CGTGGTGCTGTTCGTTAACGGTCTGCCGCTGGCAGTGATCGAACTCAAGGCGCCCGGCGGCGAGAACGCGACCCTGGCCAGCGCCTTCAATCAGTTGCAGACCTACAAGCAGCAGATCCCGGTTCTGTTCCGCAGCAGTGCGCTGCTGGTGACCTCCGACGGACTGTCAGCGCGGGTTGGCTCGCTGTCAGCGGATCAGGAGCGCTTCATGCCCTGGCGCACCACCGACGGCACACGCATTGAACCCAAAGGCATGCCGGAGATGGCCACGCTGATCGAGGGCGTATTCGAGCAAGGGCGCTTTCTCGACCTGCTGCGCCATTTCACCGTGTTTGGCGAAACCGGTGGCGGGCTGATCAAGATCATCGCCGGCTACCACCAGTTTCACGCGGTGAAGAAGGCGGTAGTTTCTACGTTACGGGCGAGCCAGCCATCGGATCGTCTCGGAGTGGCCGAGGACCCGGCTGTCTACGGGCTACCCAGCGTTAAGGTCCAACCGCCGGGTGACCACAAGGCCGGGGTGATCTGGCATACGCAGGGTTCCGGCAAGAGCCTGCTGATGGCATTTTACGCGGGCTTGCTGGTATTCGATTCGCGCATGGCCAACCCCACGTTGGTGGTGCTCACCGACCGCAACGATCTGGACGACCAGTTATTCGCTACCTTCGCCATGTGCAAGGACCTGCTGCGCCAGACGCCGGTGCAGGCGCGGGACCGCGAGCATCTGCGCATCCTGCTCAACCGCGCTTCGGGCGGCGTGATCTTCACCACGCTGCAGAAGTTCGCACCAAAGGCAGACGAGGCCGATTTCCCCACGCTCACGAATCGGTCCAACGTCGTGGTCATCGCCGACGAAGCGCACCGCAGCCAGTATGGCTTCAAAGCGAAGGTGGCCAGCAAGACCGGTGAGATTGCCTACGGCTTTGCCAAGTACCTGCGCGATGCACTGCCCCATGCCTCCTTCATCGGCTTCACCGGCACGCCCATCGAGGCGACCGATGTGAACACCCCGGCGGTGTTCGGCCACTACATCGACATCTACGACATCAGCCGCGCGGTGGAAGACGGCGCCACGGTGCCGATCTACTACGAATCGCGCCTTGCGCGAATCGAGCTGGACGAGGACGAGAAGCCGCGCATCGATGCCGAGATCGAGGCGCTGCTGGAGGACGAGGACGAACCCAACGCCGAACGCACCAAGCAGAAGTGGAGCACGGTCGAAGCGCTGGTGGGCAGCGACAAGCGACTCGCGCTGGTGGCCGCCGACCTGGTGCAGCACTTTGAGGACCGGGTGGCGGCGCTCAATGGCCGCGCGATGATGGTGTGCATGAGTCGGCGCATCTGCGTGGCACTCTACGACGAGATCATCAAGCTGCGCCCCGACTGGCACAGCAGCGACGACAACGCCGGCAGCATCAAGATCGTGATGACCGGCGCGGCGTCTGACCCGGTGGAGTGGCAGCAGCACATCGGCAACAAGGCGCGGCGTGATCTGTTGGCCAAGCGTGCCCGTGATCCGCAGGACCCGCTGCGGCTGGTGATCGTGCGCGACATGTGGCTGACCGGTTTCGATGCGCCCAGCATGCACACTATGTACATCGATAAGCCAATGCGCGGCCACGGCCTGATGCAGGCCATTGCCCGCGTTAACCGGGTGTTCCGTGACAAACCAGCGGGCTTGATTGTGGATTACATCGGCATTGCCCAGAACCTGAAGTCGGCCCTCGCCCAGTATTCCAAACCGGATCAAGACAAAACCGGTATTGATGAGCGGGAGGCCGTGGCGGTGCTGCTGGAGAAGGTCGAGATCGTGCGCGACATGTTCTTTGGGTTCGACTACCGCACCGGCCTTGGCGCTACGCCCGGCGAACGACTGGCCATGATGGCCGGCGCTATCGAATGGATACTTGACAAGCAGCAGCAATGGGCGGCAGCAGAAAAGACGCCAGAGGCTTCGAGGCAGGCGCGACGGCGCTTTGCCGATGGCGTACTGAGTCTATCGAAGGCCTTTGCGCTGGTGGCAAGTTCGGATGAAGCGCGCGGCATCCGCGAGGAAGTCGGTTTCTTCCAGGCCATCCGTGCTGCGCTAGTCAAGACGGCGGGCGGTGCAGGGGCTATCCGGCAGGATCGCGAGCTGGCTATCCAACAGGTTGTCAGTCGTGCGGTGATCTCTACCGAGATCGTCGATATCCTTGCTGCTGCTGGTATCCAGACGCCGGATATCTCCATCCTCTCCGACGAGTTTCTGCTTGAAGTGCAGCAGATGGAGAAAAAGAATCTGGGGCTGGAAGCGCTGCGGAAGCTGCTCAATGACAGCATCCGCTCGCGTACCCGTACCAATGTGGTCGAGACCCGCGCCTTCACCGAGCGATTGGAAGACGCCATTGCTCGTTATCACGCCAATGCCATCACCACCGCCGAGGTGCTGCAGGAACTGATCAATTTGGCCCTGGACATTCGCGCCGCGCGCAATCGCGGCGAGGAACAGGGCTTATCCCTTGATGAGATCGCCTTTTACGACGCGCTGGCGGAGAACGAATCTGCTGTACAGGTGATGGGCGACGACAATTTGCGGGTTATCGCTCACGAGCTGCTGGTCAGCCTGAAAGAAAACATTGCCGTTGACTGGGCCCACCGTGAATCGGCCCGGGCGCGGCTGCGCGTGCTGGTCAAACGCATCCTGCGCAAATATGGCTACCCACCCGACCTGCAGGATGCGGCAGTGCAGACGGTATTGCAGCAGGCGGAGGCGCTATCGGCGCAGTGGCAGCCAGGGCAACCACGCTTCTTGATGGCCGGTGAATAACCAGTGGCGAAAAGAAACTGATCCGTAACAGCACCCCCGAGTTCCTGATCCAACTTGGCAATTGAATCAAATGTGAATGGCAGCCATCTACGGACATGGTGATTATTTCATATAATCATAATGTTATATTCGGTATGAATTTATTCTGCATGAGGCAAGCTGGTTATCATGCAAACTTCGGCCGTATGTTCCTGGTGATCATCCACCAGGGAAATAACCGGTTCCGGCTGTTCGATGCCGTCTAGCGTAACGCGCATCGCACCAGGCTGTCCGGCATCATCACTATGAGTTTGTGATACCACGATATGGTAGACGGTTTCCCGGTAGCGGTAGTGCAGTGTGAATGTTTGCCAGGAGGCAGGCAAACAGGGTGTGAAATACAGTTTATCGACTTCCAGTCTTAGGCCGAGCAGAGATTCCACAATCAGCCGATACATCCAGCCGGCAGAACCAGTGTACCAGCTCCATCCTCCGCGACCGGCATGCGGTGAAACTGCGTAGACATCAGCGGCAACGACATAGGGCTCGACTTTATAAATCGCTATTCCTGCCGCTGATTTTCCATGGTTGACCGGGTTGATCATGTTCAATAATTCCCACGCGCGCTGGTTGTCTCCCGCGGCCGCGAATGCCATGGCGGTCCAGATTGCCGCATGGGTGTACTGCCCACCATTTTCTCGCACGCCCGGGACATAACCCTTGATATAGCCGGGATCAAGATCCGAGGTGTCAAATGGGGGGTCCAGAAGCTGAATCAGTGCATTGTCATGCCGTACCAGGCGTGCATAGACGGCTTCCATGCCTTGCCGGGATCGTGCAGCATCGCCTGCGCCGGAGAGCACCGACCAACTTTGTGAAATTGAATCGATCTGGCATTCGCTGTTGTTTGCTGATCCCAGCGCGGTGCCGTCGTCGAAGTAGGCACGGCGATACCAACCGCCATCCCAGGCGTGCTGTTCGATATGTTGACGCAGTTCTGCGGCTGTGCCGAGACATTGCTCGGCGAAAGACGCATCATCCTGTCGTTTTGCCAGCTCAGCAAAGCGAGTCAATACTTCATACAGGAAAAATCCCAGCCACACACTTTCGCCTTTGCCATGGATTCCTACCAGATTCATGCCATCGTTCCAGTCACCTGAACCCATCAGAGGCAAGCCATGTTCGCCAAACCGTAAGGCATGCTGAATCGCTCGCGTACAGTGCTGATAGAGACTGGCTGACTCGTTTGACTGTGTCGGAAGATCGTAATATGAGTCGTCCTCGGGGTTGACCGGGCGGCCTTCCAGGAAGGGAATAGATTCATCCAGTACACCGCGATCGCCGGTACTCAGTACGTAGCGGCTTACTGCCAGTGGCAACCACAGGTAATCGTCGGAGCAGCGGGTGCGCACACCACGATTAGACGGTGGATGCCACCAATGCTGCACATCGCCTTCCACAAACTGATGCGCCGCGCACAACAGCAAATGTTCGCGTACACGCAGCGGCTCGGTATGGACCAGCGCCATGACATCCTGTAACTGGTCGCGAAAACCGAAGGCGCCACCTGATTGGTAATAACCGCTGCGTGCCCATAAACGGCAGGCCAGCGTTTGATAGACCAGCCAGCCATTGACGAGCACATTGAGGGAAGGATCGGGTGTTTCTACCTGCACGGTACCAAGGGTGTGGTTCCAGTACTGCCACACTGCTTCGAGCGCCGTACGCGCAGCCGCCGCTCCCCGCACCCGGCGTATCAGACTGCGCGCATCTTCAGCTCCGCGTCTGCCGGCCTGCCCCAAACGGAAAATGATTTCACGTTCCTGCCCATCCGCCAGGTCAAATTTAATCTGAATGGCTGCGCAGGGGTCAAGCGCCGCGCCGGTTTTGCCGGAAAGCTGTGAGTGCGTCATTGCTGCAGGAGCTTTGAGTGAACCGTTGCGCCCGATGAATTCAGTGCGGTCGCAACTGATCGAGCGGTCTGTTTCGTCCACGTCGAAAAATGCGATACGACCGGTAAATTCGGCGTTGTAAGGGTTATGCGCGAACAGTGCGCCGCTGCTGGCGTCTATTTCGGTTGTAATATGCATCACCGATTTTGACCGCAAGTCACCCAGCACCCACTCGACATAGCCGGTTGCGGAGAGTTGTCGTGGACGTCCGGATGCATTCCGTACCTTCAATACCGAGTACTTGACGGCAGCATCTATTCCGACATAAACCCATAATTCGGAGACAATGCCACTCTCGGTGTGCTCGAATACACTATAGCCAAATCCATGTCGAGTAACGTAGGCATTAGTGCCGCGGCAGGGCAGGGGTGTGGGCGACCAGTAGTGTCCGCTTTCTTCATCACGTAAATAAAAAGCTTCGCCACTGATGTCAGATACCGGATCATTGTGCCAGGGCGTCAGCCGGAATTGGTGGGCGTTCTCACTCCAGGTATACGCCTGCCCACTCTCGGAGATGACGGTACCGAAATGCGGATTGGCCAGCACATTCACCCATGGTGCAGGCGTAATTTGTTTGTCTGTCGTCGTAATAACATATTCGCGCCCGTCCGCAGTGAAACCACCCAATCCGTTATGCAGGGTGAGATCCTCTCTTGGAAATTTGCTGTCGCTTGCGGGATCAGCGCGGTGGTTGCGGCTTGCACGTAATAGCGGCATTCGCCGGACTTTGGTTCGGGGATGATTGATCTGTTCCGCCAGCGTTCCGTGACTATCCGTGATGATGATACGAGCGACCGACTGAAACAGGATGCGATCTTCGTTTGACATCTGCTCCGTTTGTCGCACGAAGATGCCACCTGGCCGGTCGATGACATGGGCTTCAGTGCCCGTTGCAATCAATCCGATAATCTGGTCCTGCAACAACTGCCGGTAACCGGCGCGGTCCTCGTTCCAGATGACCAGATCCACTGCAAGTCCTTTCAGGCGCCAATAGGCATGGGCCTGCACCAGTTGGCGCACCAGTTCGATATTGGCTGCATCGCTGATCTGCAACAGGACAATCGGCAAATCACCCGAAACCGCGTAGCCCCATAATTCGGATTGTCCACGGTGATTCTGCTTCAGAATGCTGGTCTCGGCACGAAATTTATCGTTGCTATAGATAATGGCGTTTGCCAGGCGGCCATAGAGCTGGGCGTCAGCCTCACTGGCATTAATCTGGCGTAATACCACCTGCGCGTGTGTCCAGGTAATATCAAAAACACGATCCGCAAGTCGCCTGTCCTGATATCGTTCAATCAAATTCAACATATCCGCGCGCGTTTCTCCCACGCCGCTAACCATGTCGATGATAGCCATCTGCTCCGGATCGAGCGTAATGGTATGGCGTATAGCAACAATCGGGTCCAGCACGGAACCCTGGCTGCCAGAGAGTATGTTCGGCGTATCACCACTCAAAGCCTGGGGATTGGCTACGGTACGGCTACGGCCAATAAATTGCGCCCGGTCTGTTTCATAAGAGATGGCATCAATTTCGACATCATGTGTCGTCATCATATGAAACATCCAGGGCGTTGGCTCGGTAGCCGATCGAGGACGACGGGTACAGTATATCGCGTGGTGTTGTTCGTCGATTCCGGTCTGGATAAACAGATTGCTGAAAGCTGGATGCAGCGCATCTGCTGCCGGCACGGCCAGCACCACTTCAGCGTAACTTGTTACCGTCAGGGTGCGACGGAGGCCAGTACGGTTGGTAATACGCACGCGGCGCAATTCAATATCATCTTCAGGCGATACCACCATTTCGGTGTAGGTTTCAAAATGTCCCTTGTCAATCGTGTCGCGGCGGCGGAACTCGGCACGTCCCTCAGAGAAAATGACTTCATAATGTTGTGGTTGTTTGTGTGTTGGCTGATAAGTAGTTGACCAGACTTCGCCGCTTTGCTCGTCGCGAAGATAGCAGAATGACCCCCAGTGATCACAAGTGGTATCCTCGCGCCAGCGCGTTATTGCGAGATTTTTCCAGTGACTGTAGCCCCCG
>DDIS01000193.1:7462-15138 GCA_002338615.1 Proteobacteria bacterium UBA1844 | reverse complement strand
ACCAGCCGGGCGCGAGTGGCCACCAGCCGACGGGGTCCGGCAAGTGCAGGTCTCGTATTGGAAGTGCGCTCGGTGTCATCGCGTAGTGTTCATTGCTGTGGATTCATCGTCGTGCTCTGCCTCAGCGACGCCGGCGGCCGAGCGCCGTTTGCAACGCCGCCACCGGGTCGTCTGCCGTGGACAGCTCGAGGTGGTGGATACCATAGCGCTGGCAATAGAGTTCCAATGCGTGGCTGCGCCTGGCATAGGCTTCCTCATAGTCCCGTCGCGCCCGGGCCGAATGCGTGTCGATCGCCAGCTCATCCTCGTCGGCCAGCAGGCGATAACGCCCCGGCGGTGGCAAGCGACGTTCGAAGGGATCGCTCAACACCACGGCGAGCACTTCACTGTGCCGCGCGACGCTCGACAGATAGGACTGGCCAATGCGCGACAAGCCGTGGAAATCACTCAGCAACACCACCAGGCTGCCCGGTCTTACAACCCGGCGCAGTGACGACATCGCCCTCGTCAGCGCGGCCTCGCCGTCGTCCCCGGCATGGCGCGTGCGCGTTTGCCAGTCCGGGTGATCAGCCAGCGCATGTACAAAGTGGAGTGCCGCGCGCCGGCCAAGCCGTGGCTTCAGTTCGTGATGCACGTGGTCGCCAAAAATCAGGCCGCCCAATCGGTCGCCGCGATAATGGGCCGCCCAGGACAAAAGCGCCGCGGCCCGGCTGGCGTTGACCGACTTGAAACAACCACGCGTGGCAAAATGCATATTGGCACGCAAGTCGACCATGACCAGCACGGGCCGCTCGCGTTCCTCGCGAAACAGTTTTGTATAGGCCGTGGTGCTGCGCGCGGTGACACGCCAGTCGATCGAGCGCGGATCGTCGCCGGGTTGATACGGCCTTGACTCATCAAACTCCATACCCCGGCCGCGGAAACGCGATACGTAGGCACCGGTTTGCAATGAATTGACACGCATTACGTCAAGTGCAATAGCGCGCGCCGGACCGTTCAGGTGAATCAGCTCTGGCTGGCTGACACTGACCGGGGACGAGTGTTCGGCAACATGATCGAGATGCATTGTCAGGTGACCTGTGTAGGTGGCAAACGGCCGGTCAAGGCACGCCGACCCCATCGAGTATGTGTTGAATGACGGTATTCGCGACGACGCCGTCCGCCTCGGCCTCGAAGCTCAGCACGAGTCGATGGCGCAGCACGTCTGGAGCCACTGCCTGGATATCTTCCGGGCCAACATAGTCGCGTCCCGCGAGCCACGCGTGCGCGCGCGCCGCACGGTCGATGCCCATACTGGCGCGTGGCGATGCTCCGTACAAAATCTGCCCGGCAAGTGATGCATCGACCGCCTCGGGCTTGCGCGTCGTGATCACGATGTTGACGATGTACTCCTCGAGTTCATCGGCCAGGTGCAGCCGAAGAATATCCTGGCGCGCCTCCATGATTGAGCGGCGGGACAGCAGCTCGGGCGGCTTGAACGCATCGCGCTCGTGTGCCTTTGCCTCGTCCCTGTTCAGTACCAGGATACGGCGCTCATCAGCCGGTGTCGGATAACCAACCTCTACGTGCAGCAAGAAGCGATCCAACTGCGCTTCCGGGAGCGGGTATGTGCCTTCCTGTTCGATCGGGTTCTGCGTCGCCATCACCATGAACAGGTCCTCGAGCGCGTAACTTTCGGAACCGACTGTAATTTGCCTTTCTTCCATCGCCTCGAGGAGCGCTGACTGCACTTTAGCCGGCGCACGGTTAATTTCATCTGCAAGAATCAGGTTGTGAAACAAGGGCCCGCGGCGAAACTCAAAGGTCCCTTCCTGGGGTCGGTAAATGTCGGTTCCCGTCAGGTCAGCCGGCAACAGGTCCGGCGTAAATTGCAGGCGATGAAAATCACCTTCTATGCTTTCCGCCAGCACCTTGATGGCGCGGGTCTTCGCCAGTCCCGGCGCGCCTTCGACGAGCAGGTGTCCATCGCATAGCAACGCAATCAACATGCGATTGATCAGGTGCGCCTGGCCTATGATCAGACGGCTCGCATGTGCTTCCAGCTGCTGAAATTGTTCTACAACGCTCATCCACGACTCCTCGGAATGATAAAGGGTTGGCAACCTGCCAGAAAACGGGCGGCCATTCTAACAGCGTGTCAGAAAAAGTCTTATTTGCTACCGGACGAAGCCCTGCCGGCCGTTTTCGGGCACAGGATCCGTAATGATGCGTGGAGCGGCGCTTACGTCGCTGCTTTTTTTCGCCATCACCGGGCACATCAGTAATAATGTGCCTCGGTTCGACCGGCAAAGAGGCCATAGATTGCATTCAATTACCCCATTGGCGCGGCCGACAATATTGCTCACCCTGCTTTTTTGCGTTGCGGGCTGTGCACAGGACGCCGTACCGGACGAGGCCGTACTGCCCGCGTTACCCGCTGACGTCAGGGCCGGCACGACATCGCCTGCCGGCACCGAGGCCTCATCTTGCGCAGAGTCAGGGAGCTTGCGCACAACCCTGTACGGCGCGTTGCATGGCGAGGTTGACTGGCGCGGCAGTGAGATGACATGTAACGGCATGCCAAGGCCCAATGCGGCCGGCGCGCGCTTGCGCTTTTCGGGCAAAGCCGGTGACAACAACCTTGCCGTGACCTTCATACTGGCCTTGCCGGATCTTGAGCCTGGGAAAACCGCCCGCGAACTACCCAGCAACCTGACCATTATTGAAGAAGGCAAAGGCCGTTTCTTCAATACCGCCAATCTCGATATCTGCCTCACCGACATTGAGCACCAGGATGCGCTGGACACGGCCGACCACTTTCGCATCGAAGGGACCGTCTACTGTATTGCGCCGCTGGCGGAGGTGAGTGGTGACACGAGCGTGACCATCAACAAGCTTGTATTCTCCGGCGAAATCAATTGGAGTAAACATTGAGCTGGCGTTCGGCCGTCCTGCTCGCCTGCGTCTCGCTGGCACTCGCAACAAGCAATGTCTCGGCCGCCGGCTTGGGTGAAACTTCGGCTGATGCGTCGACCGAGCTTGACGCCCGGTTTGCGCGCGACGTGCTGATAATTGAGGCCAGCCAGCATGCCTGTTACCTGTTTGACATCTACCTCGCAGAAGAAGATGCGCAGCAGCGTCGCGGCCTGATGTTTGTGCGTAAACTGTCGCCGTTTACCGGTATGTTGTTCGTTTATGAAGATGAGCAAGTCCACGCGATGTGGATGAAGAATACTTATATCCCGCTCGACATCGCATTTATCCGCAGCGATGGCAGTGTCGCCAATATCGCAGAGGACACAGAGCCGCAGTCGTTGAAAACCATTCCGGCTGTCGAACCCGTGTCCTACGTATTGGAGCTGAATGCAGGCACCGCGCAGCGCCTGCATATCGACGAGAACAGCCGCGTATTGTGGGGCCCGGTATTCGCACGCTAGCCAGCGCAGGCCGATAGTTTCTGCGCGCCGATTTTCTTTGCTGCACATTGGCAGCAACGCGACTATAGTTTCGTCTGACACGGTAGCTGGAGTACAACATGACCTGGTGGGCCTGGCTGGTTCTTGGCGCTTTCTTGTTCGCTGCGGAATTAATCGCGATCGATGCGCAGTTTTATCTCGTATTTATCGGCGTGTCCGCGGCTTTGGTCGGGGTACTCGGCCTGGTCGGTATCCCGCTGCCGGAATGGGCACAGTGGCTCACGTTCGCAGCGCTGTCGCTGGTTTCGATGTTTACCTTCAGAAAAGCGTTGTATATGAAGATTCGTGGCAACGTGCCTGGCTTTCGTGAGGGGGTCGCTGGCGAGTACCTTGAAATATCGGAGGACCTCGCGGCCGGCAGTTCGATTCGAACCAGCTTTCGAGGTTCCACCTGGACTGTGGTCAACGAAGGCACTGCACCAATCAGCCGGGGCGAACGCGTCGCCATTGCCCGCAGCGAAGGATTGACTCTGTATGTCAGCAAACTGCCGGGTTAACGTCGGCTTGAGACGGCTGCGGCCGGCGCAGTAGTCAAGCCAGACAATAACAAAACGAAATCTCCGAGCAAGAGGACCCCGTATGAACTCACTCTATGTTGCACTCGCCATTGCCGCCGTCGCGATTTTCGTCATCGCAAAAACTGCGGTCGTCGTTCCACAGCAGAACGCCTACGTCATCGAGCGGCTCGGCAAGTTTTCCCGGGTTTTGAGTGCCGGTTTTCATATCCTCATTCCGTTCATGGAGCGGATCGCCTATCGGCACACACTCAAGGAACAAGCTGTCGATATTGCGGAACAGGTCTGCATTACCAATGATAATGTGCAGGTTGGTGTTGACGGCGTGTTGTACCTGCAGGTACTCGACCCCGGCCGTGCCTCCTACGGCATTGGCGACTACATGTTCGCAATTTCACAACTTGCGCAAACGACATTGCGCAGTGAGATCGGCAAGATCGCCCTCGATCGTACGTTCGAGGAACGAGGCGCCATCAACGCCAACGTGGTGGAAGAGCTCGACAAAGCGTCCGATCCCTGGGGCGTGAAAGTCATGCGTTATGAAATCAAGAATATTAATCCGCCGCACGACGTATTGAGTGCGATGGAAAAGCAGATGCGCGCAGAACGGGAAAAGCGTGCCGTGATCCTGACATCCGAAGGCGAGCGCGATGCCAAGATCAACCAGGCCGAAGGCGAAAAGCAGCGCGTTATCAAGGAATCCGAAGCAGCCAAGCAGCAGCAAATCAACGAGGCGGAGGGCGAAGCATCAGCGATCCTGGCGGTTGCAACGGCAACTGCGGACGGCTTGCGACAGGTTGGTATAGCGCTGGTCGGCGACGGTGGCGAAGCCGCCATGCAGCTGCGTATTGCGCAACAATACATCGACGAATTCGGCCAACTCGCGAAGGCCGCAAATACGCTGGTGGTACCCGCTAATCTTGCCGACCTGTCATCAATGATTGCACTGGCGACCAATATTGCGCGTGACAAGACACGGCCCGCTTAAGCCGGACTATATATGAACTCTGGACAGCTTCTGCTCGGCTTGTGTGCGTGTGGCATTTTGTCCGCCTGTTCCGGGAAGAGTTCTGACGCGCCCGACAGCGATGCCCGCGGTGTGGGTGCTCCCGTGCAACGGCATTGCTTTCGGGAAATTCACACGTTCCCGGATGAGCCGCAACATCAGGATATCGAAGAATTGCTGGTACAGATCTCCGGCAACGAGGCAAGCGGGCAATTCAACTGGATACCGTGGGCCAAGGACCGACGCCTCGGGCACTTTGCAGGCACGATCCAGGATGGTGTCATCGATGCCCGCTATGACTTCGAACAGGAAGGCACGACAGGCAGCGCAGGCATTTCGATACAGTTGCAGAACGACAAGGCGATAGTGACAGGCACACCTGCCGAACTCGGTCTTGACAGGACGATGATGCGCGTCAGCTGCGAAGCAGCCGCGCTACAACACCGCGGCGATTGACTCCGCGAGGTAGTCAACATTATCCGCAGTAATGCCAGCCACATTGATGCGGCTGGAACCGACCATGTAAATGCCGTAGTCTTTTTTCAACCGCGTTACCTGCGCTTCGCTGATACCGAGGAAGCAGAACATGCCGGCAGCCCGGGCAAGATGCGAGAAATCCCTGGATGGTGCAGCCACTTTGAGCTTCTGCTCGAGCAAGTTGGCCATTTCCCGCAAACGATTGCGCATTGCAGCAAGCTCGACATGCCAGTCCCGCGTCAATTCATCATCATGCAGTATTTCGCTCACTACGGCGGCACCGTGATCCGGTGGCACGGAGTAAATCGTGCGCACAATGTTGCTCAACTGGCTCGCGACGATGTCGCGCGTTTTTGTATCTTTAACCAGCACGGAAAGCGTACCCACCCGATCGCGATACAGGCCGAAATTCTTGGAGCATGAACTGCTCACGAGCATTTCCGGTACCCGGCCCGCCAGGTGTCGGATGGCAAACGCGTCTTCATCCAGTCCGGTCGCAAAGCCCTGGTACGCCATGTCCACGAGTGGTACAAGTTCGCGCTCAACGATAAGGTCGGCAATAGCGCGAAATTCGTCGGGCGTTGGATCCAGCCCGGAAGGATTGTGACAACAGGCATGCAAAAGCACGACATCCCCGCGCGAGGCACTACGCAACGTGTCCAGCAATGCATCGATGCGAATCACGTGTTTTTCAGTGTCATAGTATGGATAGGGTTGCAACGCGAGACCCGCCCCGCCGAGCAATGGCACATGATTGTTCCAGGTGGGGTCGCTCACCCAGACCGGGGCAGCATTTTGTGCCCGTAGCAGCAGACCTGCAGCAACCCTGAGCGAACCCGAGCCTCCCGGCGCCTGGATCGTGACCAGCCGCGGCTTGTCTTCGGCTGCGCCGAAAACCAATGTCTGCATCGCGCTATTAAATCGCGGATCGCCGGCCGTACCGATATAGGCTTTGCTGGTCTGCGTGTCGATAAGTTTTTGTTCCGCTTTCTTGACAACATCGAGCACAGGCGTTTGCCCGTCGGCGGTGCGATATACACCCACGCCAAGATCAATTTTATTATTGCGCCGATCATTCCTGTATTCGGCTATCAGCCCGAGGATTGCATCCGCAGGCAGGCTCTTCATGCTGTCAAACAAGTTCTCTCTCCAATGCCAGGCTAAACAAACGCGCGCATTATGCCCCCTTTGTGCAGGCTTGTCTCAAAGCTGTACCCGGCTGTGCTTATCGACCCCGGAATCGAAAACGCCGGCGTCAATGCCGGCGTTGCTTCTTTCTGTTGCGACTCGGCGTCAGGCTTTCGGCGCCCAAACCGAACACCAGCCATCGGCGTTCACAAGCTTGCCTGGAAAAATCTGGCAGGGTCGCCATTCTTCACCATCGTTACCCTGGACCAGCGCACAATTTGCACAATGCTGCTCTTCGGCCGGATTGGTACGCGTCGCGGGATCGACGGTGCTGAAATCGTGCGTGTACTTCATCGCCTTTGCCATCGGATCGTCTTCGGTCAGGTGTGGCATGTCGGCTGCCCGAGCCTCACGACCCGGCTGCACAAAGCAACCTGCGGCAGCAACGGCTGAGAGTTGTATGAACTTGCGGCGTGCGATCTTGCTCAACGGAATCTCCTCGGTTTTTTATCTGAATGCGGTTCTGGCAAGAGGCATTCTAACCCCGTAACCTGAACCGTAGCAAAACAACAAAAAGGACATCCACCGCAACCGCCAGCGAAAAGGACATCCACCTCAACCACCAAACTCCATGATTCAGCGAGTTTTGCGCATCCATGAAAAGCAAAAAAAGATTGCGCAGAGAACTGCAACAGGACACCCACATCAATGTTTGCATAAAGTGTCGAAAAAGTTGCAAAAAGGAAGCTGAAAAAGGACACCCACATCAATGCCGGAGCAAATGCACATTCTCCAGATCGACAGCTTTCTGCGAACGATTATCATTAGCATGTTGTTGCATACGAGTGCATTTGCGCTGGCCGATGACTACGTAGTGCACATCAATGCCGCACTCACAAGGATCGAGGTCACCGCTAGATTCAATGGCTATCCTGCCTCGATCAATGCGCGAGCACACGACGCCGGTGATTTTCTTATATCGGCAGACGACTGTGACAACGGCAAACCACTGCGCAAGCGCGGCCGCCACTTGCTGCTTCCCGAAGAAGGCATTCGTTGCCTGCACTATGTAGTTGATGCGGCTCGCGCCGCGGC
>DDIS01000193.1:0-7358 GCA_002338615.1 Proteobacteria bacterium UBA1844 | reverse complement strand
GCTCGCGCCGCGGCGGCCGAGCCGCTAAATGAGTCTCTGGCCGCGGACAATCGCTTGATACGACCCGCGCAGTGGTTCTGGCGGCCACCCCTGCAAGATCCAGCGGTAATTAATGTGCGCTTTGATACGGAACCCGGCGACAAAGTGGCAGTGCCCTGGAAACTTGTTCACGCTGGCACGCAAACATACGAACCGGAAGTATCACCGCAAAGTGGCTCTGCTCCAGCGGCATTTGGAAACCTCGATGTTCGGGAGCTCAAAGTCAATGGCGCCGTGCTGCGAATTGTGTTGCTGAAAGGAAAGTCGGGCTATGACCCGGACGCACTCACTGGCTGGATACAGCAAACTACCCGCAACCTGTTGCACGCGTATGGCCGATTTCCAAATCCACAGTTTTCGGTTTTCATAATTCCCGTTGTCGATCGTTCCCGAAACAGTGACGCGGTCATTTTCGGTCGCGTCGTGCGTGACGGTGGCGAAGCAGTGGAACTGCTGGTCAACCCGGCCAGCACGATCGAGAGATTAACGAGAGACTGGACCGCGACTCACGAATTTTCTCATCTGATGTTGCCGTACGTCGCAAGAGACGAGCGCTGGATTTCGGAAGGCTTCGCACAGTACTATCAGAATGTCCTGCTAGCGCGAGCCGGCCAATACACACCGCAGTACGCCTGGCAGAAATTGTTTGAAGGATTCGAACGCGGTCGGCATTCCATGCCGAACGCATCGCCCGACGAAGCCGCAGCCAGCGACAGCCGCAATGCCCGAATGAAGGTGTACTGGAGCGGAGCAGCCATCGCGTTGCTGGCGGACGTCGAGCTCCGGCAACACTCCGGCAGCGCGGTATCGCTCGATACGGTATTGGGTAATTTCCAATTGTGTTGTCTGCCGTCCAATCGAACCTGGTCGGGGGCGGAGTTGTTCGCAAAACTGGATACCTTGATTGCCGAACCGATATTTTCACCATTGTACGAACGCTACGCGGATACCAGCGGCTTCCCGGACGTCGATGGGCTTTTGCAAGAACTCGGGGTCCGTGTTCGGGATTCAACGGTGGCGCTATCCGACGAAGCCGCCCTGGCGGCCATTCGCCGGCAGATCATGACCCCCCGCGATCCTGGTGAGTACTGAGGCCAATATTGCCCAACAGTATGCTGTGACTCGCTTTGCCGTTGCGGTAATTGCGGGGACCTTGCAACGGAGGCCGGTCAGTCAGTGCGTTGCTGTTCGTCACCATACTCACCCGGATCGGACAGCTATATACTGACCGTATGAACAGCGGCAGCTTAGCGATCGAAATCCAGACGAGCCTGAACGGCGAGCGACAAGCGGCGGTTGACCGGGTTGCGGTGGAAGAACCGCTCGAGATCAGGCTCGGATTCTCGACTCCGGACGGTCGCGCAACACGCAGTATCGCGATCACCATGCGCACGCCGGGAAACGACAAAGACCTCGCGACCGGATTCCTGTTTACTGAATCGATAGTGCATGCGCTCGACGATATTACCTCGGTTGAAGTTTGCGGCAGCCCGGACCCGGATACAGGCCTGCACAATGTCATTCGAGTCGAGCTGGCAGCCGATGTCGAGGTAGACCTCGGCCGCCTGCAACGACACTTTTATACGAGCTCGAGTTGCGGCGTGTGCGGCAAAGCGTCTCTTGAGGCGTTGCATGTCGTCGGGCTTACGGCTATCCCTGATAACGACACGTATTTTTCTGCCAGGAAACTTGCACAAGTGCCTGCCAATTTGCGCGCAGCGCAAACCACTTTCGACGATACCGGCGGTTTGCACGCCGCGGGGGCATTTCGGCCTGACGGGACGCTCATCGCATGCATGGAAGACGTTGGCCGTCACAATGCCGTGGACAAACTCATTGGCCGGCTGTTGGCGGAATCTCGCCTGCCGGCGCACGAACTCGGTATCATGGTTTCCGGACGCGCAAGTTTCGAGTTAATGCAAAAATCGCTGGTTGCCGGAATGCCGCTACTGGCCGCGGTCGGCGCACCTTCAAGCCTCGCTGTAAAACTCGCGCGCGAATTCAACATGACGCTGGTTGGCTTCCTGCGTGGTGACGGGTTTAACATTTATGCTGGAGAACATCGACTATGCGCATAGCTTTGGACTACGAACCCGGCGTGACCAGTGCGCTGGTCGCCCGCCACGGCGGCCGGCCGGAAATGCTGATCCAGATTCTGCACGGTGTCATCGAACACTTTTCGTTTGTTCCCGAAGCCGCAATTCGACAACTGGCCGAAGAGCTGAATCTATCGCGGGCGGATGTGCACGGCGTCGTGAGCTACTACGACGATTTTCGTACCGAAGCGCCAGGCAAGCACATTGTTAAAATATGCCAGGCTGAAGCATGCCAGGCGATGGGCAGCCGCGCGCTCACACAGCACGCGAAGGAAACTCTCGGCATTGATCTCCATGAAACCGGTGGCGACATCACGCTGGACCCGGTCTACTGTCTCGGCAACTGCGCCTGCTCCCCCGCGGTGATGATCGACGGTCGTACTTATGGACGGGTCAGCGAAGAGAAATTCGACGAGCTTATTGGCGCGCTCAACGACACTGCTGCAGGGAACCTCGACTGATGGCGCGTAGCAAAGTTTATGTACCGCGCGAAACCTCGGCGGTCTCGGTCGGCGCAGACGATGTCGCGATTAGCATCGCACGATGCTCGAAAAAGTCCGGTGAGGACATTGAGCTGATACGTAACGGTTCCTGGGGTGCAAGCTGGCTCGAGCCGCTGGTGGAGGTTGAGGTCGACGGCCAGCGGATTGCGTACGGTAATGTTGCGCCAGCGGATGTCCGCGGTTTGTTCGAACAGGGCTTCCTTGCGGGAGGCGACCACGCGAAGCGGCTCGGGCCGACCAGGGAAATTCCGTATCTGAGCAAGCAGCAGCGCTGGACCTTTTTTCGCGCGGGCCTCAATAATCCGCTGTCGCTCCAAGACTTTCTCGCAACCTCCGGTTTCAAGGCGCTGGAAAAAGCGTTAACGATGAGCGGCGAGGAAATCGTCGACACCATTGCCGCATCCGGTTTGCGCGGACGTGGCGGCGCGGGCTTTCCGACCGGCATCAAGTGGCGCGCCGTGCTGGAGGCCCAAGCGGAGCAAAAATACATCGCCTGCAACGCAGACGAAGGTGACAGTGGCACTTTTTCCGATCGCATGCTGATGGAAAGCGACCCACTGTGCCTGATCGAAGGCATGGCAATCGCCGGTTTCGCGACGGGCGCCAGCAAAGGCTACGTCTATCTGCGGTCCGAGTATCCGTTGACATACCGTATCTTCGGCAAAGCGCTTGAGCTGGCGCGTGATAACGGCTGGCTGGGCAAGAATATTCAAGGCACTGGTTTCGACTTTGACATCGAACTGCATCTTGGCGCCGGTTCTTACGTGTGTGGCGAGGAAACTGCGATGCTGGAGAGTCTCGAGGGCAAACGTGGCATCGTGCGCAGCAAACCGCCGCTACCGGTACACGCAGGCCTCTTTGGCAAGCCAACGGTCGTCAATAACGTGATCACGCTTGCATCGGTACCCAATATTATCCGGCTCGGTGCCGAGCGCTATGCGAGCTATGGCGTCAATCGCTCCAAAGGCACGCTTGCATTCCAACTAGCTGGCAACATCAAGCGCGGCGGACTGGTCGAAGCGGCTTTTGGCGTGACCTTGCGCGAACTAATCGAGGGCTTCGGTGGCGGTACTGCAAGTGGCCGGCCGGTCAAGGCGGTGCAGGTAGGTGGCCCACTGGGCGCCTACATACCCGCCGAGCAACTCGAAATCCCGCTGGATTACGAGGCATTCGCGGAAATTGGTGCCATGATCGGTCACGGTGGTATCGTCGTTTTCGACGAATTGAGCAACATGGCGCAGATGGCGCGCTTCGCCATGGAATTCTGTGCCATCGAGTCCTGCGGCAAGTGCACCCCCTGCAGAATCGGCTCCACGCGTGGGGTTGAGGTGATTGACCGCATTTTAGCTGGCGAAGAGAAGGAAAATAATTACGATTTACTGGTCGAATTATGTGACACGATGGAAGGCGCATCGCTGTGCGCGATGGGTGGAATGACACCCTTCCCGGTGCGCAGTGTTCTAAAATACTTTGCAGAAGACTTCGCACCCCACAAAGGAGGCGACGCATGAACCGCACCAGACAAACCGACCTCGGCACGCCGGCGGCGAAAGCGACGCCAGCAGCTACCAGCGTTGAGATTGAAATCGACGGCTACGCGGTGAGCGTGGCTGCGGGCACCAGCGTGTTACGCGCCGCCCGCACTGCTGGCATCGACGTGCCCAAACTATGTGCGACGGACAGCGTCAAAGCGTTCGGCTCCTGCCGCCTGTGCCTGGTCGAAATTGAAGGCCACAAAGGCTACCCGGCATCCTGCACCACGCCTGTTGCAGCCGGCATGAAGATCCGTACGCAGACCGGCGCGCTGGCGAAGCTGCGCCGCAATGTGATGGAACTCTATATATCCGATCACCCGCTTGATTGCCTGACTTGCCCGGCAAACGGCGATTGCGAATTGCAGGACATGGCCGGTGCGGTGGGCTTGCGTGATGTCCGCTACGGATTTGACGGTGAGAATCATCTCGACGCACCGACGGATACCAGCAACCCCTATTTTCAGTTCGATGCCTCGAAGTGCATCGTGTGTTCGCGCTGCGTGCGAGCCTGTGACGAAGTCCAGGGTACGTTCGCGCTCACAATTGAAGGTCGCGGCTTTGCCTCCAAGGTCTCGGCCGGTATCCAGGGTGAAGACTTCCTGCATTCCGAATGCGTGTCCTGCGGCGCCTGTGTACAGGCCTGCCCCACGGCAACGCTGATGGAAAAAAGTATCGTCGATCACGGCATGCCTGAGCGCAAAGTCGTAACAACCTGCGCCTATTGCGGCGTCGGCTGCACATTTCAGGCCGAATTGAAAGGTGACCAGGTCGTACGCATGACCCCGTACAAGGACGGCCAGGCGAATCACGGTCACAGTTGTGTCAAAGGTCGTTTCGCCTGGGGCTATGCATCGCACCGCGAACGCATACTCGACCCGATGATTCGCGAAAAAACCAGTGACCCGTGGCGTGTCGTGGACTGGGACGAAGCAATTGGCTACGCGGCGCAACGTTTCAAATCCTTGCAGGAAAAATACGGCCGTAAATCGATTGGCGGGATCACCTCCTCGCGCTGCACCAACGAAGAGGTGTTTGTCGTACAAAAACTCGTGCGCGCGGCGTTCGGCAACAACAACGTCGATACCTGCGCCCGCGTGTGCCATTCACCGACCGGCTATGGGCTGAAGAAGACGCTGGGCACGTCGGCCGGCACGCAACCTTTTGACAGCGTGCTGGACGCCGATGTGATCGTCATTATCGGCGCTAACCCAACTGCAGCACACCCGGTGTTTGCGTCACAGATGAAGCGGCGTTTGCGTGAAGGCGCGAAACTCATCGTCGTGGACCCACGCAAGATCGACCTGGTGCGTTCAGCACACGTTGCCGCTGACTATCACCTGCCGCTCTCGCCAGGGACGAACGTACCCGTTATCAACGCTTTTGCGCATGTGGTAGTCGAGGAAGGCCTGATCGCCGAAGACTATGTACGCGAACGCTGCGATGTCGACTCCTTCGCCGCCTGGAAGGAAATGATCCTGCGTCCGGAGAACTCACCGGAAGCGGTCGCGAAAATTGCCGGACTGGATGCTGACGAGTTGCGGGCAGCTGCACGTCTTTACGGCAGTGCAAAAAATGGCGCAATCTATTACGGGCTTGGCGTTACTGAACACAGCCAGGGCTCAACGATGGTCATGGGCATGGCCAATCTCGCCATGGCTACCGGCAACCTCGGCCGCTCCGGCGTCGGCGTCAACCCCTTGCGCGGGCAGAACAACGTGCAGGGATCGTGTGACATGGGCTCGTTTCCGCACGAACTCCCGGGCTACCGGCCGGTGGCGGATGACGCGGTCCGCGGCTCATTTGAAAATCTCTGGGGCGTCAAACTCGACGCCGAGCCCGGCTTGCGTATTCCGAACATGTTCGACGAAGCCTGCGCCGGCGGCTTCAAGGGCATGTACATCCAGGGCGAAGATCTCGCGCAGTCGGATCCAAACACGCAGCACGTCGAGGCGGCGCTCGAGAGCATGGAATGTATCGTCGTCCAGGACCTGTTTCTGAATGAAACGGCGAAGTTTGCTCATGTCTTTTTGCCGGGCACGTCGTTCCTCGAGAAAGACGGTACCTTTATCAATGCCGAGCGACGCATTAATCGCGTGCGACCTGTGATGAAGCCGCGCCAGGGCAAGGACGAATGGCAGATTACACAGGAACTCAGCCGGGCGCTTGGCTATGACATGCACTACACGGCCGCGGCTGAAATCATGGATGAAATCGCCGAGCTCACGCCTACGTTTAAAAATGTCAGCTTCAGGTTCCTCGATGACGTTGGCAGTGTGCAATGGCCCTGCAACGACAGCGCGCCGATGGGTACGCCGATCATGCATATCGACCAGTTCGTGCGTGGCAAAGGCCTGTTTGTTGAAACGGACTACGTGCCGACCGAAGAGACGACGAATCGCAAGTTTCCGTTGCTATTGACGACCGGCCGCATCCTGTCGCAATACAATGTCGGAGCCCAAACCAGGCGCACCGACAACGTGGTCTGGCATGGCGAAGACCTGCTGGAAATTCACCCCAGCGACGCTGAAACTCGCGGCATCCGTGATGCACAACTCGTATCGCTGGCAAGCCGCAAGGGCGATATCACGCTGCGTGCCACAATCACTGAACGAGTAAAACCCGGCGTGGTTTACACGACTTTCCACAACCCCGAGACGGGCGCGAATGTAGTGACTACCGAATTCAGTGACTGGGCAACCGAGTGCCCTGAATACAAGGTCACCGCGGTGCAGGTCGCGCCGGCATCAAGGCGTTCGAAATGGCAGGACGGGTTCAAGGCACGTGCCAGGCGCCAGGGGCACATTGTCGAGGGTGCGTAGCGAAAATCTGCCGCACGCCAGGATAGCAGCGCATGCCGAACCAACTTTAGGCGGGTTTCGAGTCCTGCTCGTCGTCGTCCGCGAACAACCATTTTTCGATCGGTTTCTTGAGATACACAGGGAACAAGGCAAACGCCAGGCCTAGCGCTATGGCCCCCCAGGGCGGATAGGCGACCGCGGCGTAGACCGGCCACATGAAAGCTTTCACCATGTTAGTGATCGCGTCGACCGAAAATCGCAGCAGGAGACTGATCAACTCGTGCTCGACGAAATCACCAATGCCGTGGCTGCTCCAGACGTCGTCGGTGAAACTCTGCACCTCGAACCAGAGAAACGTCAGCGCGTAGCCTGCGGCGTACAGGCCAC
>DDIS01000022.1 GCA_002338615.1 Proteobacteria bacterium UBA1844 | reverse complement strand
GATTGATCTGGCGGCCGAAGGCCAGTCGCTTGGCAGCGATGAAATCGAGCATATGTACGCCCAAAAGACCGGTGCATTGATCCATGCGGCGGCGATGTCCGCCTGCCTGCTGAAAAATGACATTCCGGCGCCGATACTTGGCGCAATCGACCGCTTTTCGCACTCGGTCGGTATCGCATTCCAGATCCGTGATGACATACTCGATATCGAAGGCGAGACCGAGGTAATTGGCAAGCCGGCCGGCTCAGATGCCGGGCTTGCCAAAGCAACGTATCCCGGCCAGTTCGGGCTGCCTGCGGCGCGCGCGCGATGCGACGAATTGTTACGGGAGGCACTCGGGGAGCTCGACGTCCTGTCCGACTCTGCCGAATCGCTGCGCTGGCTGGCCCGTTACATCGTTGATCGGCATTATTGATGCCGACTCGTTGCATCCTGCATGTCGACATGGACGCGTTCTACGCGTCTGTCGAGCAGCGCGATAATCCGGCTCTCCGCGGCAAGCCTGTCGTCGTGGGGGGCGGGGAGAATCGTGGCGTCGTCGCCGCAGCAAGCTACGAAGCGCGCAAGTATGGTGTTCGTTCCGCAATGCCGATGGCCGAAGCGCAGCGACGTTGCAGAGACCTCGTGCGGATTCCGCTTCGCATGAGTCACTACAAAGCCGTGTCACAGCAAATTTTCGAGATATTTCGCGAGTTCACACCGATCGTTGAAGGATTGTCTCTCGACGAAGCATTCCTGGACGTTACAACGAGCCTGAAACTGTTCGGCAGCGGACCGCACATCGCACAACTCGTCAAGAAGCTCATTCGCGAACGCACTCAGCTGACCGCCTCCGTGGGCGTTGCCGAGAACAAGCTCGTGGCAAAAATTGCGTCCGACCTCGACAAGCCGGACGGTCTCGTCGTGGTGACAGCCGACGCCTGCCGAGCAACCCTCGATCCTTTGCCAGTATCAGTGCTACCCGGCATCGGGCCGAAGACACTGGCGCGCCTGCAGGCGATTGGTATTGAGACCGTCCGGCATCTGCGGGAGGCGGCGGACCGCGATCTTGAGCCGGTATTCGGCCGCTACACGCAACACACGCGTAACCGGGCGGCGGGTATCGACGAGCGACCCGTGCACTCGTCCCGACGCGACAAATCCATCAGCGCCGAGCAAACCTATGAGCGTGATCTCGACGACCCGCAGGATATGGAGCGTGAGCTGCTTTATCTTGCGGAACGCTGCGCAACGCGTCTGCAGAAAGCCGCGCTGGTCGCCGGAACCGTGCAAATCAAGATTCGTACGGCCGATTTCAGCACCTGCACGCGACAAACCAGCCTGCAGCCTGCGAGCAACGGCACCGACCAGGTATTCCTGGCAGCAAACCGTTTGTTGCGCATTTGGCTACGCGACAACAGCGGCGCGCGGCTTCGCTTGCTGGGCGTAGCTGGCACCACGCTTGGGCCTGCAAATCAGGCTGACCTGTTTGCCGAAGGAACCGAGGCCCGGGCCGCTCCGACAGACTCGCTGGTCAGCCAGGTCCGCGATCGCTTCGGAGCAGCTGCACTTGGCCGCGCACGAACCATCAAAGCGCGCCACGACCGCGAGGACGAGCTGGGGTAGAATCGCTCATCGGGCTGGCGCCCGCATGTAATTCGAAGCCAGGCAATCATGTATACGAGCTTTTTCGGACTCAATGAAAAGCCATTCTCGATAACACCCGATCCGCGTTACCTGTTCATGAGCGAACGCCACGGCGAGGCGCTCGCGCACCTGGTCTACGGAGTTACCGAAGCCGGCGGTTTTATCCAGCTGACCGGAGAGGTCGGTACCGGCAAGACCACGCTGGTACGCACGTTGTTACAGAATCGTTTACCGGCCAACGCGGACGTTGCCGTGGTGCTGAATCCACAGCTCTCGGCTCTTGAATTTCTGCAAACGATTGGTGAAGAACTGGGCGTGCCGGTTCCCGAAGAGAAGCAGAGCATCAAGGCGATGATCGATGCACTGAACCATTACCTGCTATTGGCGCACGCCGAAGGACGTCGAACGATACTCGTCGTTGACGAGGCACAGAACCTTGCGCGCGATGTCCTTGAGCAGGTACGCCTGCTCACTAACCTGGAAACATCCAAACAGAAATTATTGCAGATCATTTTGATTGGCCAGCCGGAGCTGCGCGAACTCCTGGCACGCAACGACCTGCGCCAGCTTGCACAACGAATAACCGGCCGCTACCACCTCGAGCCTTTGTCGCGAGACGAGACGGCTGCCTACATTGAGCATCGCGTGCGGGTTGCCGGTGCCGTCACTGAATTGTTTGACGCCGGCGCCAAGAAAGAAATGTTCAAGCTGTCCGACGGGGTACCGCGCCTGATCAATGTCATTTGCGACCGCGCATTGTTGGGCGCTTACGGCCGCGAAGCACGCCGGGTAAACCGCGCCACGGTCAGGCGCGCCGCGCGGGAGATATCCGGCCATGCCGATGTGCGACCATGGTTGCGCTGGCTGGCGCCCACCGCGATCACCGCGGGT
>DDIS01000181.1 GCA_002338615.1 Proteobacteria bacterium UBA1844 | reverse complement strand
ATAGATCAACGAATTAGCCGCAGGGGACACTAGGTAACAATTGCTATCACCATGGTAGTCAATGGCGTGCGCCACGACACGCTATAGAGAAATTGGCCGAAATCGGGTGGAATCCCGTAGGCGGCTGCGGGCAACCACAATGCGGTGTCCTGGAGACGACGTTATATGATGAACTATTACCGACGTCCGGTGGGACCGGTGCAGACTTGAATTTGGACAGTGAACGAACCATCGAGGCGCTGCTGGCCGATGTGCCTGGCATGGTCTACCGATGCCGCAATACACCAGACTGGTCGATGATTTTTGTCAGCGCCGGTGCCGAGGAGCTGTGCGGATTCAAACCACAAGAGCTGGAGAACGATACACCTTGCTGGCGAGATGTTATGCACCCAGGGGACAGGGAGCGCATCTGGTCAACTGTCCAGGCGTCGCTGAGCGAGCAGCAAGCCTATGAAATGGAGTACCGGATCGTCGCCCGCTCCGGCGCGATTAAATGGGTGTGGGAACGCGGTCGTGCTGGTGGGGCGGACGAGCAAGGGACCTTACTGGAGGGTTTTGTTACAGACATCACGGCGCGCAAGCGCCAGCAAAGAGCACTGGAAGACGCACAAGGCGCAGCTACAACTGCCTATCAGGCGCGCGATGATATTGACGAGCGATACCGGGCGCTGTTTCAAACGGCGGGTTGCGTGATGATCCGGCTCTCTGCCGACGGCTTGGTGCTTGAGTGGAATGACGCCGCGGAGCAGCTGCACGATTATCCGTTGGCCGATGTTGTCGGCAAGCACTATGTCGAATCCTTTGTGGCCGAGCGGGATCGCACCCGCACGCGTGCGGAGTTGCTGCGGGTTCTCCGGGAAAGCGTCGTATCGAACGTCTTCGAGAACGGCATCATTGATCGCAGAGGGCACGAACATACCCTGCGCTGGAAAGTGACCCCGGAAAAGGATTCACGACACGGATCGATTGGCATCGTCGCAATTGGCGATGACGTATCGATCCAGAAAGACTATGCGGCTGCTTTAGTACGGTCCGAAGCCTATTTCAAAGCGATCATTGATACGGCGCTGGACGCAATAATAACGATCGATGAGCGGGGACGAATCGAAACATTCAATGCGGCAGCAGAACAGCTGCTGGGATACACATTCTCCGACGTACTCGCCAAGAACGTATCGATGCTGGTGTCAGACAAGGACTTCCTGCAACACGACCAGTATTTGCGATGCTACCCCGAAAGGGGACAGGCAAAGATTACAGGCAGTGGGCGCGAAACGTTCGCACGCCACAAAGATGGCTCGAGCATACCGGTGCACCTGTCAATCGCCGAAATAAGGGCGCCCGGACAACGAGCGTTTGCCGTTATGGTTCGTGACCTAAGCAGCCAAAAGGAGACAGAGGCAGCTTTACACAGAGAGCAAGAACGCCTGAACACTATTATCGAGCAAGCGCCGATGGGTATCGTTATTCGCCGCGTCGACGGAAACCTTGTACAGGTCAACCGGGCCTTCTGTGAAATGACAGGCTACTCTGAATAGGAGATTCTGCAAATGACTGTCGATGAAATTACTCATCCGGATGATCGTGTCGACAGTGCGGCTACGCTTGCCAGCCTACAGGCCGGCCAGATCAGTCGTTGCTCGGAAAGGAGACGCTACCTGCGAAAAGACGGCGCCGTCCTCAACGTTCAGGTCGCCAGCACCGTTACCTGCGATCTCAACGGAAAACCGGAGTTCCTCATCAGCGAGATAGAAGATCTGACTCTCCGGTTGCACGCGGAAGCAGAAGCACGCGACAATCGTGAGCGGCTCGCGCACGTCGAACGTCTGAGCACGCTGGGTGAGATGGCCAGTGGAATTGCCCACGAGATCAACCAGCCATTAACTGCCATCTCTCTTTTTGCGCAGGCTGGCAAACGCCTGTTTGATATGGGAGAGCAGGAACGCGCCCGGGAAATGTTTGACAAGTTGAGCACGCATGCGCAGCGGGCAGGAGCCGTGATTGAAAGAGTGCAATCCATGGCGCGGCGGCGGGACAGCGCCACCGAAGCGGTGGATTGCAATCGTTTGATAGAGGATGTCGTAAAATTGGCGGAAGCCGAGGCACGTATTTACGATATTTCGATTCGAATAGATGCAGCGCCGGAACTGCCTGTCGTCAAGGTTGACGCAGTACAAATTCAGCAAGTGATACTTAATCTTCTACGTAACGCGATGCAATCGATGCGCTCGGTGCAGTGCCGCTACGGTAATTCCATAGTTCTGGAAACCAGTCGACGTGATGATCATGTGATTAGGGTAGCTGTTGTCGATACCGGTACCGGCGTCAGTGAGGATTTCGCCGAAACTCTATTCATACCGTTTAAGACATCGAAGGAGTCGGGAATGGGGATGGGGTTGTCAATCAGTCAATCCATTGTTGCGGCGCATGATGGTGAACTGGGTTTCTTCAGTAATGATTCACACGGTGCAACATTCTACTTCACCTTACCGATCCATGATGAGGAGGAAAGCCGTGGTTAAGAAACAAACGGTATTTGTTGTGGATGATGACGATGGAATCCGGGAGGGCTTGGGCGTGCTTTTGGAAACTGTCGATTTGCCGCATCGCCTGTTCAGTTCCGCGCTCGAGTTCCTGAACGCATTTGACGTTAATGATTCGGGTTGCCTGTTAGTCGATGTTCGTATGCCGCGAATGAGTGGCATGGATTTGCAACAAAGATTAATAAGTATGGGCGCGACATTGCCGACCATTTTCATTACAGGCCATGGCGACATCCCGATGGCAGTCGAGGCCATGCGGCGCGGTGCAGTCGATTTCCTTCGCAAACCGTTCCGGGAGCAAGAGCTGCTGGATCGAATCAACGAGGCGCTGCGCGGCGATGTCGGAAAACGCGAACGTCAAGAAGAGCAGCAGAACTTGCTTGCACGTGTCGATTCCCTGTCTGCTCGGGAGAAAGAGATATTTCATCGTGTGACAGACGGTGAAATGAACAAGCGCATCGCGGATGACCTTGGCATCAGCCAACGCGCGGTTGAGGTGCATAGAGCGCAGGTCATGAAAAAGCTCGGTGTTCAGACACTTGCGCATTTGGTACGTGTAAGCCTCGCGGTCCAAGCAGCCGATCAATAAAATTGCAAAACGTGAGTGATTTCGGTCAGCCGCATGATTCGTGTGACCAGACCTCAACACGCTACGGGTATTCCTCAATAGAGCATTAGCCTGCCAGCCGGGATAATTCGAGTCTACCTTTTGGGCAACTGGGCGTTACAGGTTGCAACACAGAATCGTATCCCTTCTTGACTCTGACAAAGCGATTGGCGAAGCACTGACTGCGCTACTTGGCACATATGGTATTTCCGTTGCGACGTATCGTGACGCGCAGTCATTCGAACAAGAGATAAGGACGCGCGAACCAAATGTCAGTTGTCTGCTGATTGACGCGTCACAACCGGATGTCAGCAGTTTCTCGCTATTGCGCCGGATTCGTGAGTATGACGTCGATACACCGGTTCTTGTCATGATTCCAGCGGCCCGCGACGATATTCGGCGCCGGGCTTTCAGAGACGGCGCGACGGACGTGATCGAGAAACAGTTCACGAAGCGCGACCTGGTTGGTCGAATACTCGAGCTGTTGAACGGTGACATGGGAACGACTCGCAAGCCGACAGCGACGATCGACCTCGAAAGCGATTCCGGCTTCTGGCGAGAATCCTGATCATTCAAGCGCTGCATGGAATACGGAGTGGCTCGCGTGAGGGCAAATCTGTACGCTGCCGTGAGATTGCGGCAACCCTATGTTGCCCGGCGCAACAATGATCCGGAATCAGCAATGGAGACCGAAATGACCGAAAAGAAGGGCAGGGTATGACTATTCGGAACCTTGATGCCGTCTTCAATCCGACATCGGTCGCGATCATTGGTGCGAGCGAACAACAAGGGTCAGTGGGCCGCGTTCTGACTGAAAACCTACTCGAGCACTTCCCGGGCGATATATTCCTCGTCAACCCGAAACACCGGCGCATGTTTGACGTAAAGGTGTTCCGAGATGTTGAGCGCCTGCCTCAGGTTCCGGACCTGGCCGTAATCGCAACGCCGCCCAAAACGGTACCCGGATTGATCCGTGCGTTGGTGGACAAGGGGACCCGGGGTGCGTGTGTCATAACGGCAGGTGTTGACGAACGTAGCCGTGGACCTGGAGTCTCACTGCGCCAGGAAATGCTGGATGCTGCAAAACCCGGTCTGCTGCGCATTGTGGGTCCGAACTGCCTGGGCATTCAGGTTCCTGGCCGAGGTCTGGACGCGAGTTTCGCCCATATTTTTCCGAAGGCCGGTTCCATCGCCTTCGTTGCCCAGTCTGGCGCAATACTCACGGCCGTATTGGATTGGGCCGCGCCTCGAGACATCGGTTTTTCACACATTGTCTCGATTGGCGACATGGCAGACGTGGATTTCGGTGACATGCTGGATTATCTCGCAAACCAGCCTGAAACCAACTCGATACTCTTGTATATAGAAGCGATAAGTGACACACGCAAGTTCATGTCCGCTGCCAGGGCCGCGGCCCGTACCAAACCCGTCATCGTGATTAAGGCCGGTCGACACGCGGAAGGAGCGCGTGCCGCGAGTTCCCACACCGGTGCGCTGGCAGGTCATGACGGTGTTTATGATGCGGCCTTTCGACGTGCGGGGATGCTACGTGTATTCACACTCGAAGACTTGTTCGATGCGGTTGAGACTTTGTCAACGGCCCGGCCCCCGACGGGGAGCAGGCTTGCCATTCTTTCCAACGGTGGCGGCGTTGGTGTCCTGGCGACCGATGCGTTGATGGCTGAAGGCGGCGAACTGGCAACGCTTTCGAAAACCAGCATCGATCAATTAAATACGGTATTGCCGCCGACCTGGTCTCATGCAAACCCGGTCGACATCATCGGTGATGCTAACGGTCAACGCTACGCCGATGCGCTCAAAGTGCTGCTCGACGACCGCGATTGCGACGGCATCCTGATTTTAAACTGCCCGACTGCGGTTGCATCATCGGACGAGGCTGCTACTGCCGTCATTAGTACGTTACCAGAAAACCTTAACAAGACCGTTTTGACGAGCTGGATTGGCGAACTGTCGGCGAAAGAACCCAGGCGACGGTTTCGCGAACAGGGCATTCCAACATACCATTCACCGGAGGATGCTGTACACGCGTTCTCCCAGATGGTGAACTACCAGCGCAACCAGGCGCTTCTCATGGAAACGCCACCGTCGATGCCGTCGTTGTTCGAATCGGATATAGATGGGGCGAGGCGGCAAATCGATTTGGCAGTCAGTGAAAATCGACAGTGGTTGTCAGAAGCCGAATCGAAATTCCTCCTCAACGCTTATGGCATTCCGACCGTACTAACGGAAGTTGCATCGTCGCCTGCCGCGGTCGCAACCGTTGCAAAGCGTTTCGACGGATCCGTCGTGATCAAGATTCTGTCGCCAGACATCACGCATAAATCCGATGCTGGTGGAGTACTTCTGGACGTCGACCCTGAGCGGGCTGAAGAGGCTGCAGCGCGAATGCAGGAACGCATCAAGACGGCGCGACCGGATGCTGCACTAGAGGGGTTTACGGTGCAAGCGATGGTACGAAGACCTGGCGCTCGTGAGCTGATTATCGGAATGGTCAACGACCGACAGTTCGGTCCGGTAATACTGTTCGGCCAGGGCGGTACCGCGGTCGAAGTGCTGGACGACAAAGCGCTTGCACTGCCGCCGCTCAATCTAAAGCTTGCTCACGAACTCGTGGCACACACCAATGTCTACCGATTGCTGCAGGGTTATCGAGACGTGCCAGCAGCGAACATCGGCGATATTGAACTGGCATTGGTCCGACTCTCGTACCTCATAGCCGATTTTCCGGAAATCCAGGAACTCGACATCAATCCGTTGCTGGCGGACGAGACGGGCGTGTTGGCACTGGATGCCCGCGTCAGAGTCACCAAAGCCACAAGCATTGGCGCCGACCGGCTCGCCATCCGTCCTTATCCAAAAGAGCTTGAAGAAACTATTGAAGTTGGCAATGGACGGACGCTTCAGCTTCGCCCGATCGTACCGGAAGATGGGCCGGCCCTTCAGTCGGGATTCAAAAAACTAAGCAAAGATGAAATACGGAACCGGTTTTTTGCCCCGTTGAAATTGCTGAGTGATCTTACGGCCGCGCGGTTTACGCAGATCGACTACGACCGACAAATGGCCTTGGTGTTGACGGAACGAGGTATTCCCGGCACGACCGAAATCTATGGTGTGGTGCGCCTGATGGAGGATCCTGATCGAGAGCTCGCGGAGTTCGCGATTATTGTTGAACGCAGTCTTACTGGCCACGGTCTCGGTGCGCAACTCCTTCGACGCGTGATCGAGTACGCGCGCGAGCGCGGTATTGGTGAAATCTTCGGTGACGTGTTGCACGACAATGAGCGCATGTTGAAGCTCTGCAAAAAGCTCGGGTTCTCAAGTTCACGGAAATCGGGGCAAGCCAATGTTGTTCGAGTGTCGCTCAAACTGGGCGAGCGGAAGCAATAGCGTGCTGGCCGATACTTCGCAACCGGCATGCCCTGCTCACGAGGCGCCCGATACTTTAAAAAAGCATTGATGAGCGCCGCAGTGCGGGTCACGCCGCATCGACTTGTTTGGCGACGGTGAACAAACTGCGCAGATCTTCCGGAAGCTGGCGGCGGAGATCATCCGCCTGACCCGGGCTGATCGCCGTCATGATAGTACCGATTACCTGGCCGGCCAGGCGTTCAGCCTGCGCCGTATCCAGCCCGAGTTGCCTGGACAATTCGTCGACGAGCGTCTTCCGGTCAATCGACTTGTCCGGGCCGAGCGGCAGTGCGCGTAGCGCCGGTTGCAACAGCGATGGAAGCTGCGCAATGAAGTTATTCGCCTCTCCCGGCGTAATGCGCTGGACCAGCAGCGCGAGGGTGGTGTCGATGGCGTTCTGCGATTGCTGCCGATCCTCAAGACTTGTTTCCGCCTGTACCGCATTGACCAATCGCGCCAGCGTCGCCTCGGCCCGGGCCAGACTTCGTCTCCTCGCCGGCGACCGGGGACTTTCAATCGGGCCACCTTCTCCAATTTGCGCCTGGACGATTGCGGCCAGTTCATCGAGCGGCGCGGCTTCGTCGAGGAGCAGATCGTCGAGCGTCACAATACCCACAACCCGGCCATTCTCGCTGAGCGGGATACGTCGTACGTTGCCTTGTTGCATGAGCGCGATCGCATCCTCGCGACTGTCGTCAGGCGTCAGCATCAGTGGCTCGGGTGTCATCACCTCGGCAATGGCCGTATTTTCAGGGTCCAGCTTGTGGCCCAGCGCACGCACAGCAAGGTCGCGGTCGGTCACGATGCCGACGACGCGCCCGCGATCCTGCACCATGATGGCGCCGATACTGTTGTTTTCCATGGCGCGTGCCGCTTCCAGCACGGAGCTCTTCGAACTGAGGACCACGAGACGTGGCCGGCGGTACCAGTAAAGGGACATGACTCCACTCCTTAAGACAGGGGTTAATCTATACGGGTTACTCGATGGGTGCTCGCAATGCGTGCGAATGGCCCTTGAGAGGTTTCGTGCGGCGGCGGTCGGTGGCACGGCGGACAGCCCGTTCCATCCGGTTGAGGGCTCCGTCCATGGCGGCTTGCAGGGACTCGTGCAGCTCTTCGACAACAACGCTCGGCAAGCCGCGCAGCACGACCTTGATACGGCAACGCTTGTCCGCCCCCCCGCGAGGGCCGTTGATGTCCTCGACGCGCACGCTTGAGCGCTCGACTGCAGGCGCGAACTTGCGGAGTTTTTGTTCGAGCTTGCGCCTGAGGTATTGGCGATCCCCGGAGCTCAGCACGGAATCGACTGAGCGAATATAAGTCGGCATCCCGCTGGTCGGGACGATTGCGGCACTTTGCTTCGTCATCCTGTTCAACTCCTCCATAGCATGAAACACAGAAATTCGCGCCGCTGAAAAACCAAATGATCTTCATAAAATGCAGGCGCGGGTAACATCGGGTCTAGTGGCTATGGTACCCACAAATTACGCGTTCGCTATTGTGTGAATTACGTAATGCGGATGTGGGTGGCCGTTATTATGGCTGCACAGCTCTTTTACAGCGCCCTTGCCGGTTAGTGGTTCTGTTCTCGGCCAGATACACCGATGTTATTCATTTTTTCTTGCCCGGTGTCGGCAACCAACAGACTGCATCGGTGGATAGACGATCAATGGCTGCTCAGAAGCCGGTACGTGTGGCGGGCGATCATCCACTCCTCCCGGGTGGGCACAACCCACACCGGCAGGGTGCTATCCGCAGCGCTGATGCGAAGCGTATGGCTTTCGTTGGCCCTGGTATCCAGCTTTATTCCTGCCCAGGCGGCGAGCTCACAGATCCTGCGCCGTACAGGCGCCGAATGCTCACCAATTCCTGCGGTGAATACCAGCGCATCCAGACCTCCCAGGGTCGCGGTCATTGCGCCCAGTTCACGATTAATCCGGTACACAAAAAAATTAATCGCTTCCCGGGCACTGGTCGCATTGCTCTGCAACAGCACTCGCATGTCACTGCTGATGCCTGACATGCCGAGGAGCCCCGACTGTTCATAAAGCAGCTCGGCAATCTGTGCACTGCTCATTTCGAGCTCATTGAGCAGATACAGGATGATGCCGGGGTCCAGATCGCCGCAGCGCGTTCCCATGGGCAAACCATCCAATGCGGTAAAGCCCATGGTGGTAACGACGCTGCGCCCTTCAATCATGCCGCACATACTCACTCCGTTTCCCATGTGCGCCACAATAACTCTTCCAGCAGCGGCCTCTGCACCGATGACTCCCGGTAGAGTCTCTGCCATATACTCATAGGATAGTCCGTGAAATCCGTAACGCCTTATACCTCGTTCATAGAGGTCCGAAGGTAAGCCGAACTGCCGGGCAAGCTTCGGTAATGTACTGTGAAATGCGGTATCGAAGCAGGCAACCTGCGGCAGGTTGGGGAGCAGCTTCGCCAGAATGCGAATACCTTCCAGGTTATGCGGCTGATGTAACGGTGCGAGCGGATTGAGAGTGTCGAGTTGGTCCAGTACCTGCTTATTGACCTGCACCGGCGTATCGAAAAGTTCGCCGCCGTGAACGACCCGATGGCCAACGGCAATGACACTGCTGCTCGCCTCGCGGGTACGCCCCCAGTCCACCAGGGCCAACATGGCCTGTGCATGGTTGCAGCCCTTCTGCAGCTGCAAATCAACCACCGCTGCATTGTCACGGCCGAATGCCTGCAGCCTGGCCGTCGTTCCAATGCCTGACACCTGGCCGTACCCAATGATTGGCAGGCCGGGACCATCACCATCGTACAAGGCGAACTTGATGCTGGACGAGCCGCTGTTAAGTACCAGGATCGAGTCTTTCATCTGTATTCCATTTCCTGTGGGTATCCACAATATCCAGCGCGCTACAGCTTATCTATTATTTAACTTAACGTAACTGCCGTTGAGCGTCCTGGCTCAGACGGTATCCAGTTGGCTTTCGATGCGGCAATGCGCAGCTGTAATCGCGCCAATGCCCGCGACGAGGAGGAACAGAGGGTGATTCGAATAATAATTCCCCTGGACGGTTCTGTTCTCGCTGAACAGGCGCTGCATCACGGGATGGCCATTGCGAAAGCGTTTCCCGCGAAATTGACGCTACTGCGCGTAATTAGCATCGCAAACTCGAGTGACGGTATACGGACCGACACCGTCGACTTTGCGCTTGAGCGACGCCAGGCAGAAATTTATCTAGACAAACTCCGTGATCAATATCGATCATCGGCCGTGCCGATGCAAACGCGCGTGGCCGAGGGGCTGCCAGCGGATGCCATTACGCACTATTGCACGGCTGACAAATCGGATCTCATCGTCCTCACGCGACATGGCGCTGGCAACGCCGTGGATTTCGCCGTGGGCGGCACGGTGCAAAAGGTGATCGCAAAAGCAGCATGCTCTGTGCTGTTGATTGATCCGCGGCAAACACCGCTTGACAACCGCTATCGTCGCATACTGGTGCCCGTTGATGACAGCCTGGATTCTGAGTACGTGCTGGCATTGGCGAGCATGATTGCCCAGGGCCACGAAGCGTCACTGCTGCTCTTGCGTGTCCCGGAAGAGCCGCAGCTGCCGGCCGGGTGTCCGGCCAATAGTCATTCAACCTTCCTCATAGAAGATTTGCGACGCCTGATTTGCCAACACGCGGATCATCGCCTGAAGGAACTCTCGTCAACGGTTCCGGATACGATACCGGTGAATACGCAGTTACTGATGTCAACCGATGCGCCGTTCGCCATTGATACGGCGGCGGATAAAAGTAATGCGGATCTCATCGTCATTCATGCCAAAGCGCCGAATCCCGACAACGCCTGGCGATACGGGCCCCTGGTGCATTCACTCTTGCAAAATACGCATCGGCCATTGTTAATCGTGCAGCCGCCGACAGATTGCAGCACGGTGAGCAATTTTCGTTCGGCCCTTCTGCACGAGCCATGTCGCGATGTGGGCTAGCCGAGCTATGAAAAAGTGTCAGCCGGCACAACTCGGCACTGCTCGAACCAGGCGCGGCAGAGAACCATGTAGCATGACTCTGCATCGGTCAGGACGCGGTGGCCATTGATACCCAAAGGGCCGCGGATGGGGAACATACTTCTGAAATCGTAACCGGCCTGTTGCGCTTTCGCAGCGGCAAGCAGTTTCGCCGTGCGCTTGAAAATCAGTTTAAAGCGCAACTGGCAGAAATTGTTCGCCAGCGAGTTGATCTGATCGCTGAGCTGCCTTACGCCCGCTGGCTGCTGGATAACAGTCATATCGTCCGCGAAGCTTTGCAGCAGATCGAGACCGATCTGCCGGCGAATTACTATCGCCAGCTTACAAAGCCGCCGACGCAAGACATCCTTGGACAACCGCGTATTTTTTCCCTGGTGGACCGGGCGGTTGCGGAATCAGGTCTGCCGATCGATGTCGACTCAGTAGAAGAATCGCTTCGGAAACAGACAACCCACGATCACGACGGCACGATCGCGCCGCTGACGCTCGGCGAGCTTTGGGCCGTCCCGATCGCGCTCCGCATTCTGTTGCTGTCTCGACTTTGCAAAACGCTCCGCATGAGCAGTGCAGATTGTCTTGCGGCAGGATCTGAAGACGATGTAGAACACAAGACGACGATCGTTGCCGGTTGCATCATCAGCCTGCGTTCGGTCGCAACTACAGACTGGCGCAGGTTTGTAGAACGAAGCAGCGTGGTCGAGCAGCAACTGCGAAGCGATCCGGATGACGTCTACGGTCGTATGGATCTTGAGACGCGTGACTACTATCGAGGCGCCGTCGAGGTTCTGGCCGAGCGCAGCAACGTGGATCAGGAGACCGTCGCCAGAACCGCCGTGCATCTGGCCGCGCAGGTTGATAGCGCTGCCGGGATTGAACGTCACGTAGGCTACTACCTTTTTGACGAAGGTCGCCCGCAACTGGAAGCCTTGATCGCCTATCGGCCAGGCTGGAATGAAAAGCTGCGGCGCGCGGCCCGGCGTTTCAACGCGGCACTGTACCTGGCCGCGATTCTTGGCTTGACCGCGGCCGGCAACCTCGGCCTGTTCTTTGCCTTGCTGGCACATGACACGCATCCGATTGCGAGTTTTGGAGCCGCGCTGCTGGCGTCTGTGCCGTTGCTCCATGTTGCGGTCGTCGCGGTTAACCTGCTGGTGAATCGCCTGACCACTCCACGCCGCCTGCCTAAACTCGACTTTGCGGCGGGTATACCGGCGGACCAGCGTGCGCTGATAGTGGTGCCGATGATGCTCTCTGGTGGCAGGGATATTGCCGCCAACCTGGCAGCGCTCGAGCAGAATTATCTGGCCAATGCCGAGCCGTCGTTGCGCTTCGCTCTTCTGAGCGACTATTGCGACGCTGCCACGGCGGAAACGGAGCTGGACGCAGTACTGCTGAATCAAGCTATCGAAGGCATCGATAAACTCAATGAACGATACGGTGAAGGCGGCAGTGGGCCGTTTTACCTGTTTCATCGCCGGCGATTGTGGAACGAGAATGCCGGACAGTGGATGGGCTGGGAGCGCAAGCGCGGCAAGCTGGAGGAATTCAACGCGCTGCTGCGTGGCGCGAGCGATACGAGTTATGTGTTGCAACACGGGGCGCCGTTCGCGATGGACGAGGTTCGCTACGTCATTACGCTGGATGCGGACAGCTATATGCCGCCTGATACCGCCATCCGGCTGATTGGTGCCCACTCACATCCACTCAACAGACCCCGTTTCGAGGACACCGACGGAATACGGATCAAGGGGTATACGATTATCCAGCCACGCCTGGAGGCCAATCCTGTCAGCGGAACCGATACGCTGTTTACGCGTATCTTCGCGGGCGACACGCTACTCGATCTGTATACGCACGCGGTTTCCGATGTCTACCAGGATCTGTTCGGCGATGCCGTGTTCACGGGAAAAGGCATCTACGATGTCGATGCATTCACCCGCAGTGTTGACCAGCGCATCAAGCCCAACTCAATTCTTAGTCATGACCTGTTGGAGGGCCTGTTCGGGCATGTCGCTTTGGCGTCGGACATTGTTGTGCTTGAGGATTACCCACCGAACTACCTGGCCTATCTGAAGCGCTCGCACCGCTGGATTCGCGGTGACTGGCAATTGCTTCCCTGGCTGTTCCGGCGAACGACCAGCGGTCACGATTTTCGTCCCGGACTTATCGGCCGCTGGAAGATATTTGACAATCTGCGCCGCAGCCTGATGATGCCCACGCTGTTGCTGATGTTGCTTGGCGGTTGGGCCTGGCTGGCCGAAAACGCCGTTCTTTGGACCGCCGTTTTTGCGTTGTTCCCCGGACTGCCAATCCTGCTGCGTGTTGGCATGGTGCTGCGCACCAGTTCCTGGCGCTGGGGGACCGTGCAATCAAGCCTGCGCAATCTCGGCGGCCAGGCGGGCGCGGATGCCGCCCGCTGGGGGCTGGCTCTGGCCTTCCTGCCGGTTGAGGCCTATGCAGCCGTCGATGCAACCATCCGCACCTTGTACCGCCTTTTTGTCAGTCAACGGCGTTTGCTGGAGTGGTCGACCGCAGCGACGGTCGCCAGAACGGTCGGCGCAGCCAGCAGCTCACTCCGTTTCTGGCGCGGCATGTGGGCGGGGCCGGCCGCAGCGGTCCTCACAGGTGCGGG
>DDIS01000149.1:813-19378 GCA_002338615.1 Proteobacteria bacterium UBA1844 | reverse complement strand
GGGCCGCAGCTGCCGGCCGTTCCACCTGCCGCTCGGCCGGTTGCGCGCGACGCACTGGTGGCCGAACATCGACATTGCGCTCGGTGGTCAGACGCCTGGTAGTTTGTGGCACAACACGCTCGGCCTGTTGTCGCTCGGCTACCGCCTCTCGCGTGCGATTAATAGCCGAGTTGGTCGTTGTCGAGTGCCTGCGGGGTACGGAGTTCACGCCGGGGCTCGCGCCTCGGCGCAGATCGCCTGACAAGCCTGTCGTGTCCGGCCTGGGCGCAACAATATTGTCGCGCGGACTCACCAGCTGTCCGCTGCTCTGGCGGCTTGCACGGTTCGCTACAATCGTTTCGCGCATCGCACGCACGCTGTCCGTGTCACGTTCGGCCGGGCGTACCTGTACGCGCCGATCCGTCGTCGCCGTACCATCCCGCGCGACGCGCGTGCGTAGCTGATTGTCGTTGCTGGTGGCGCCGGATCGAGTATGCGCTGCCGTATGATTCTGGCTTTGCCGCACGGATACCTGGTTCGCGTTACTTACCGAGCCGCGCGCCTGTCCGTTCGGGTAGAAGCGATTGCGTGTAATGCGCTGATCGCTTGCACGAAGACGTACGTTGTTGCGTGACTGCCAGGAATCGCCCTGATAGTAATGGTTGTTCACCACGGTCTGGTTATTGATATAAACCGTGTTGTAGCTGTGGATCGATGGCCTGCGGTACCACCAGTTATCCCAGTAATAGCTACCGTAGTACGGATGCCCGTAATAGCTGGGGTGAAAGACGCGCACGTAACCTGAGCCCCAGCCGATCGTGAACGCTGTCGTTACGCCCCAGAAATAGCCGCTCGAGAACGCATAGCCTGCGGGATACGGGTAGTAGTATATGGGGTAGGGGCGCGGATAGTAGTAATACACCGGCTGCGGCTGGTACACGACGACGCGCTCGGGTTCGTAATACGGCACGTAAATCACTTCTTCATTGACCGGTTCGATTTCGATCACGTCGTCTTTGCGCGTGACGTTCTGGTGCTCGTCACTCTTGAGGTTGCCTGCCGCGTAGGCCTGGTTGCGAAATTCTTCGACCGCGTTCAAAACATCGGTTTGCTGCGCGACGACTGCCTCGCCCAATTGCCAGGTCCAGTCGAGGTCTTCGTTGAGCAGTTCGACGACTTCCGGATAGTTGACCAGCGCGACGATGGAATCGTCCCAGTCAGAATCGGGTTTTAGCGATGGATCACTTTCGAGGTCTTTCAGGAAACGGCCGGCCTTGACGACCTGCAGCGGATAGGTGGACGCCGGCAGGACCACGGCGAGCAAATCAGGCGGATACAGCGCGATGGGCCCGACCAGCCGCTGCAGCTCGGGTCCCGAGAGGAGTGGCGCCGGGTCGTCGCCTGTCACCGGATTTGTCTCGGCCGCGCCAACGACATTGCCATCTTCGTCAACGGGCACCTGGCTGTAGCCGATTATCGGGCCGCCAGCGAGCAGCAGCCCAAGAACGACACAGATTGCGCCTGACAGAGAATTCTTGTTGTTCATCACTCCTGACTCCTCCGTCGCCTGGACGGAACTCGGGATCACGGGAACGAGACTACAATAAGTAAACTGAACCGACGCTTAATAGCCCGACGCTGCTCTTATTTATCGTCGCCGCCGTGCCAGCCGATGAACTGCCAGCCATCCGGCGTGCGAACCAGGATATCCGTATAGCGACCGTTGCTGACTTTGGTTGCGCCATTCTTGTCTTCCCTGGCAGCCGTGTACAGGTAATGCGCGACGGCCACGTCACCGTGCACGATAATCGACAGCGGATAGAGTTCATGGGCCTTCATCTTCTGGTCGCCGGCAAGTGCCCGGTCCCACATCCTGGTCGATGACTTGTTGCGCGGCGCCGGGTAATTCCTGTCCCAGCCGGCGAAGTCATCTGTTAGCAGGCGGTCGATCCACTTGTCATCTCCCGTCTCATCGGCATTCCACTGGTTTTCAACCACAGCCCAGACATCCGCCTGATCACTGTTTGTATCCTGCGCGTAGGTCGGTGTAAACAAGACGAACCCCAGCAGTGCAAAGGCCAGGCGGGCGGTGCTTTTCATACCTGTGAACTCCATTCTCTTGGACGATTGCGATGAGTTTAGTCGGAAACCCGGGGTGCAACAAACGGCTTGATTGAATGTGCTACAGGCCGGCGAGTGCGAGTTTTTTCAGCGTCATAAGAGCAGCGTCCGAAAGCGCTATTGATGGATCAACGGCGTACCAGGTGCTGAGCATGTCCTGATCCACAAAATCCGGATGTTGTAGTTCAATAATTGTCGCATAATCAATTATTTGCGAATCTTTTCTAATCTGAAAACTATAAATATGCATCGCGACGTGCAGCGTCCCCGAGAGTTGCATGAGCTGCTGCAGGCGACCGCTGCCGAGAGGAACCTTGAGCGTGCCGATGTAGCTGCTGCGTTTTGCAACGACCCAACCTGTGTCCTGAAACGTACTGCCTATCGACGCGCCCCGAAGAATTCGCGCATGTTGATTCTCAATCAATGCATAGATCGAACTGTCCGGTGGAACGTTAAACTTAACCACTGCGTAAGTCCGGGTGACACGTTCACCATTGTCGAGCGAGTACAGACTGGAGCGTCGCACACCATCTCGCATGGACAATACTTCGACCCCGTAGCTGCCATAGCGCATTGCGATGCGCTCGCTATTGAGCGGCGCCGGATTGTCCGCACACGCCGAAAGCAGCAGCGACAATACGAGAAGGGCCGGGCCGTGCGTTTTCGATTTGCTGAAACCATGCAGCTTGTTCATGCATCTTTAAATATCACATAACGCGTTATGCTGTGCGGCAGTCTCCGCGAGCGGCGCGGAATCAGTGGCAGGGAGCAACAAAATGTCGAAGCGAATGCTGGATTGGATCCGGGTAGGTTTTTGCGCCGCGCTGTACCTCGCGGTCTGTCAGGGTAGCGTCGCACTGGCCAAAGAGGTGGATTGGGTGGCAACGAGCAATGTGTACTCGAACATGGTCCTCGAGGAACTTGCGAAGTTCACACCTGAGGGAGCCGGGGGCCTTGGTGTCGACGGGCTGGATGAGGAAATAATCGACCTGAAGGCGGATTTGGCTCAGCGCTCGATCGATTCGTTACAAAGAGTCAGGCAAAAGCTTGCCGCGGGTCTGAAAAAAGAAACGCATCCGAAGGTGCTCCAGGATCTCGAGATCCTGATCAAGGCGGTGGACGACAACATCACATCGACCGAACTCGAGCGCGCGCACATGTTGCCCTATTTCAACCTGAACCAGACCATTTTCGGTGGTGTGCGCGGCTTAATAGACCCGCAAATTGAACGTGACCGCTACGCTGCAGCGGTTGTGCGCATGGAGAAGTACGCGGGGTTACGTGACGGCTACGAGCCGCTGGTTGATCTTGCCAGGGCGAGGAGCGCGGAACGATTTGATGTCGATGGCCTGGTTGGTCCTTACAAAGGTGAGGTTCTGCAAGACCTCGAGCGCGGTGAGGCGATGATTGCGGGCATAGAGGAGTTGCTTGCGGGCACCGATTTGCAGGGCTGGGAGATAACTTACAGTGCACTGGCCGCGGAAATGCGCGACTACAACGAATGGGTACGCGCCGAGATCCTGCCGAGAGCCAGGGAAGATTACCGATTGCCGCCCGCCATGTACGCGGATGCCTTGAAAAACTGGGGAGTGGATGAAAAGCCGAAGGTTCTGATCGAACAAGGCAGTAAAGGCTACATGGACATCCGCAACGAGATGGAGGCCCTGGCACCGCTGATTGCCGCCAAGCTGGGCTACGACACGAATGACTATCGCGAAGTAATTGCTCTCTTAAAGCGCGACGGCGCCATCGACGGCGATAAATTACTCGATCACTACCATGCGATTCTCGGCGAACTCGAGGACATCATCGTTCGGGAAAAACTGATTACGCTGCCGGAGCGCGAAGCCGGCATACGTATCGCGACCGCGGCAGAAACGGCGGCGTCCCCGGCACCGCATCTTGATATCCCGCGTCTCATCGGTAATACGGGCGAGTATCCTTTTTTCGTAATTCCGCAACTGACGCAAAACGATGACGGCAGCTGGGTGCAAACGGACGATACCTATGTTGCCGGCTCGTGGACTCTTACTGCGCATGAGGCGAGACCGGGACATGAGCTACAGTTTTCGAGCCTGCTGGAAGGCGGCGTATCGATTGCGCGCGCCATCTTCGCCTTCAATAGTGCCAATGTGGAAGGCTGGGGCCTTTATGCTGAGGCTATCGTGCGCCCCTATCTGCCCCTGCAAGCGCAATTGATCACTCTCCAGTACCGTCTGATGCGGGCGGGGCGCATGTTCCTGGACCCGATGCTGAACCTCGGCCTGATCAGCCCGGAGCAGGCGAAGCAGATGATCATTGAGGACATGGCTGTCGGTGAGTCATGGGCACAAAACGAGGTCGAGCGGTACACCTACCGAATTCCGGGCCAGGCGACGGCGTATTACTACGGCTACGGCAAGATGCAGGCACTCAGAACCCAGGTCGAGCTCGCGCTACGGGACGATTTCAACCCATTGGCATTTCACGATTTTGTGCTGGCGCAGGGCTTGTTACCGCCCGAGGTGCTGAAAGAAGCCGTCATGAACGAGTTTGTACCGAGCCAACGGCACTGACAAGGCGTTATACTCGGAGCCCCGGCTCATCAAGGCATAACCCAGGCAAGGGTGGCGAATCATGACGCACAGTTTTGTGTGCTACCGATGTGGTGCATCACTGGCAGCGCTGAGCCTGCCATTCTCACGGCAGGATGAATGCCCATCTTGCGAGGTGCATCTGCATGTTTGTCGAATGTGTGAGCATTTTGATCCACATGTTACGCGTCAATGTCGTGAAGACGGCGCGGATGATGTAAGCGACAAAGAGCGCTTGAATTTCTGCGATTGGTTCGTGCCGGGCGCAAACGCATTCGACCCGGCACGAAAAGCCAGTATGGACGCCGCAGGCAAGGCGCTCGATGCACTTTTCAGTGGCGCCGACCTGCCCGTGACAAGCGCTGATGCGAGCGATGCCGATAAGCTCTTCAAGTGACAGCGATGTTCCGGTGACAATAAACAGCGAGAAAGCGCTCGTTGTCCTGTCGGGTGGGCAAGACTCGACGACTTGCCTGTTTTGGGCCATACGCGAGTTCGGCGTCGACAACGTTTCGGCACTCAGTTTTGACTACGGCCAGCGGCATCGCATCGAACTAGACAGCGCAGCCAAAGTTGCGGCCTTTGCGCGAGTCTCGCACCGATGTTTGCCGATTGATACGTTCGCGGCGCTTGGTGGTGACGCGCTCACGGATCCGGCTATAGAAGTTGCCGGCGATCTCGACGAGCCATCGGCGTTGCCGAACACTTTTGTTCCCGGGCGGAACCTGATTTTCCTGACCTTTGCCGCCGCCTGGGCTTGGCCACGCAAGCTTGACAACCTGGTCACGGGCGTCTCGCAGACGGACTATAGCGGCTATCCGGATTGCCGTGCCAGTACACTGCAGTCCCTTCAGGAGACCTTGCGACTCGGCATGGAAAGCCAGATAAAAATACACGCGCCACTGATGCATCTGTCGAAGAAGGAAACGGTATTACTCGCGCGGCAGCTTGGCGCAATTGAAGCCATGGCGTTCACACATACCTGTTACAACGGTGAGCGCCCGCCCTGTGGAGAATGTCCCGCATGTCGCTTGCGGGCGAAAGGATTTGCCGAGGCAGGTATCGCGGATCCTCTCGTGACCTGAGTCAGCTGGTTAGAGCCGTGCCACGTCGAGTACAATACGGCGCGCTATGACCTACTCAGCCAAAGAAATTTACTTCACCCTGCAGGGCGAAGGGGCCTGGACCGGTCGGGCGGCGGTATTCCTTCGTTTTGCCGGCTGCAACCTGTGGTCTGGTCGCGAGCAGCATCGCAGCTCGGCTGTCTGCCGGTTTTGCGACACCGATTTTGTCGGCACCGATGGCTCGGGCGGCGGAAAATTCGAGTCGGCGGAATCACTGGCCGAAGCAGTCGCCAATACCTGGCCGCAGGCAACGTCCCATAGCAGACCGTACGTTGTCTGTACCGGCGGCGAACCCTTGCTGCAGCTGGATGAGGCGGCAATTGCGGCGCTGCACGCGCGAGGATTTGAAATAGGCGTTGAAAGTAACGGCACGATTCCGGCGCCTGAGGGCATTGACTGGTTGTGTATTAGTCCCAAGGGTTCGGCAGCCCTTGCACAAACAGAGGGTGATGAACTGAAACTGGTCTATCCGCAAGTTGAAGCCGATGCGCAACCGGAATGTTTCGCCGATCTCGAATTCGATCATTTTTTCCTGCAGCCTTGCGACGACGCCCATCGTGAAGCGAATACCGCAGCAGCGATCGCCTATTGCCTTGCGCATCCGAAGTGGCGCCTGAGTCTGCAGACCCACAAAGTAACTGGTATTCCCTAGTCCGTGCCAGGACAGGTGCTGCGACTATGACTCAAGCACGCGGCAGTCTCGTATTCGGTATTGGCATCGGCCTCGTCGTGGCATTTTTTGCGTATCGCTGGGCGGGTGAACCGATTGATCGAACAGCACGGGAGCGCGAAGAGCAGGTGGTATTGCGGGCCCGGGACACACTGCATGAACGATTGCAACTTGCCGGTCTCGAACTGATTGACCCGCTGCTGCCGAATCGCAGAGTTGGCAAGGTGTATATCTATCCAACCGCGGACGGTTGGGAAGTATCGGGGTTTTATCGCCGCGACAGCAAAGATCGCTGGCATCCCTGGTTGATGCAGCTTGATCGCGAGGAGCGTTTGCAAAAACTTAGAGTGCAGGATGGGGATCCGGCAATTGCAAGAATTGCAGCATCGGACCCGACTATTCAAATCGCAGATTAGTATTCAGTCTTGCCAGGCGGTTTGTTCGGTATAGGTTTCCTGCTCCTCCGCGCGCCAGTCGATCACGTTCATCTCGATGAAGAAAAATGCGACCAGCCAGAGGAAGGCGTCCCAGAAATCGACAAAGTCGCCTTTGATGCCCCAGTACACAGCGCACAGGAACAGTATGGAGTACAGCAGCACCTTCAGCCCCTTGCCGATGCTGAGAGCGAGGCCCTCAAGCAGGCCGCGTTCCTGCAAACGCACGTCAATTTCCAGTATGACAACGATAAGAATCCAGACCAATGCGTTAATCGTATCGATCCAGGCAAGTCGCTGAATATCGACCAGCCCGCCAGCATCAACGAGTGCCGGCAGTTCGCTGAACTGGTAGAAAATGCTGCTGTCCGAAAAGCTTGCGCAGTTAGCCGCTGAAATCGTAACGTATTCGTCAAGATCAACATTGTAGGACCAGTGATCGGCGGTGAGCGAACAAAGATCCGTAAGATAGGGCAAGAGCGCTACATCGTAGGTCGCCAGCAGGTTGACGAGGTAGCCGTAAAACGCGTAGAGGATGAAGACGATACAAACAAAGCGCGTGCCATGCAGAGCGATCGGCACGGAGCGTAAGAAATGCTGTTCGTCCAGCACGTAGGTTTCAAGTTCAAACATGAGTAACAGAATGACCCACGCCGCCGTGTCGATTGTGGAGGCATAGGCTTCGATCATGTCGAGCCAGGGTACATGGCCTTGAAATTGCAATTGACTCGCCAAAAACTCTTCACGCCAGAATATGAATATATTCAGCGTCAGCAGCGTGTAAACCACGTACTTGAAGAGTTGAAACAGGACTCTGCGGTCAAATGTCAAACTTTCAGCTCCCTCCTGGATTGACAGCTTCGGCATGGTACACCGAAGTCACGTCCTGCTGACAATGTCACGACGGGTCGTGGTTGACTTACCGCGCTGAAGCGACTGTTCTTGATTCCTGCCCGACGTTCTGCAACGGTTGCGGCCGACGGGTTGCTTGGCACGAGCTTGAGTATAGCAATCTTTGCTGAGGATACAGACGGCGAGCTGTATGTCGTAAACTATTCCGATGGTACGATTCACAAGATCGTCGCGGTGCCCTGGCGTGGGCCAGGCAGGTACGCAATATAAGCAAAACACCGTGCGGCGACACAGGCTGGTAAGCGTTGTCACGAATTTTGGGGGCGGCCGTTGAGCGGAACAAGCGATATTGAAATTGCACAGGCTGCCAGTCTGCAGCCGATCCAGGCAGTTGCCGAAAAACTGGCGATACCCGCCGATGCGTTGATTCCTTACGGCCACGACAAGGCCAAGATATCGTCGGCGTTCATCAAGGCTAATGGCCACGCAGAGGACGGTAAGCTGATCCTCGTCACTGCAGTGTCACCGACGCCTGCCGGCGAGGGCAAGACGACGACCACGGTTGGTCTCGGCGATGGCCTGAACCGTATTGGCAAGCAAACCGTAATCTGTCTGCGAGAGCCCAGCCTCGGGCCTTGTTTCGGCATGAAAGGAGGGGCTGCTGGCGGGGGTTACGCCCAGGTCGTGCCGATGGCCGAGATCAATCTTCATTTTACCGGCGACTTTCATGCGATAGGCACGGCCAACAATTTGCTGGCGGCGTTGATCGACAATCACATGCACTGGGACAACGAGCTGAATATCGATCCGCGTCGGGTAAGCTGGCGACGGGTACTCGATATGAATGATCGAACCTTGCGTTCCATAACGTCGGGTCTCGGTGGCTATCACAACGGTGTCGTCCGCGAAGCAGGCTTCGACATTACGGTTGCGTCCGAGGTGATGGCAATTTTCTGTCTCGCTGCTGACCTGGGTGATCTTGAAATCCGCCTTGCCAACATCGTGCTGGGGTACTCACGGAAGAACGAACCCATCACGGTACGCGACCTTGGTGCGCAGGGTGCGATGACGGCATTGCTGCGCGACGCGCTACAACCAAACCTGGTCCAGACCCTGGAGAACAATCCGGCCCTCATGCACGGCGGGCCGTTTGCCAATATCGCGCACGGCTGTAACTCGGTGGTCGCCACCCGAACGGCACTGAAACTGGCCGACTACGTGGTCACCGAAGCAGGTTTTGGGGCTGATCTCGGTGCCGAAAAATTCTTCGATATCAAGTGCCGCAAGGCAGGTCTGAAGCCCGATGCCGTGGTGCTCGTGGCGACCATCAAGGCGCTGAAAATGCACGGCGGTGTAGCGAAAGAGGAACTCGCTGGCGAAAACGCCGCGGCGGTGCAAAAGGGCTGCGACAATCTCGGTCGGCACATCCGCAACCTCGGCAAATTCGGAGTGCCGGTTGTGGTTTGCATCAATCGCTATACGAGCGACTCCGATACCGAGATCGGGATTGTTAAAGCCTTTTCGAAAGAGCGAGGAGTGGATGCGATTACGGCTACGCACTGGGCAGATGGCGGCGCCGGTACCGAGGAGTTGGCAAAAAAAGTAGCCAGCATCTGTGATTCCGGCAGCAGCCAGTTCCGAACTTTGTACCGCGATGACTTGACTCTATGGGAAAAAGCCCGTCGTATTGCGCGTGAGATTTACGGGGCTGAAGACCTCATCGCAGACAAGAAGGTTCGTGATCAGTTTGCAGAACTGGAGGCGCAGGGCTATGGCCACTACCCGGTCTGTATGGCGAAAACGCAGTACAGTTTCTCGACTGACCCAAATCTGATCGGCGCACCGAGCGACCATGTTGTACCGGTGCGCGAAATCCGTCTCGCCGCCGGCGCGGAGTTTGTGGTCGTTATTTGCGGCGCTATCATGACAATGCCGGGCTTGCCGCGGCGGCCAGCAGCCAGTGATATTCGGGTGAACGCAGACGGGCGCATCGAAGGCCTGTTCTGAGACTTTTTTGAACGTACTCTTGCCTCGTTACGGCGCCCAGAACACGTGCACCGGTGCGCGTTGCTGCGCGAACAGCCGGCCGACCGGATAACGACTTTCCGACTGTGCTGCCTGCATGGCGACGACACGTTTTTCTTCGCCGAAGATCAGCAGGATGATCTCATCACTCGTGGTCAGCGCACCGAGAGTCAAGCTCACCCGATCATGCGGATTGCCGGGTCGCCGTACCGGTATGCTCCAGCTCCCGCTTGCGAGGTTTAGCCCCTCATCCAGGTTGCTGATGCCGGGAAAGAGAGAAGCAAAATGACCATCGGTGCCCATGCCAAGCAGTGTGCATGCAAATGGCAGCGGCAGTTGACGGAGGTGTTTGTCGATCTGTACGCATTGATCCGAGAGGTCGATCCCGGCGCTATAGAACGGCATCAGGCTTAGTCCGGTGGCGCGTGCCGTGATCAGCGTTTCACGGATCATTCTTTCGTTGCTGTCGTCACTGTCGTTCGGGACCCAGCGCTCGTCGCTCAGTATGGCGTGCACCCGGTGCCAGTCCAGGTTTTTATCGGCGAGTTTTGCGTAGGTGGCTTTCGGGGAAGATCCGCCACTTACGACAAATGCGGCGCCAGCGTGCATCGCTAGCCGGCCTGCAAGCAGGTGCTCGATCCGCTCGGCCACTGCGACAGACGCCGCATCCCGATCTGGAAAAATATGCTCAATCATGGCTCAACCCTCCGTGTAACAGGCGTGCTCGTGCCGATGGGACTGTATCCGCGCAAATCCTTCGATCCTGGGTGCATGTCAGTCAGCTTTAGTGCCGGTCCGCACGCTAATCGTCCCTGATCGTTCCACGGCCGCGCTTCAGCTGGCCTTGTCGTCGTTTGCTGTCCAGGCGCTTTTTCTTTGCGGACCTGGAAAGCCTCGTCGGAATCCGCTTTTTCGGCTCTACTAACGCACTGCGAATGAGATCCTGCAAACGTTCGATCGCGGCTTGCCGGTTGCGACCTTGCGTACGGTGCTCCTGGGACTTGATAACGATACCATTGGCAGTGATACGACTGTCCCGAATTTCCGAGAGACGGCGGCGCAGGTCAGCGGGCAGCGCTTCACAATTGAGGTAGTCAAAGCGCAAGTGAATGGCACTCGCGACTTTATTGACGTGCTGGCCACCGGCGCCTTGCGCACGTACTGCCTGAAACTCAACTGCGTCCAACGGGATTGCGATTGTGTCGTTGATTCTGATCTCGTCTACCACAGCTCCCACACCTTTTTGAGGTTGGCAGGTAATTCAGCAAACCTTCCGGGCAGGGACCAGGTCTGCTCCGGATGATGAAAATCGGATCCGCAGGAGGCGGCCAGCCCGAAATCTCTTGCGAGGCTCGCGAGATTTTCCGTAACAGCCGGTGTTTGTGATCCACTGACGACTTCCATTGCGCCGCCACCAGCAGCTGTGAAATCCTCGAGCAGCAAGCGGAGTTTGTTGTTTGTCATCCTGTACTGTGCCGGATGTGCGAGTACGGCGGTGCCGCCAGCGCCTCGGATCCAGCCGATGACTTCGTCCATTTCCGCCCAGCCATCTCTTACATCGCCGGGCTTGCCGGCACCAAGGTATTTCCTGAATGCCGTGCGCGTGTCTTTCACCACACCCACCGCGACCAGATGCCGGGCGAAATGTGGCCGACCTATGGCTGATGCACCGGCAATTGCGAGGACCGATTCGAAAGGGTCGTCGATGCCAATAGAGCGCGCAAGACGTCTGGAAATCTTTCGTGCGCGCTCAATTCTTGCCACACTTTGCCGGGCGATACCGGCAAGTAGCGGTTTACTGTGCGCGTCGAGGTTGAGCCCGACAACATGAATTCCTCGTCCGGCCCAGGTCGTTGACAACTCGATGCCCTGGACGATCTGCAAGGGTGAACTCTCCGCCGAGCGAATCACGTCGTAGGCCTCAAGCGTGTCATGGTCGGTAATTGCAAGCACGCCGACTCCGTGTTCAATCGCGAGCGCGAGCAGTTCGCAAGGTGCCAAGCTGCCATCCGATGCGCTGGTATGTGTGTGCAGGTCATAAATCATGGGTACATTATACGTTTTCAAAGTCATACCCGTATTGCCGGACTGTGTGAGAATAGCCGGATCGACGGCAGGCACACATAGGCCTATGCACCAGCGCAATCTGATCATCCTTGTGGTATGCCAGCTTATATCGGCGACCGGTTCGATCGTGATCGTAACTTTGGGCGGTATTATCGGCGCGACACTTAGTAAGAACCCGGCGTGGTCCACATTGCCGGTGTCGATGATGGTCGTTGCGGTTGCTGCGACAACGATTCCAGCGGCCATGCTGATGCGGCGCATTGGTCGGTCACGGGGCTTTGCACTCGCGTCCATGTCATCCATCGCTGCGCTCGCGCTTGCGATAGTTGCGCTCTACTACAACAGTTTCGCGATCTTCATTGCGGCCGGTATGTTATTTGGTGTGAACATGGCGTTCACGCAGCAATATCGATATGCGGCTGCTGAAAGTGTCTCGCCGGCGTACGTGCCCCGGGCGATTTCATTCGTCTTGCTGGGCTCAATCGGTGGCGCGTTTCTGGGGCCAGAACTGGTCGCGCGTGGCAGCCACTGGCCGGGCGGGGCGCCGTACGTTGGCGTCATGTTTGCGCTAATCGGCTTGTATACCCTGCAAGCGCTGCTTTTCACACAATTGCGGTCGGCCGTTGCAACGACATCCGTCGATGGCCCGATTGCGCACCGTCAGCTCGGTGGCATCGTGCGGCAACCCGTGTACATCGTCGCGGTGCTCGGTGGCACGGCAGCCTATGGCCTGATGACACTGCTGATGACTGCGACGCCGCTCAGCATGCATGTTCACGATGGTTTTTCGATAGAACAAACCGGCGCGGTAATCCGTGCGCACGTACTTGGCATGTATCTGCCGTCACTGGTCTCCGGGTTCCTGATCGAACGATTCGGCGTCGTGCGATTGATGTTGAGTGGTGCCGTGTTGTTTTGCCTGACTTCTGTGGTCGCGTTACAGGGTCAAGCGATACTGCACTACACCTTTGCGCTGGTGCTGCTCGGCGTTGGTTGGAATTTTCTCTACGTCGGTGGCACGACGATGCTTACCTACACGTACTCGAGCGGAGAGCGATTCAGGGCGCAGGCGGTCAATGAGTTCCTGGTTTTCGGTTCGTCGGCACTCGCATCTCTTGCAGCCGGCGCCGTGTTGTACTTTTTCGGCTGGCAACGCCTGGTATGGGTCCCGTTCCCTTTGATTGTGCTGATCGTCATGGCACTGGTTTGGGTTCGCAAAGATCCATTACTGCAACGAAAGCGTGCCATCTATGCGGCTGAGACGACGTGAAACCGCGGCTGCTCGATGACAATCTATACGGGTTTGATAGCCCGCAACAAAGCTATTGGGAAGCGAGTGCTGACAATCCGGGCATGAACGCGCCTGCGCTCGAAGGGAATGGATCTTGCGATGTTGCCATTATCGGCGGCGGTTATACCGGCTTGTCTGCGGCGTTGCACCTCGCCAGGGACCACGATGTTGATGTTCAGGTGCTCGAAGCGGGCCATATCGGTTGGGGCGCGTCTGGCCGCAATGGCGGGTTCTGTTGCGTGGGTGGCAGTGCGCTGCACGGGCAGGACCTGATCAAATACGCCGGTCGGGAAAAAGCACGCGAGTGGTACCAGGCGGCCATGCAATCGGTGGACTATACGCGCTCGCTCATCGCCGATGAGTCGATCGACTGCGAGCCGACGGGCAATGCCGAAATCACGGTCGCGCACAGCAGGACAGCGGCCGACAAAATGCGCTCCGACTGTGATGTATTGCCGGCGGCCCTCGGCGCACAACTGGAATTCATATCGGGCGACGAGTGTCGGGAACGATTTTTTGCGTCCGAGGAAATGTTCGGTGCGAGCATTAGCCAACCGACATTTGCTTTGCATCCGCTGCGTTACTGCAGGGGTCTTGCGCGTTCCGCTGTGCAACATGGTGCGAAGCTGCATCAGCACAGCCAGGTCATTGAATGGAACAAGGAGGCGGACGGTACGCATTCTTTGACTACCGAGAACGGCCGACTGCGGGCGAGACGTGTGATCTATGCGTGCAATGCATTCGTTCAGGAGGATTTGTACCCCTTGTTCTACGGTCGAACCTTGCCGGTCATCAGTGCAATAGTTGTTACGCGCCCACTGACAGCAGCGGAGCTGGACCTTTACAACTGGCGCACGGAAAACCCCACCGCCAGTTCGCGGCAACTCCTGAACTACTTCCGCCTGCTGCCGGACCGGCGATTCCTGTTCGGCGGACGCGGTGATTCAACGGGAGACGCTGAGGGAGAGAGAGCGACCTATGCTGAACTCGTCGCAGCATTGCATCGAATCTGGCCGCAGTGGGCCAACGTGGAGATCAACTACAGGTGGCACGGGCTCATATGCTTTACGCGAAGCTTTTGCCCGAGCGTGGGGCGTCTCGCGGATGATCCGAGTATCTACTTTGGATTCGGTTACCATGGCAATGGTGTGGCTGCCGCGAGCATGACCGGCATGCTGCTGGCGGAATGGACGGGTACTGGCAAAATGCCCGCCGGCTTGCCCGGAGTGGCACGCGGGCTCTCGAAGCGCTTTCCGCTGCCTTCGTTGCGCAAGCAATATTTTCAATTGGGTCTCAGGATCGCGCGCTGGCGCGACTCGCGTGGCTAAGAATCGCCTGGCTTGTCAATGGTGCAGGTTACAGCCTAGAAATTGTAGTTAAAGCCAATGGAAAGGACGGGCCAGGCCTTGTAGTCGCTGACTTCATCCAGTAATTCCTTGCGTTCCAGCTCGAGCGAGGTCTGAAAGGCGGGATCGCCGGCAATCGGGCCATCGGCCAGCAGCGAGACGGTAGGGTCGCCCTGCCAGAGCACGCCGACATCGAAGTTCAGGCCGACCTTGTTAAACAGCGTGAAATCGAGACCGATGCCAAGGTAGGGCGCGACGCCAGAAAACGAGGTCGAACTCGACAAGGTCCCGACCTCTGCGGCAGCGTAGGCAGTACCACCGATATCCACGATGAGGTCGTTGTCGCTGCTGACCAGGGTGAGCTCGTTGCCATTGGAAAATGCACCGGTCGTGAGTCTGAGCGGGCTCAATGGAACGCGAACACTCAATGTGCCGTAATACGATTCCAGGTTTAGCGCGCCGTCGTAGTTGATACCAGCCTGCGAGCCACTGTCCTTGAATTCATAGAGATTCGCGCCAACGCGAACATCCATGTATGGCAACGGCCGCCAGGTACCTTCGAGACCCGCGCCGAGCGTACCGGCCTTGACCCCGATTCCGAAATTGTTGTCGGCCATTGCCTGGCCACTTGTGGCCAGTATCACTGCCACTACCGCTATCCTGGCGCCTGTCCGCATCATCAGCCGGCTCCCGCAATCATCCTGATCGTCTGGAGAATCCTAAAACGACCTCGCAAGAGGTTCTGTGCACTGGCTCACAGCGGAGCAAATGCCCGGAAAATCTCCATATTTGAGCCAAATTCGCCAAATGTGGCAGAAATTAGGCCCTTATCGGCGCCCACGCTGGCTACGCTGGGTTCGCGTCACGGATGACGCGTTACCCTAAATTGATAAGGAGATCGAAATGCGTGGTTTGACTTTGAGCGAGATTGACTGTGTCACAGGAGGGGCAGGCAGCTGCACGCCCGAGAATTCGGGAGCCGATGTGCCGAATTCGTTTTTGGGCGGCCTGACAGCGAAACAGGTGGGCGATGCTCTGATCGCAACCTATGAAGGTGTTGTCGCAGCGACCTCGCATGTAATCGAAAGAGTGTTCAACGCGTTCTAGGCCTGGCGCGAATTTTGATTCGGGTTGCGATTCGGGTTGGACTGACACAGTCCAACCCATTTTTTCGAAACCAGGAAAAAGATCGTCACTGCACAGGCGAGTGCGACGAAGCCAGCCAATATCCCGGGTCCAAGCAATGGCAGCTCGCTCGTGGCCGGGTTCCACACCAACATTCCGCAAACGCCGTGAACAAGACCAAGCCCGTCGTAGGTCGCATGCGTGATGATTGGAAACCATAGCGCACCCGCATTCCAGTATTGAATGCCGAGCACCACACCGAAAAGAAATGCCCAGAGTGACGAAGCCGGGCTATGGCACAAACCGAATATCAGGGCCGATACGAGAACGGCGACCCAGGGGCCTCGCTTTGCAAACGCGCTGAGGATGACTCCCCGGTGGACGAATTCTTCGGCGAATGGGATGAACAAGAGCCATACGAATGCGCCTGTAATGACAACGGCTGCTGGTGGGCACGCGAATATGTAGTTGGGCGCAATTTCCGCCGTGGTTTCCGGGCTAACCAATACGCCAAACGAAAGCCTTGCGACCCGCTCGGATACTGCAAGAATGCGCGCAATGATTCCTATCGCGATGCCGGTCAGAACCAGCCGGACAGTAAGACCTTGCCTGGCAAACAATCGCTTCAGGAAATGCTTTTGATCGCGAAGGATGATGAGGATCAACAGGACCAGAACCGGTAGCGATACAAGTTTCGCGATATTGAGAGCGTGCGCCTGGCTATAGAACCGGTCGGCCGACCCGATGACCCACCAGGCCTCAAAAATCAGCGTGCAAAGCAGTACCAGCAATACCGCGACGAATGATTTGCGTGGCAAATCCAGGGTTGGTGGTCCGGTCATATCGCGCTCTGTTGCCGCAGATTTATTAAGTGTAGCAATCGCAAAATCAGGTGCCGCATGTGTTTCTGCAGGAAACGCCTGGAAATGCCGTGAATCCCGGAAAAAATCCAGCAAAGGAACTTGCGGCACGTGCGGCGACGATTCTTTGTGTTGCGAGGCAAAGCTGCGATTGCAACCTGTCATCAATCGGTATCAATTATCTGCAAACTGGAAAGATTCTGAAATTCCGGACGCGAGGCCTGCCCTTAATAATAGGCGTGCGTTACGGATAACGCGGTAAACCACGACACAAGGAGATTGTCATGCGGAGATTGTCATGCGTAATTTGAGCCAGGCAGATATTGAATACGTTTCAGGTGGAGCGGGCGGCTGTACTGCTGGCAACTGGAACCCGGAAAAAGGAAATACGCCGGGTCAGCTAAGTGTGCCTAATATCGGTGCCGGGCAGGTCTGTGCGTACGAGACCCTGGTCGACCTTACGTCCCTGTTGATCGAGCGAGTCGCCAACGCACTGGATTGACAGGCAGTACAACTGTGGACGCGGCTCCCAAGGTGACATAAAAAGTTGCCGCTTTATGTAACACGACCCGATCTGAGGCAGGCGATTCGTGCATCATCGAGCAAGCCGGTACCCACGGAGTACGAGCGAAGCATGAGCGAAGCACAGATGGCAGAGACTAACCCCGGAGCGGCCGACAAGCGTCGCGAGTTCGGTGGGCGGCGCGCGTTTGGCTGGCGTACGGTTTTTTACGGTTTTGTGCGCTCGCGGCGCCACACGTTGCGTCGCGGCAAGGATTCGGACGCCATTTTTCTGGATTGGCACCATCCATGGCTGTTCTTTCTTGCGGTTGGCACCATGTTGCTCAGCGCGACCGATGCATTCCTGACGCTCGAACTGCTAAGCCGCGGCATGACGGAGATAAATCCCTTCATGGCATCCGTCATGGAACGAAGCACCTTCGCATTCGCGGCTACCAAGCTGGGGCTGACTGGCATCGGCATCCTGATGCTGGTTTTCCTCGCCAAGGCAAGGTTTCTGGATCGGGTCCGCGCAGGCTTGTTTCTGACCGCGTTCTTTTCGGCCTATGCTTGTCTTGTGTGCTACGAAATTGTGAATCTCCTGCGCACTATGTAAGCATCGCTTGGTTCCCTCGCCGATTTCCATGGGCTAGACTAGCACCCCTTTTCTGTGCCGTCGTCTGGAGTATGCGCGGTAGCAGCCGAAGCAGGCCACATTTGGCCAAATTCGTGTCGACTGCGCAGACTTCAACGAGGATTAAACGACGCGATGCCCCAGGGCATCGCGTACTTTGGGTGCCATGAGCAAGAATCTTCAGGAACAATACGCCCAGTCGCCACTATTTGGCGCCAATGCCAGTGCCGTAGAGGCTCTCTACGAGAAATTCAGCCACAATCCGGACTCGGTGCCTGCGAGCTGGCGCACCTACTTCGAGGCACTGGGCGACAAGGATACCGGGCTCGCGCACGCAAAAATCCGTGAGCAGCTCCGTGCCGGAGCCAAATCGGGCCGGCGGGTGTTGTCGGCCCGCTCAGTCACGGCTGCGAGTGCGGCGAGCAGCAACGAAAAGCAGGCGGCCGTATCCCGGCTCATCCAGGTATACAGCCTGCGCGGCCACCAGATTGCAGATATTGACCCCCTGGGTCTGCTGCACCGGCCGGTGCCCGGCGTATTAAAGCGCGATTACCTTGGCTTGACCGACGCGGACATGGAGTCCGAGTTTTTTACAGGCGGGCTGGCCGGGTCCGGCAATGGGCGCATGAAGCTGAAAGACATCGTGGCGCTGCTCGAGAAGATCTATTGCGGCAAGATTGGCGCCGAATTCGCACACATATCGCGTGCCCGCGAGCGACTGTGGCTGCGCAAGCGCTTCGAGCAGGGTATGGCTGCAGACCCGCTGAAGGACGAAGATCGTCTGCAAATTCTTGAACAGCTTACCAGCGCCGAGGGTATCGAACGCTACCTGCACACGCGCTACGTAGGCCAAAAGCGCTTTTCGCTCGAAGGCGGCGAGAGCCTGATCCCGATGATCGATGATGTCATCCAGCAGGGCGGCGCGACCGGCATTCGCGAGATCGTCATTGGCATGGCGCATCG
>DDIS01000149.1:0-722 GCA_002338615.1 Proteobacteria bacterium UBA1844 | reverse complement strand
TCGTCATTGGCATGGCGCATCGCGGGCGCATTAACGTCCTCGTGAATATTTTCGGCAAATCGCCCGAAGAGCTGTTCGAAGAGTTTGAAGGTAATTACGACCTGAAAGAGCTCAAAGGCTCCGGCGACGTCAAGTATCACAAGGGGTTTTCGGCCGACATCAAGACGGATGGGGGCAACGTGCATATCGCGCTCGCCTTCAATCCTTCACACCTCGAGATCGTGAACCCGGTTGTCGAGGGCTCGGTACGGGCGCGGCAACAGCGCCGTGGCGATGAGGAACGACAGGAAGTGTTACCGCTCCTGGTGCACGGCGATGCGGCATTTTCCGCCCAGGGCGTAGTGACCGAGACCTTCCAGATGTCGCAGACAAACGGTTTCAGAACCGGCGGCACACTGCACATCGTGATCAACAATCAAATCGGTTTCACGACCAGTCGGCCCTCGGATGCACGTTCGACCGACTACTGCAGTGACGTGGCGAAAATGATCGAAGCACCCATCTTCCATGTCAATGCGGACGATCCGGATGCCGTGATTTTCGTCACCCGGCTGGCACTGCAGTACCGGCAGAAGTTCCGGAAAGATGTGGTCATCGATCTTGTCTGCTACCGGCGTCACGGGCACAACGAGGCCGACGAGCCGTCCGCAACGCAACCCATCATGTACGGCGCAATCAAGAAGCACCGCACAACGCGCGAGATATATGCGGAGAAGCTGATT
>DDIS01000153.1:3437-4073 GCA_002338615.1 Proteobacteria bacterium UBA1844 | reverse complement strand
GGCATCCTGCCGCGATCCGGGCTAGCGGTGTTCCGCGACAAAGCGGCCGAGCATTCTAAATTCCTCTGCGCGCCGGCTGCCCTTGCGCCACGCGAGACCGATCGTTCGATAGGCGTCGTCACCGAGGGCCGCCAGTTTCACCCTGGTGTTTTTCAGAATCGAGGTGCCGCGAGCCATTTCAGGCAGGTAGGTGATGCCGAGATCGGCGTCCACCATTTCGACCAGCGTTAATAGGCTGCTGGCGGCGAACGGTGCGACCTGCTGGGTATTCTTTATCTTGCAGGCGGCGAGCGCATGGTCGCGCAGGCAATGACCGTCCTCGAGTAGCAAGATGCTGTCGGAATTCAGCCGGTTGATTCGATAATTATCCGGATCAACGCGCGTCGTACCTTTGCAATAAGCAAGACAAAAGCGATCTTGAAACAGGTCTTCGGTTTCGACGCCGCGCATGTCCCAGGGTAGTGCCAGCAGGATGACATCAAGTTCGCCGTCCTTGAGCTGACGATATATCTTGCCGGTCTGGCCTTCGGCCAGAAACAATTGCAATTCCGGATGTTTGCGCCTGAGCCGTGGCAAGACTTTGGGCAATACGAAAGGTGCGATTGTCGGGATAACCCCGAGCCGAAGCTCGCCAGC
>DDIS01000153.1:2729-3328 GCA_002338615.1 Proteobacteria bacterium UBA1844 | reverse complement strand
CCCCAGCCAATGGCTTGCTCACTCCCCGGGCCAGTTCGATCAGGCTGTCGACATCGCGCAAACACAAACGAGCTTGCACGACAATCCGCTGGCCGATGGCCGTTATCGTGACCTGCCGGTTGGTGCGATCAACGAGTTGCGCACCCAGTATTTCCTCCAGTTCCTGGATAGCGCTCGAAAGCGCAGATTGCGATACAAAACAACGTTCTGCGGCCTGCCCGAAGTGGCCTGTTTCCACGAGCGCCGCGAAATACTGCAGCTGTTTAATGGTTGGATATCGCATTAATTGATAAAATCGATTACAGTGACCGAATTAAATCATTTTCTTTATCGTATTGCCAGTGGCATTGTAGATCGCATGAAGTCGCCCCTGGTGACGCAAAATTTCAGATCGCAAGTATTTAAGGAGTGAAAAGTGCTTAAGAATATCGAAGGACAACGCGTCCCCAAGGTCAGCTTTAAAACCCGTCGGGACTATGAGTGGGTAGACCGCACGAGCGATGAAATATTCGGCGGCAAGACCGTCGTCCTGTTTTCGCTGCCTGGCGCGTTTACACCGACCTGCTCATCGTCGCATGTGCCGCGTTACAACCAGCTTG
>DDIS01000153.1:0-2638 GCA_002338615.1 Proteobacteria bacterium UBA1844 | reverse complement strand
GTGCCGCGTTACAACCAGCTTGCGCCAGCCTTTAAGAAACATGGCGTTGACGAAATCATTTGCGTGTCCGTCAACGACGCGTTCGTGATGGACGAGTGGGCCCGACAGCAAAAGGCGGAGCGGGTGACGTTTCTGCCGGACGGCAACGGCGATTTCTCGGATGGCATGGGCCTTCTTGTTGGTAAGGAAGACCTGGGCTTTGGCAAGCGTTCGTGGCGTTATTCGATGCTCGTGAAAGACGGAGTCATTGAAAAAATGTTTATCGAACCCGATGAGCCAGGCGACCCGTTTCACGTTTCCGACGCGGACACGATGCTTGAGTACATTGAGCCGAATGTCGAAAAGCCGGCGGACGCTACCGTCTTTTCACGACCTGGTTGCCCGCATTGCGCCCGAGCGAAGGGCATGCTGCGAGACGCCGGGATCGAGTTCGAGGAGCTGGTTCTGAACCACGACTATTCGGATCGCACGTTGCGAGCGGTAGCAAGTGCTACCAGCTACCCGCAGGTGTTTATCAACGGTGAGCATGTTGGCGGCTCGGACGATCTTGAGAAATGGCTCAAAACCAAAGGAACTGCGCGTCAGCGTAGCGCCGCATGAGCAAGAAAGGGCATTGCGTTAGTTAACCCCCCCTTACTAACGCGTGCGCATTGTGAGGCCGGCCCTGCAAAGGGTCGGCCTTTTTTGCTTGGGAATTTCAAAACATCGGAAGTCGGTAAAACCCTGGCCTGGAACATTCATGAATAGTCCCGGCAGGTCTCACGTGATATGCACGGGGCATTGAAGCAGAGGACGAATCTCCCTATTCTATTCGGTCCCGCGCGCTTGGCGCGGCAGATTTTTTTCAAGGACTTACGAAAATGCAACTAAACGACAATGGCCTGTTAAAGACCCGCGCATATATAAACGGCGAATGGTCGGCCGCGGAAAGCGGCGCAACATTTGACGTACGTGATCCGGCAACCGGTGCGGTGATCGCCAGTGTTGCAAAGTGCGGGACCGCTGAAACCCGTCGTGCCATTGAGGCTGCCCAGAAGGCGCAAGTTGAATGGAGCAAGAAGCCCATCAAGCAACGAGCTGCTCTGATGCGTCGCTGGTACACGTTGATGATGGAGGCGCAGGAAGATCTGGCCCGCCTCATGACCGCGGAACAGGGTAAGCCGCTGACTGAATCGCGTGGCGAGATCAGCTACGGCGCCAGCTACATCGAGTGGTTCGCCGAAGAAGGCAAGCGCATATACGGCGACACGATCCAGCCGCCGTCCGACGACAAGCGTCTCGTCGTTATCAAGCAGCCCGTCGGCGTCGTTGCCTGTATTACTCCCTGGAACTTTCCGAATGCCATGCTCGCACGCAAGATCGCGCCGGCTCTTGCAGCCGGTTGCACGGTCGTTTGCAAACCGGCGAATGAAACACCGCTTTCCGCATTTGCCATGGTCGAGCTGGCAGAACGCGCAGGTATTCCGGCTGGCGTAATCAACGTTGTTGCGGGCGTGACGCGCGAAATCGGTGCCGAGCTGACCAGCAACCCGATTGTGCGAAAGTTGACATTCACGGGCTCGACCGAGGTTGGCAAATTGCTGATCGAACAGTGCGCGGCCACTGTCAAGCGAACGTCGATGGAACTCGGCGGCAATGCACCGTTTATCGTATTTGATGACGCGGATATCGATGAAGCAGTGAAAGGCGCGATCATCTGCAAATTCCGCAATGCCGGGCAGACCTGCGTCTGTGCGAACCGCATAATGGTGCAGGACAGTGTGTACGACGAGTTTTGCGAGAAATTTCGTGCGGCGACGGAAAAATTGCAACTGGGTAATGGCAACGATGAAGGCGTGAACCTGGGCCCGCTGATCAACGAGGGTGCGGCGAAAAGTGTGTTCAAGTTTATTGACGACGCAGTAGCCAAGGGAGCGAATGTGGTAGTCGGTGGCACTCCCTCGGACCTCGGGTCGTGCTTTGTGCCACCTACGATTCTGAGTAACGTCAACGACGACATGCGCGTGTTTCGTGAAGAAATTTTTGGTCCGGTTGCACCGATCTTCAGGTTCAGTACCGAAGAGGAAGCCGTGCAGATGGCCAACGATACGGAGTTCGGCCTTGCCTGCTATTTTTATTCACGCGATATCGGTCGAATCTGGCGCGTCGGCGAAGCACTTGAATACGGCATCGTTGGCATCAACGAAGGCATTATCTCCAACGAGATGGCACCGTTCGGTGGCGTCAAGGAGTCTGGCCAGGGCCGGGAAGGCTCCAAGTACGGCCTCGACGACTATCTCGAAATAAAGTACATGTGCCTGGGCGGTATCAACAGCTAGCGGAGATCGCATACAGGTCCGATTCTGGCTAATCGACTGGCACGGCCGGCGTATAATCCTGTGCATTGGAAGAGACGATGCACATGTACTCAAACGCTGTTTATGAAAGAGCCCGGTTGGCACGCGACGCGCGTTTCGACGGCCATTTCTACGTCGGTGTCAGGACCACAGGAATTTACTGCCGGCCAATATGCCCTGCAAACCCGCCTAAAAGTGAAAACGTAAGCTACTACCCGAGTGCGGCGGCGGCGAGCGAAGCGGGCCTCAGGCCATGTCTTCGTTGCCGCCCGGAATGTGCGCCCGGCACACCGGCCTGGCAC
>DDIS01000042.1 GCA_002338615.1 Proteobacteria bacterium UBA1844 | reverse complement strand
TGAGCGCGCATGCGCCTCGGCGGCCTGCAGCAGGCGTCGGCCAACGCCCCGGCCGCGAAACCGCGATGCTACGATGAGGTCTGAAATCAGCGCATATTCGAGGCTACCTTCCTCAATCTCGTCGCTCGTCACCCGGTTTAGCACCGATGTATAGCCCGCGACTTCACCATCGATTTCTGCAATCAGGACGATCCCGTCACAGTCCTCGCAGCGTTCGAAGATCTGCGGCAAATACTGATCAACAATTTGCCGACCCGTGGGCATGCGCGCATCGAGCGAGTGCTCGAAATCCTGTAATTCGATCAGGCATGCGCGCAAACGCCCGAGATCTTTTTCTTCGTTGAATTCCCGGATACGCATGGTCGAGGTCGGCTGTTTCGTTTTTTGCAACAAGCAGGACTTTACTGCACGCTACTTGGTGCCATGCGACTTGTCCAGATGATATATTGCGGCTCAATATTCTTTCGAGCGTACCTATGGATCTGACAACTCATTGGGTCGGCATCGTCGCATTGTCGATTTTCGTACTGGCGTATATTGCGGTCATCGCGGAAGAATATTCCCACATGCAAAAGTCCATGCCAGTGATGCTGGCAGCCGGAATTATCTGGGCGATGGTCGGCTATGTGTACATTGGTGTTGACAAGCCGCATATCGTTGCCGAGGCCGTGGAGCACTTCCTCACCGAGTTTGCGCAGTTATTCCTGTTTCTGCTGGCAGCGATGACTTACGTCAACGCCATGACAGAACGAAATGTTTTTGGCGCACTACGAACCTGGCTAACCGGTAAAGGCTTCAGCTACCGGACCGTATTCTGGATAACCGGTTTGATGAGTTTTTTTCTGTCGCCGGTCATTGACAACCTCACGACCGCCCTCGTGATGTGTGCGGTGGTGCTGGCGATAGGCAAGGAAAGCCCGCGATTCGTGGCGTTGGCCTGTGTCAATATTGTGGTCGCGGCCAATGCCGGCGGTGCATTCAGCCCGTTTGGAGACATTACGACGCTGATGGTCTGGCAACGCGGGCTGATTCATTTCGGGACGTTTTTTGCGCTGTTCGTACCCGCTGTTGTGAACTACGCGGTGCCGGCGATCCTGATGTCATTTGCCGTGCCGAAGGGCGGCGCCGCAGTCTCTGCCGAGCCCGAACTTCTGCAACGCGGTGCACGACGCATCGTGCTGCTATTCGTTGCCACGATCACGACTGCGGTCCTGTTCCACAACTCGCTCGACCTGCCGGCATTTCTCGGCATGATCACAGGTCTCGCCTACCTGAAATTCTTTGGCTATTACCTGAATCATACTGATCCGGTCGTGGTTGCCTCATCAAGTGACGACGATGAGGATGATATCGGTGCCATTCAGGCATTTGATTCGTTCAGGGAAGTCGCCCGCGTCGAGTGGGATACCTTGTTGTTTTTCTTCGGCGTCATTATGTGTGTCGGTGGCCTCGGTTTCATCGGATACCTGGGCCATATTTCGGGCTACCTGTACGGTGAACTCGGTCCGACCGTCGCGAACGTCGCCGTCGGCGTCCTCTCGGCATTGATCGACAATATTCCGATCATGGTCGCGGTGCTGGAAATGAATCCTGTCATGGATACGCAGCAATGGTTGCTGGTTACGATGACAGCGGGTGTTGGTGGCAGCTTGCTGTCAATCGGCTCGGCTGCAGGTGTTGCACTGATGGGCCAGGCTCGAGGCCAATATACGTTCTTTGGTCACCTGCGCTGGACGCCCGTGATTGCGCTTGGCTATGCCTTGAGCATCTGGGTGCATATGTTAATCAATGCACGTTTTACAGGTGTGCCGGCGTTGCTTAATTAATGCTCAATGACCAGGGTGCATCTGCGCCGCCAGGAGCTTTGGTGCACGCAGAGCGCTAGCCCGGTAAAGGGATGAATTCATCGTCACCTGGCACCGGGTCAAACCGCCTGTTGCGCCAGTCGTCTTCGGCCTGCGTAATTCGCTCCCTGGAGCTTGCGACAAAGTTCCATCGTATGTGCCTTTTGCCAAGATGAGCACCGCCGATAATCATCACGTGGCTGTCCTTTTTGGCCTTGAGACTGGCGGACTTGCCCGGGCGGATCACCGCCATCAGGCCATCGCTTATGCTTTGATCAGCGATGTTTATCTCGCCATCCACCACGTACGCGGCACATTCATCGTAATTGCGCGGCAACGCCAGCGTTGCACCGGCCGGCATCTGGCACTCGAGGTACAGCGTTGGCGCGTACGTGGCAACCGGGGAGTGCAGTCCGAAGGCCTCGCCCACGATGGCCCGTACCCGGACACCGTCGACTTCAAGTTCTGGCAAGTCGGCCGCCGGATAATGGACAAACTCCGGTTCACATTCTTCCATCTCCAATGGCAGTGCCATCCAGGACTGAATGCCATGCAACAGTGAGTCCGTGTTGAGATCGTCGCCGGCTCGCTCCGAGTGCACGATACCCCTGCCGGCCGTCATCAGGTTGACCGCGCCGGCCTGAATCGGCTGCACATACCCGAGGCTGTCCCGATGCAGGATTTCGCCTGCAAAAAGGTAGGTGATCGTCGCCAGGCCAATATGTGGATGGGGTCGTATCTGCACACCCTCGCCGGGTGGAAATTCTGAGGGCCCCATATGATCGAAAAAGATGAAAGGTCCCACCATGCGGCGGTCGCGAGAGGGCAGCACCCGGCGCACGCTGAAGCCACCGAGGTCTCTTGCCACTGGCTCGATCAGGAGTTCGACGGCACCCTCGGCGCTCGTGCAGACAGGTTCGTTGGCAGTTTGGTAGCTCATAGTGGGATGCTCTCGCTCAGTCGCTTTTCAGATTCCATTGTCGCTGATATTCAGCCTCATCCAGGTGCTCAAGGGATTGCAAGATCAGGCCTTCATCATCTTGTTTCGATAATCAGATACACCACGGTTGTATTGCCGATATTAAGGACTTCGTGCCAGGCCACACCGTCACTGGCATAACTGCTGCCACTTGCGAGGTCGACTTCGCGTACTCCCTTCTCATCGACGATACGCATCCGGCCGCCCGAAACTGCATAGCCGAAATGCGGCACATGGCGGTGGCGTTCGTGCCCCACGCCGGGTGGGAATGTACAGCGGAGGATACGTTGTGCAATATCTTCGTGCAGCAATTCGCAAACCGGCTGCCCTTGCCATCCCGCCACCAGCGGGTCTGGAAGCGCCGATGATGAGGCCCGCACAGAGAATGCAGTGGCAAGAAAAAGGAGTGCAATGATTGCCCGCCGGCAGGGCAATGGCTCCCGGGTCCTGATCATGACTTGTCCAGCGCCTCGAACAAGCGTGCAAGGTCTGCCTCGGTATTGTAAAGGTGCGGGGCGATTCTCAAACTATCCCCGCGGCTACTGACGTAAATATTCTGCGCCGCAAGGCGAGCGGCCAGGTCTTTCGAGACGCCGTTAGCAAGGCGCAGACCAACAAGGTGCGCCGCGCGATTATCCGATGACGCGACGGAGTGCCCTGCTTCATCGGCGTAGCTCTCGATCAACGCTGTTAACCTGCCGATGGTCTCGGCAATATTTTCCACTTTCCAGTCCAGAATCTGGCGCAGTGCTACGCGCGCCATCGGCAATAACGCGAAGTTGCTGCGTTCACCGACATCGTAGCGACGTGCGCCGGGCTGAAAATCACTCGTGTAATTGACAAGGCCCCCGAAGTTCTCGCTGCCAGCACGGACAATCCAGTTGTGCTCAAGCGGTCGTCCGCTGTGCCATCGCTTGTTCGCATACAGAAATCCCAGGCTGTACGGCCCGAGCAACCACTTGTAGCTTGCAGCCACGAGAAAATCCGGCTGGGTCCCGGCAACGTCGAGCGGCATTGCGCCCAGTGATTGTGTTGCATCAACAACGAGGGCTGCGCCAAGCTCGCGGGCACGTGTTCCAATGCTCGCAAGATCGACGATTGTGCCATCCGTCCAATGGCAATTCGGAACTGCGACAACTGCCGTGTTCGCATCGATACATTCCAGCAATGCACTTGTCCAGTCGTGGTCGACCGGTCGCGGGACCGTCACGAGTTTGGCACCGCGTGTGCTCGCCAACTCCATCCACGGGTACACGTTGGACGGAAACTGGTCTTCAAGCACGAGGATGCGTTGCCCGGCGGCGACAGTTACGTTTGCCGCGGCAACGCCGATGCCATAGCTGACCGAGGGGACGATGGCCACGCTGTCCGCGCGACCGCCTACAAGTTCCGCGAATAACACCCGGAGCCGCTCCGTTTCGTCGAAGAAATCGGCAGAAGTAATCGACCATGGACGTGCCTTTTGCGCCATCGCCTGCACCCCGGCGTCACTGACTGCGCGCAACTGCGGCGACATGTAGGCGCAATTCAGGTAGCTGATCTCGTCGGGGATCTCGAAGAGGTGGCGCTGGTTTGGCAGCATCATGAGCGCTCGTGCTCCTGCTTATCGCCCGCGGTAGCGGGGAACGCATCGTGCTGTGGCGCATCGCCTCCAATGTGGTCCCAGGGCGCCCGTGAGCCCACGAAAATGTGCATTTCAATCTCCACACCCGGGTCACCGTCGAAGGAACCCAGCGTCACCCCGTGTACCTGCCCGTTGTGCATGCCACACAGCGTCGTACCGCAGGTCCCGCAAAACTGCAGCCCCCAACCAGGCGCGGTTTCATACGCGACCAGTTTATGTTCGCCAGTGGTCCAGGAAAAGCTGCCGGGTTCGACTTCGGCGTAGGCGGAGCCAGCACCGCTGAATGCCTTCCGACAGCGCGAGCAATGACAACTGCGAGCGTTTTTCAGCGGTGCAGAAATGGCGTATCGAACCTGGCCGCAAAAGCAGCTTCCACCTGACAACTAACGTAACTCCTTGCGAATCACAAGCTTGAGAGCCGACCAGATGTCGCTGACAGCGCATACTTTGACATCGACCAGGCCAAGAGGCAGGCACACTTCACGAATAGTATCTTCCGTTATATCAGTCAGCACCCTGGACGACTTTTTCGGCCAGGACGTCCAGATGGTGCCATCAGGCCTGATAGCTTTGCGCAGCACAGGAAGTTCGCTGGCGAGTACGGATCGTTCGGTGCTAAAGATATGCACGATATCCGTTGCATTTGTCACTGTCGCTGTAAACTGGACGCCGGGCGGCAGCGGCGCCAGCCATTTCTTGTATTCCTGTGGAGCGTGCATTGTTACAACGGAACAGCCCTCGGTGATGCCGAGCTTTCTCGCGAGTGGTGTTTCGGAGTATCCATGTTGTGCATTCATAACAGACCTGAGTATCGGGTCAAGGCGACAGCAGGCGCAGGTACCAATCTGCAGTGTCGAACAGCAGCTTACATGCGCCAGCGATGCAGTGGCACGACCGCGCCGGCCTTGAAAGTGGACTGTTCAAGTGCGAGTTCCACGTAACCGTCGGTACCGCCCAAGGCTGTAAAGTCGCCCGATGTGTTCGTTTGCACGGGCATCGCGAGGGTTTGTCCCGCAGCATTCGACAGTAGTTTTACAGGCAGGAAACTGGTGAGCCTGGGTGCGAAATTGACGTCCTGTGTCAGTGCCGCAAACTGCGGCATCAAAGGACGCATGCCGTTCATATGTCGCAACGCCGGCAACACGTACTGGCGGCAACAAACGATGGTTGAAACCGGATTGCCGGGCAAGGCAAATACCGCCTGGGCTGCCGGCCCGATGCCGAACCACATCGGCTTGCCGGGTCGCTGGCTGATTTTGTGAAACACAAGCTGTACGCCCAGTTCTTCGAGGACCTGCGGTATGAAGTCCGCTTTTCCCATCGACACGCCGCCACTTAATACCAGTATGTCCGATTGTTCAAGATGGCGGCGCAGGTGGGTTCGCAGGACGTCGAGATCGTCGGCCAGGTGGTCGAGATGCGCGTTTGCATAGCCGTGTTCCTCGAGCATCGCGATGACAGCGGGCCCGTTCGACTGCCGAACCTGGTGCGCATCGATCGGCTGTCCCGCAGCGACCAGTTCATTGCCGGTCGAGATCACGCTGATGGACGGTTGCACCGCAACTTCAACTTCTGCAAGCCCGGCGGATGCAATGATCGCAACCTCCATCGGCCCGATACGGGTGCCGGGCTGCAGTAACAGGCTGCCTTTTTCGTGGTCCGAAGCTCGCGGATGAATGAACTGGTGCGCGCGTGCGTCGTAGTCTGGCGCGATCGTTGCCGTTCCTGCGCGTACCGAGATGCGTTCAACGGGCACAATGCAGTCCGCACCGTCAGGCAAGGTGGCGCCAGTCATTATTTCGATGGCGTGACCAGGTTCAAGTGTGAGCACCACGTCCCCTGCAGCTTGGGTGGCCTGGATAGCAAACTGCCGTTGCCCGGCTGCGAATGCAGCATATGAGATTGCGATGCCATCCATCATGACCCGATCGAAAGGCGGCTGGTCCCGTTCGGCCACGACATCCTGCTGCAGCACCCGCCCTGTCGCTTGTGCCAGTGGAATCGGCGCGCGGGCTGTTTTCCGGACCGAAGCCAGAATGGCGTGCATTGCTTCGGCCGTAGTAATCATGCGGAAGAGTTCTCGCGCAAGATGGCGCGGTGGCCGATGTCGCGTCGCAGGTAGGCGTTCTCCCAGTGTATGGAGCTGGCCGCACGGTACGCTTCTCGGGCCGCCAGTTGTACGCTCTCGCCAAGACCTACGACGCAAAGCACGCGTCCGCCATTCGTCAGGACCGCGTCGTCACGCATACGGGTGCCGGCATGAAACACTTTTACTGTGTCGCTATCCAGTCCGTCCAGGCCGGAAATGGTCCGGCCCGACGCGTAATTCTCCGGGTAACCGCCCGCCGCCATGACGACACCGAGTGCAACGCGATCATCCCATTCGGCCCGCACTTCTTCGAGCGTACCTTCGAGCGTCGCGAAAAGTATCTGCGCCAGGTCGGATTTCAGGCGCATAAGAATTGGCTGCGTCTCCGGGTCGCCCATACGGCAGTTGAATTCAATCACCTTCGGCGTGCCGTCCGGCATGATCATCAGGCCAGCGTACAGGAATCCAAGATACGGTATGCCGTCCTTTTCCATGCCTGCAAGCGTCGGTCGAATCACTTCCTTCATGATCCGGTTCTCAATTTCCGTATTGATAACCGGGGCAGGGGAGTAGGCGCCCATGCCGCCCGTATTGGGCCCGGTATCCCCCTCGTCCCGTGCCTTGTGATCCTGTGAGGTCGCCAGCGGCAAAACCGTCTTGCCGTCGGTGATAACTATAAAACTTGCTTCCTCGCCGCCAAGATACTCCTCGACGACAATGCGAGTACCGGCCCGGCCGAATTTATTGCCTGCCAGCATATCAGTGGCTGCGCGCTCTGCCTCGTCGAGTGATTCTGCAACAACGACGCCTTTGCCGGCCGCGAGGCCATCCGCCTTGATGACGAGTGGTGCGATTTGTTGATGAATGTAGTCGAGCGCAAGCCGAAGTTCGGTGAACGTGCGATACGCCGCTGTAGGAATGCCATGCCGGGCGAGAAAGTCTTTCGCAAAGGCTTTTGAACCTTCGAGTTGCGCTGCCGCGCCTGTCGGGCCAAAACAGGGCATACCTGCCTGGTTAAATCGGTCGACAATACCGGCAACGAGCGGTGCCTCGGGGCCCACGATCGTCAGGGAGATATTCTCCTTGGTCGCCAGCGCAAGCAGGCCATCGATATCATCGCTCCTGATCTCGACATTGCGCACCCCAGGCTCGTGTTCGGTCCCGGCATTGCCGGGCGCAACCAGTACCAGGGCCACCTTGTCGGACTGCGCGCACTTCCAGGCCAATGCGTGTTCGCGGCCGCCGGAACCAATGATAAGGACGTTCACGCTCAGTGCCTGAAGTGGCGCATGCCGGTAAATACCATCGCGAGGCCATGTTCGTTCGCAGCCTTGATGACTTCGTCATCACGCATGGAACCGCCTGGCTGGATAATCGCCGCAATACCGGTTTCTGCAGCTGCATCGATGCCGTCCCGGAACGGAAAGAAAGCATCCGATGCCATCACCGAGCCAGCAACGCTGAGGCCCTCGTCGGTGGCCTTGATGGCTGCGATCCGGGTGCTGTAGACGCGGCTCATTTGCCCGGCACCGACACCGATGGTTGCCTGCTCCTTGCAAAAAATAATTGCATTCGATTTCACATACTTGACGACGGTCCATGCAAACAGCAAGTCATCGAGTTGAGCGGGGCTGGGCGCCTTCTCGGTGACGACCTTGAGATCGGCCGCAGTAATTCGACCGACGTCTGAATCCTGTACCAGCAAACCGCCACCCACTTTCTTGAAGTCGAAGTCGGCAGCCGATTCTTCCCAATTGCCCGTAACAAGTACGCGCACATTGCTTTTCGTCGCGGTAACGGACGCGGCGTCGTCCGCGACCGATGGCGCAATGATGACTTCCACAAACTGGCGCTCGACGATGGCGGTGGCCGTTTGCGCATCAAGCGGCCGGTTGAATGCAATGATGCCACCGAACGAGGAGGTCGGATCTGTTCGATGCGCTTTCTCGTAAGCCTCGAAGATATTCCGCGCGACCGCGACACCGCAGGGATTCGCATGCTTCACGATAACGCAGGCTGGCTCTGCAAACTGCTTGACGCACTCCAGCGCCGCGTCGCTGTCTGCAATGTTGTTGTACGAAAGCGCTTTACCTTGCAGCTGCTGCGCACCTGCTAGCGATCCTGCCGGCGCCTGTTGATCCCGGTAAAACGCCGCGTTCTGGTGCGGATTTTCACCGTAGCGCATTTTTTGCACGAGCTTGCCGGCGTACAGGAACTGCTCACCGAGGGGATCATCGCCAAGCGAGCGAGCCAGGTATTTCGTAATCGCCGTGTCGTATGCAGCCGTGTGTGCATAAGCCTTCGCGGCCAGTCTGCGTCGATCGTCGAGTGTCAGCGCGTGGTTCTGCAATGCATCGTGCACTGCAGCGTAGTCGGCCGGGTCAACCAGCACCGCCACGCCGTCATGATTTTTCGCCGCCGCGCGAATCATCGCGGGACCGCCAATATCGATATTCTCGATCGCCTCATCCAGCGTCGCATCGTGCCGCGCAATTGTTTGCTCGAACGGGTACAGGTTGACGACCAGCAGATCGATGGCTTCGATGCCGTGCTCATTCATAACCGCTTCATCCGTGCCGCGACGGCCAAGCAGACCGCCGTGTATCTTCGGGTGCAGGGTCTTGACCCGCCCGTCCATGATTTCCGGGAACCCGGTTTTCTGCGCAACTTCGATCACTTCGATGCCTGCTTCGCGCAGTTGCCGCGCAGTGCCACCTGTTGAAAGAATTTCCACGCCAAGGTCGCGCAAGCCGGTAACAAAAGGGATGAGGCCACTCTTGTCAGAAACACTGACGAGCGCGCGTCGCACTGCAAACATTGAAGGTCCTCGTTAAGGCGTGGCTAAAATGTGGCTTATCGGATCAGTGAGTACGTCTTCAGCTTCTTGCGCAGGGTACCGCGGTTGATGCCCAGTATTCCCGCCGCCTGGCTCTGGTTGCCGTCCGTATAATCCATAACCGCCTTGAACAGCGGTCGTTCTACTTCGCCCATGACGAGGTCGTATAAATCGCCAGGTCGGTCGCCATTTAAGCTTGCAAAGTAAAAACTCAAAGCGTCTTCAGTATGTTTATGCAGCGGCTTCTTGTTGTTCGGTGCATTCAATGCCTTGCCGCTGTTCGAGTTTGTTTGGGCCACGTTTAGTTGTCCTGAATATCCGCCCGGATTGATCTACCGGGGCCACCTCCCCAACACTGAACAATCACGCCGCCAAAGCAATACCTCCATCGCTACGATCCAGGTATTCCTGCGTCAATCTGATTTGTTCAGAAGCACTCTCGACACGCACTACCCGGTAACGAAACTCGTCTGCGTTTACGAGTTTTTTGCAATACCAGTTCAGGTGCTTGCGAGCCACTCGAACACCTGTTTGCTCCCCGTAAAACCGGTGTAGTTCGTTCAAGTGGTCGAGCATGATATCACGCAATTCTTTTTTTGCTACAGGCGTAAAATGTTGCGCGCGATTTAGACTGCTTTTAAGTTGTTGAAATATCCACGGCTGACCTTGCGCGGCGCGGCCGATCATCAAGCCATCTGCCTTGGTTAGGCGCAATACTTCGAGCGACTTCTCCGGCGACGAAATATCGCCATTGGCGATAATCGGAATACTCACGCATTCCTTAATGCGCGCAATCGTTTCATATTCCGCGCTACCGTTGTATCGGCATGCGCGCGTGCGGCCATGCACAGTCAACGCAACGATGCCCGCGTCCTCGGCAATCGTCGCAATTTTTGTGCCGTTACGGTGCGCCGGATCCCAGCCGGTGCGTATTTTTAATGTCACCGGGACCTGTACCGCTGCGACAACGGCCTGCAGTATCCTCGCGACAAGGTTTTCGTCGCGCAACAGGGCCGAGCCCGCCAGTGCCTTGCACACTTTCTTCGCCGGGCAGCCCATATTGATATCAATAATTTGCGCGCCACGGTCAACACAGGCCCGTGCGGCCGACGCAAGCTGGCCGGCATCCGACCCGGCGATTTGTACCGCGACCGGCGTCGCGCTCAGGTCGAGATCCAGCCGATGACGGGATTTGGCAGTCTGCCAGAGGCGGGTGTCGGCCGTGGTCATTTCCGAAGTGGTCATCCCTGCACCAAAGCGACGACACAGCGCCCGGAACGGTTTGTCGGTTACGCCGGCCATCGGTGCAAGCACAAAGGGGCTTGCAAGCGTATACGGTCCGATTGCCAGCGTGGGCAGCGTCAGGTCTGGGGTTTGCATGGTGCTGATTGTACGCGGATTGTTCGTGGTTTCTGCGTGCTTATTTGCGGGGCAGGTGGCCGCGCGCGGTGACGCCTGGCACGCCCGTTGCCCGCGCTTACCTGAAGTCTTCGAATGCGCAGCGCAACTGGCCGCCACTCTGGCGATAGCACACGTTAAGCTTGAAGCCTGTTGCGTCATCCGAGGGTGCGGCCACCGAGATCACGGCGCTGAAATTCTTGCCGGGTTCAACCATGGCGCGTGCGTCGAAGTCACCGGTCAGGTAGTCGGCCGGTTCCAGCACTTTACTGCCAATGGTCTCCTCGAAACGGTCGGTCAAAGATACGCTGATCAAGGGATACGGCAGGGCTTTGTCCGACTTGTTTCCGATACGGGAGTATATGGTCAGCACTTCGTTGCCGGTTTCAATGTCGGCGAGGCCGTTGTCAGCTGCTTCGGCCTCGCCCGCGCCCCTCGCTTCCGAAATGCCGAATCCTGTTTCGTTGCCGACCCGGGGCTCGACCAGACCGCCGGTGTTGGTGCTGCCCTTGGTGACCTCAAAACGCCAGCCACGGACATCCCACTCGGGAGAAACAGGTGCACCTGCGGCCCGGTATATAGGACCGATGGCTTTGGCCACGGCGGGAATGGTGGCGAGTTCAGCGCGCGACTGGTGCACGAACTGCCCGGCAAGCCCCAGGGCCAGTGCGAGTACTGCAGCGACAAGGCCATACTGAAACTTGCGACCCGCTTTGGCGCGAGGCGTGTCGGTGCCGGCATTCTTCTGCACGAGCACGCTGACATCGTCCGTACCTGCATTGCTGCGTGCTTCTGCCTCTGCTGCCAGGCGCTTCTGCTCAAGGGCCGTGCGGACGTAATCGCCTTCCATGATGATGGATTCAAAACCCGTGGATCCCGACGTCGCGAAATAATCGTCAGCTTTTTTGTCGCGCGCTTCTTTCGTCCCGTCTGACTCTGCCTGGCCCTTCATTTTCTTGCCGTCGAGAATCATGGTGGATGACAAGCCGTCGTCTTCGGGTATCGCAAGCCGCATCAGATCCTGGTCGATCAGCATATTCACGGTCTGTTCTTCAGGAGTCGGCGGTGGGACAAAGAGCTCGGGGTTAAATTCAACGCCGGCATCGACCATTTCCTGCGCCTTGACCAGTTCGAACTCCAATTCGCCGGTAGATTCGGGAAAGGCGTCTGCGGGCGGTTCGAGGGCGACGTCGTATCCTGCCATCTCGTCGTCTGGCTCAGGATCGACGTCCCTGGTCCCGGCTGTTGCCGGCGGAACAAGGTGCGTGACGTCGAACTCTGTATCGAGATCGGCTTCCTTCTGCGCGCCTGGCTCCTCCACGGACTCCGAAGCGGCTGCTTCGAGCTCAGCTGCGGATAACTCATCATTGAGCCCTGCCAAAGACTCGGCAACCGGCGCATCGTCTGGCTCGTCATTCGTTGCCGCGCCGGATTCTGCCCGCGAGAAATCAGGTCGTGCCGTGTAGATTCCGCTCAGGTCGATGCCCATCGTTTCGGCTTGCAAGCCAAACTGCGTGTCGAGATCGGGTGTGACATCCTGCGCCTCAATGTCTGCTTCCGCGGCCGCGGCTGTCTCGGGCAGCTCTGCCGCGTCAGCCTCTGGCGACTCGTCATCGTCAATCAATACGACGTCCGAACTCGCTTCGTAATCGGCGTCGTCCTCGGCCTCATCCGGCAATGCCGCGAGTTCCTCGGCCAGGCTCATCGCGTGCAGCGGAACGCGATCGTCGCTTTCGGCGTCACGAGAGGAAGGCGCCGGCTCATCGGCGAGCATGCGCTCCTCACTGTCGTCGATGCTGGTGTCTGCGGTCGCAGCCGCCCTGTCGTTCGACGCCGAGACGACAGAGATCTTGTCGTCGGCTGGTTCCGCAAGCGGTTCGACCTCATCGAGCAGTTCATCCCACTCGTCCTCGTCGGCGAGCGAAAAGTCCGTCGTTTGTCGTTCCGGCTCCTTCTCAAATACCCGCTCGTGCGCGACTTCAGCCGGTGCTTCACGGGCTGCAGTCTGGCGCCGCTCCTCGCCTTCGTAAGTGCTCGGCGGCAGATTGTCAAAATCAAAGTCGTCTGGCAGCCCCGTGTTGTCGTCGAATCGCAACTCGTCCGCCAGCGATCGAGGTGCGGCGGCAAACACTTCAGGCTGGTCAATCTCGGCGCTGGCATTGCTTGATGCTGCGTCGAACACTTCCGATTCCTCGACCTCGTTCGGCGTTTGCGTCAGGAACTCATCAACCGGGGTAGGCGTGGCATCCAATAGTTCGTCGATGCGGGATTCACCAGCGCTATCGAACAGCGCTGAGTCGACCTTGGTCACCGACTCGTTGAATATTTCATTGACGGACGTATCGGCAGCGGCATCGCGCGGGGCGTCGTCGAGTTCAACATCGAGCGCAGGTTTTTCGCCGGCGTCGAAAATACCGCCGAACTCCAGGACAGAGCCGTCGCTGTCGTCTGCATTTTCGTCACCGCGTGCTTCGATGACCACGTAACTGTCGAAATTTTCTTCCGAGCTCGAAAAATCGACGGCCAGAAGTTCGTCATCCGTATCATCGCCAAACTCGAGCAGTGCGGACGCGTCTGCGTCATTCTCGCCCTCGGCATCGTCGTCGTCGCCGCGCAGCCGCCATTCGACGCCGGTGTCTTCCAGTTCGATGTCCTCGCCCGCCAGCTGGTCGAGCGTCTTCAGGAGTTCCGCGCTTTCTGAGGCTGACATTTTTTTCTGCGGTACGTCGTTGCTGCCGTTGCCCGGTTCAGGTTTAAGTTCCGGCATTAATTCGGGCAGGGTCGATTCCCGGGGCGTTCGCGGCGGCGCCTGTGGCCGGGATTCAGTAAGATAAGCTAACGCATTGAATGCACTGCCGCAGCCGCCGCAACGGACTTTGCCGGCCGCCTGCTTCAGAACGTTTGCGGTGACCCGAAAAGAGGTTCCGCAGTCTGGGCACTGGGTATACATGCGCTAAATAAGCCCTGTCAATCTCGTCGAATTCCACTCAACCGCGCCCAGGTCTGATTGCCCTGAGACCGGAAGACTGGCGCGTCGAATTGAATCCACGGGTCGTAGGCCGCATGGATTCTGTCAACTTGCCCGGAGAGTATGCCCGACAGCGCCAATTCGCCACCGGAACTAAGTCGCGTTATGACCGATTCGGCCAGCGCAAGCAGCGGGCCAGCCAGGATATTGGCGACGACTACGTCGTAACTTGACATGATTTCAGCGTCGCTGCCGACTACCTGGAGTCGTTCGGATACTGCATTTCGTTTCGCATTATGTAAAGTTGAAGTCACGGCCTGCGGATCAATGTCCATGGCGACAGCCCTACGGCAGCCCAGCTTCAGCGCCGCGATGGCGAGCAAGCCCGAGCCGCAGCCATAGTCAAGCAAGGTCTTGTCGTCCAGCGCGAGACCATCGAGCCACTCAAGGCACAGCGCAGTCGTTGGGTGCGTCCCCGTGCCAAATGCGAGGCCCGGGTCGAGACGCACAACGGTCGCACCGGGCGGTGCGCCGGAGTCGCCGGGGCAGACCCAGAGCGATGTACCAAACTGCATCGGGCCAAAGTCTTTCAGCCACTCGCGCTCCCAGGCGCAATCCCTGAGTTTTTCAACACGGTGCGCGGGTTGCCGGTTGAGACAGAGAGTCCGGCCTAGTTCATCGGCGAGCGTCGAAAGATCCGTATCCCCTGCAAACAGTGCGCTGATGCGCGTGTCTCTCCACAGAGGCGTTTCGCCGACGCCGGGTTCCAGAACGGGTTTGTCGCCGGCGTCCGTGTAGGTGATCGAGCAGGCGCCGTGACCCGTAAGAAATTCTTCAACCCGCTCAGGATCCAGGTTGCCGAGGTCCATGACAAACTGCTGCCAACTCATGGTCCACTAGCAGCCTGTTGCAAAAGCCTCCGGCGAGTGCGAGACAAGGAAAAAAGTGCCGAACGTCGCTCTCGCCCGTCCTTGGGCTTCGCGGCAGCAGGATATCCTGTCCGGCAAGCGCAATGTATCTGAGCATACATAGGCATTTTGCGGCGCTTTTTGACGCCGTATCGTGCCGGCTGAGGCGTTTTCAACAGGCTGTTAGTCACGCCAGGCCAAGACGCTTCTCCAGGTAGTGGATGTCCGTTCCGCCGGCCTGGAACGCCGCGTGCTGGAATATTTCCCGGTGCAGCGGCACGTTCGTGCGGATACCTTCGATTACGATTTCGTTCAGCGCATTGCGCATGCGACCAAAAGCTGCATCACGGTTGTAGCCGTGGGCGATCAGCTTGCCGATCATGGAGTCGTAGAAAGGCGGAACCCGGTAACCGCTGTAGATATGCGAGTCCATGCGGATGCCGGGTCCACCCGGCGCATGGGCCAGGGTAATAAGCCCGGGCGAGGGCATGAATGTCTTCGGGTCTTCGGCGTTGATACGGCACTCGATCGCATGGCCCTGGAAACGCACATCATCCTGCGTGAAGCTGAGTGGCATGCCTGCGGCGATTTGCAATTGTTCGCGTACGATGTCGATACCGGTGATCATTTCCGTCACCGGATGCTCAACCTGCAGGCGTGTATTCATTTCGATGAAATAGAACTCGCCATTTTCGTACAGGAATTCGAATGTACCGGCGCTGCGATAGCCGATTTCGAGGCAAGCGTTCACGCAGCGTTTACCAATCCGGTTGCGTTGCTCTTCCGTGATGCCAGGCGCGGGCGCCTCCTCGATAACCTTTTGATGGCGACGCTGCATGGAGCAATCGCGTTCACCAAGGTGCACCGCGTTGCCCTGGCCATCCGCGAGTATCTGGAATTCGACATGTCGCGGATGCTCGAGAAATTTCTCCATGTAGACCGTATCGTTGCCGAATGCGGAACGAGCCTCGGCTTTGGTCACGGTTATTGCGGCCAGCAACGAAGCTTCCGCGTGCACCACCCGCATCCCGCGGCCACCGCCGCCGCCCGAGGCCTTGATAATGATCGGGTAGCCGATATTGCGCGCGAGCCGCAGGTTTTCGTCGCCGTCCTCGCCCAGCGGACCGTCGGAGCCCGGCACACAGGGTACACCGGCCGCTTTCATCGCACGAATTGCCGAAACCTTGTCGCCCATCAGGCGAATCGCGTCGGCTTTCGGCCCGATGAACGTAAACCCGGACGACTCCACGCGTTCCGCGAAGTCCGCATTTTCCGAGAGAAAGCCGTAGCCGGGGTGTATTGCCACTGCATCGGTCACTTCGGCCGCGCTGATGATGGCAGGCATGTCGAGGTAACTGTCTGCTGATGCAGGCGGGCCGATACACACGGTTTCGTCAGCCAGCAGGACATGCTTCAAGTTCGTGTCCGCGGTCGAGTGAACCGCCACGGTCTTGATGCCCATCTCGCGGCAGGCACGCAAAATACGAAGTGCGATTTCGCCACGATTGGCAATGACTATCTTGTCAAGCATATTGGCGGCGTCCGACTAATTGCCGCCGCGCTGGTCGATCACCAGCAGCGTCTGCCCATATTCGACCGGATCACCGTTTTGCACGCGAATCGACTTCACCGTACCTGAGACGTCGGCGTCAATCTGGTTCATCATTTTCATGGCTTCGATAATGCACAGCGTGTCGCCTTCCTGCACGCGATCACCCACCTGTACAAATGGAGATGCGCCAGGGGAAGCCGCCGAGTAATACGTTCCTACCATCGGCGCTGCAACTTCGAAGCCATCTTCCTCCGGCTCAGCCGCGGGCGGCGCTGCGGCCGGC
>DDIS01000170.1:2414-2941 GCA_002338615.1 Proteobacteria bacterium UBA1844 | reverse complement strand
ACGACGAGACCTGGCATCTCGTGAAGGAAGTACCCAAGGTACTTGGTTTTATTGGTGGATCGAGCGATCGACCGGCACCGATCACCGAAAAGGAAGCCAACAATATCCTGGACCGCGTCAAGGAAGGCGTCGACAAGCCGCGGCCCAAAGTGTTGTTCGAGCCCGGCGAAGTGGTACGAGTCACCGACGGGCCGTTCAACGACTTCAGCGGAGTCGTTGAACAGGTGAATTACGAAAAGAGCAGGCTGCAGGTCGCCGTACAGATCCTGGGCCGCTCGACGCCTGTCGAGCTAGAGTTCGGGCAGGTTGAAAAATCGTAGGAGCTTGAGCGCGGCAATATGCCGCTCCTACAACGATGCAGGAACAGCAACACGCAAGAACGGCGACGTGCCGCGCTTGCGAAACACTAATACGAGGAGCCATGCACGGCATGGCGTTTGTACTCGGGAGATAGAGAAATGGCAAAGAAAGTAACGGGTTACATCAAGTTACAGGTGCCGGCTGGACAGGCGAATCCGTCGCCGCCG
>DDIS01000170.1:2174-2320 GCA_002338615.1 Proteobacteria bacterium UBA1844 | reverse complement strand
ACAGGCGAATCCGTCGCCGCCGGTGGGACCTGCACTCGGCCAGCATGGCGTGAATATCATGGAGTTCTGCAAGGCATTCAACGCAGAAACCCAGGGTACGGAGCCCGGCCTGCCGATCCCGGTGGTCATTACGGTCTACAGCGACC
>DDIS01000170.1:1814-2078 GCA_002338615.1 Proteobacteria bacterium UBA1844 | reverse complement strand
TTACGGTCTACAGCGACCGTAGCTTCACCTTCATCTCAAAGACGCCGCCAGCAGCGGTGTTGCTCAGGAAGGCGGCCGGTACCAAGAAAGGTTCTGGTACGCCCAATACGGCCAAGGTTGGCAAGGTCAATCGTGCGCAGCTCGAAGAGATTGCGTCAACCAAGATGCCGGACCTGACCGCCGCCGACATGGACGCGGCCGTGCGCACCATTGCGGGTACCGCGCGCAGTATGGGTATTGATGTTGAGGGAGTGAACTGATGGC
>DDIS01000170.1:1285-1725 GCA_002338615.1 Proteobacteria bacterium UBA1844 | reverse complement strand
GTTGAGGGAGTGAACTGATGGCCATGCTCAGCAAACGCAGAAAGGCGGCGCGTGAAAAACTTGACGCGGCTGCGATCTACGAGATTGATGTGGCGCTTGCCCTGGTGAAAGAGCTCGCGACTGCGAAGTTTCCCGAGAGCATCGATATTGCGGTGAATCTCGGCGTCGATCCGAGAAAGTCGGACCAGGTTGTACGCGGCTCTACGGTGCTGCCGAATGGCACCGGCAAGACAGTACGGGTTGCCGTATTTGCACAGGGCGACAATGCGGACAAGGCAAAAGCGGCCGGTGCGGATATTGTTGGATTTGAAGATCTGGCCGAGACCATCAAGGGCGGTGAGATGAATTTCGACGTGGTCATCGCGACACCTGATGCGATGCGCGTCGTTGGTCAGTTGGGGCAAATTCTTGGTCCGCGTGGACTGATGCCGAACCCGAAG
>DDIS01000170.1:0-1183 GCA_002338615.1 Proteobacteria bacterium UBA1844 | reverse complement strand
TGCCGAACCCGAAGGTTGGCACGGTCACCGCCGATGTAGAAACGGCGGTCAAGAATGCCAAGGCCGGCCAGGTACGTTACCGCACCGACAAGGCAGGCATAGTTCACTGTCCGATCGGTCGTGCCGACTTCGAAGTGCCGGCGCTCAGGGAAAACCTTGCGGCGCTGCTTGCGGACTTGCAAAAAGCCAAGCCCGCATCCGCGAAGGGAGTGTATTTCAAGAAGTTGACGGTTTCGTCAACGATGGGGCCGGGTGTTTCGGTAGACCGGGCCTCGGTAGACGCATAACGCGCCTCGGCGCAAGAATTTTGTGAGCGTCTCGGCGCTCGTAAAACCCGCCGCAAGGATGCGGCAATCGTCGAAGACCGTAGGTGACCAGCTCTCAGGAGTGATCTTGGGCTCTGGTCTTAATACGCGCCTACGCAGATGGTGAAACCTGAGTCAGATCATTTACTGGCGACGGTTGCCATCCGACAGGGGAACGTTGAGTTCCCACATTGGGGGACGGAGTTCGCTTCGTCCGTTTGTTAAAGGTAACCGTAAGGCCAGGAGAAAATTATGGCACTTAGACTCGAAGACAAGAAAGCTTTTGTCAAAGAGGTAAACGCGGTTGCAGTAGATTCGGTGTCAGCTATAGCAGCTGAATATCGCGGTCTTACTGTTGCAGAAATGACGGAATTGCGGAAAGAAGCCCGCAATGCCGGCGTGTACATGCGTGTGGTCAAAAACACGCTTGCGCGCCGCGCCGTTCAGGGTACCGATTTCGAGTGTATGCAAGATACTCTGAAAGGTCCGCTGCTGCTTGCGTTTGCCAAAGACGATCCGGGTGCCGCTGCCAGAATCATCAAGAACTTTGCCAAGGAGCATGCTGCTCTCACGGCGGTTTCGCTATCAACCGGCGGGCAATTGCTGCCGGGCTCTGATCTAGCCAAGTTGGCCGATTTGCCAACGCTGGACCAGGCTCGTGCAATGTTGCTTGGCGTGTTTATGGCACCGATGTCACAACTGGTACGGACACTGGCCGAGCCTTCCGCGATGTTGGCGCGCACCCTGGGTGCACGCGCGGCGCAGGATGCCGGCTAGCGATCACACACTTATTACCTGACTCAGGTCGAACTTTTTTTAGAGGACTATAAAGAAATGGCATTATCAAACCAGGATTTGCTCAAAGAACTGAGCGCCAA
>DDIS01000010.1:2379-2667 GCA_002338615.1 Proteobacteria bacterium UBA1844 | reverse complement strand
TTGGCGGCTTGCCGCGCTGAACCGGTTCGGCTTTCACGCGCGGATCCGGTGTGTAGCCCGGCAGAATTTCTTTGTGCAACGACCTGCCCAGCAATTTCTCGATGTCCGCGAGTAAGCGGTTCTCGTCGATACAAACGAGTGAAACCGCATGCCCATCCTGACCGGCGCGCGCGGTGCGCCCGATCCGGTGCACGTAGTCTTCAGCCACGAACGGCAATTCATAGTTAACAACGTAGGGCAGCTTGTCGATGTCGAGGCCGCGCGCGGCAATGTCGGTGGCAACCAGCA
>DDIS01000010.1:2122-2286 GCA_002338615.1 Proteobacteria bacterium UBA1844 | reverse complement strand
CAATGTCGGTGGCAACCAGCACTCGCACCTTGCCGGATTTGAACTCGCTGAGCGCCTTGGTTCGAGCGCCTTGCGATTTATTTCCGTGAATCGCCGCCGCGTTGATACCGTCTGTCAGCAATTGGCCTGCCAGGCGATTGGCACCGTGCTTGGTGCGCGTGAAT
>DDIS01000010.1:1734-2002 GCA_002338615.1 Proteobacteria bacterium UBA1844 | reverse complement strand
CCAGCACCTGCTGCCAGTTTTCACTGCCGATTCGATGTGACAGGAGTTCTCTCTTGCGGCTTTTGTCAACCGGATGTACCACCTGGGTGATGCGCTCGACGGTACTGTTCGACTTCGTCGCCTGGATTTCCCGGGGCGCGTTCAAAAGGTCACTTGCGAGCCGCCTTATATCGTCGGAAAAGGTGGCGGAAAACAACAGATTCTGTCGCTTGACGGGCAGTACTTTCAGGACTTTGCGGATATCGCGAATAAAGCCCATGTCCAGCAT
>DDIS01000010.1:0-1636 GCA_002338615.1 Proteobacteria bacterium UBA1844 | reverse complement strand
AGCCCATGTCCAGCATACGGTCCGCTTCATCCAACACCAGTATCTCGACCTTCGTAAGGTCGATCGTTCCCTGGTTCATGTGATCGAGCAAGCGTCCCGGCGTTGCAACCACGATGTCCACGCCTTCGCGTAATTTCGTTATCTGCGGGCGAATACTGACGCCGCCGAACATTTGCATGACACGGATCGGCGTGTATTGGCCGTAGGTGCGCACACTTTCTGTAACCTGCGCGGCGAGTTCCCGCGTGGGCGTCAGGATCAGGGCACGCACACAGCGTCGACCGACCGGTGCCTCGCTCAAGAGCTGCAACAGTGGCAGCGTAAACGCGGCGGTCTTGCCCGTGCCTGTCTGCGCGCCGGCGAGCACATCATGGCCTGCCAGTATTTCGGGAATGGCCTGTATTTGTACAGGGGTTGCGTGCTCATAGCCTTGTGCGCGCACGGCACGGAGCAAGTCGGCCGCAAGGCCGAGTTCTGAAAACAGCATAGTATTTTTCCTGGGCGCCTGACCCACAGCACGTGTTAGACGCACATGGTTCGGCCCAGGCTTGGAATTCTAGGGTAATCCGGCGACGCGGTGTGCGTAGCGGAGTTTGTGGTGCAGACCGAGGTGCACCAGGATGGCGCGGACTCTACAGCAGTCGCGGCAATTAAGGAACCACTTATATTTGACAGATTATTCGAGCGCCGCCAGGGCCCTTGTATCAGCGCAATTTGCGGGCCCCTGCGCAAGGTTCAGCGGCACGGCTATTGAACCTTCAGAACCATGCGCGTTATGGTAAATAAATGCCTGAACTACATACCGTTTATCGCCCGCCAGCTACCGTTGGTCAGCTCGATTTCGCCGCGCCTTGCGGCTCGCCTAGTCTGTGCACCAAGCCTGCAGCGGGGCGGGACAAGCGATGAAGTCACAATTTGAGCTGTGACCGGCATGCAAGCCACGCACAGTGACAAACAGGTAGGATTGCGCAACCCGGGGATGCGAGCAGGCAGCAGGACACATGGAATGAAACGATTCTTGATAAAGAATTCCGTACGACCAGGCGACCTGCCACGGCACGCCCTGGCCGTAGGCCGTCCGCGCACGAGTCAGCGCGGGCTCACGATGCTGGAGCTGCTGACAGCTATGGTTGTGCTCGGCATACTGACCGCTATCGCAATTCCCTCCTTCGAACAGATCACCACGACTAACAGACTCGCTGCCGACACCAACGAGCTCGTCGCGAGTTTCCAGCATGCTCGCTCGACAGCCATTACACGCGGCGAGAATGTAACCGTCTGCGCGGCGGACGCGGCACTGGCCGCGTGCTCCGGTGGCGCGAACTGGGCCGCTGGCTGGGTAGTACTCGATGCGACCGCGAACGTGTTGCAAGTGCATGAACCGCTGCCGGTCAATTCCGCCAATGAAATCGGTGCCGCCAATGGCATCGGCGCGGTCGTATTCAACCGCAACGGATTCTCGACCAATGCACGAACCATCAAGTTGTGTGGCCCCAAAAACGTCGCCAAACGCGCGCGTGGAGTCGTTATTTCGCCGGATGGCCGGGTGCGCCTGGCCTCCGACACAAATGGCAATGGTGTAGTGGAAGATCGGACTGGCGCCGATGTGGGGTGCCCCTAGTGTCCCGTGCGGCTA
>DDIS01000142.1:46637-59033 GCA_002338615.1 Proteobacteria bacterium UBA1844 | reverse complement strand
GGAGCGCCGTCCCGGCGCGATCGCAGCCGAATCTAACCGAGCGCCTGGTCCAGATCGGTAATCAGGTCATCGAGTGCCTCGATACCAACGGACAGGCGGATCAGTTGATCGCTGATACCCAGCAAGGCGCGTTGCTCAACCGGCACCGAGGCATGCGTCATGATCGCGGGGTGATCGACCATGCTTTCAACGCCACCCAGGCTTTCCGCCAGCGCAAACAATTCGCAACGTTCGAGGAAGCGGCGCGCGTTTTCGATATCGCCTTTAATAAAAAAAGTGACTATGCCGCCGAAGCCGGACATTTGCCGCATAGCCAACTCGTGTTGCGGATGTGAAGGCAGACCCGGATACAGAACACTTTCTACCCGCGCGTCGCGCTCGAGCCACTCGGCAATTGCCTGTGCATTGCTGCAATGTCGTTCCATGCGCACGTCAAGCGTCTTGACACCACGCAATGCAAGAAAGCTGTCGAAGGGCCCGGCAATCGCGCCGATGGAGTTCGACAGATACGCGAGTTTTTCACCCAGCTCATCGTTGTTGGTCACGGCGATGCCGCCCACCATGTCGGAATGACCGTTGATAAACTTGGTAGCGGAATGCATGACGATATCGAACCCGTGTTCCAGTGGCCGCTGCAGATAGGGAGTAGCAAAGGTGTTGTCGGCAACAACCAGGATGTCGCGCGCACGCGCGAGTTCCGCTACAGCTTCAAAATCGACGACTTTGAGCAGCGGGTTACTTGGGCTCTCAACCCAGATCATGCGCGTGTTATCACGCAACGCAGCCTCGGCAAGATCGGGGTCGGTGAGATCGACGAAACTGAATTCAAGTCCCGCACTGCGCTCGCGCACACCATGAAACAGGCGCCGTGTGCCTCCGTACAAATCATCCATGGCGACGACATGCGAACCCGAGTCCACGAGCTCAAGTATGGTTGCTGTCGCCGCCATGCCGGATGCAAACGCAAAGCCGCGGGTGCCTGATTCGAGATCTGCAATACAGCGCTCGTAGGCCATGCGCGTCGGGTTTTGCGTCCGTGAATATTCGTATCCCTTGTGCTTGCCCGGGCTCTGTTGCACGTAGGTGGACGTCGCGTAGATTGGCAGCATGATGGCGCCCGTCGTGGGATCGGGGCTCTGGCCAGCGTGTATCGTGCGCGTTGCGAACTTCGTGTCTTTTCCGTCAGTCATATTTGCCGCCGTAAATAATTAAGAACATCCGAGCGCGTAATCAACCCGAGAAACTCGTCGCCATCCATGATCGCAGCAAACGGTTGCACCCGCAGCATCGCGACAAGATTATTGATACTGGTATCTTTGTCGAGCCGAATAAAGGCCGATTCCATTGCCTCTTCAACGGTCGCCGTCAGGAGCTCCGGCCGGCCAAAGACGAATTGCAGAATCGTGTCTTCCGTTATGACACCGACTATCTTGCCATCGTACATGACCGGAAGTTGCGAAAATCCGGCATTACGCAATCGATTGTGCGCCGTCGTCACGATGTCGGTCGGGCCGACCGTGATCGTTGCGCGTTCACCATGCAAGCGACCGATCAGATCACGTAAATCGCCGAACTGTTCGCGATTGATAAAGCCCTGGTCTTCCATCCAGAAGTCGTTGTACAGCTTCGAGAGATATTTGTTACCCGTATCGCAGGCGAATGTAACCACAGTTTTTGCGCTGTCCTGTTCCTGGCAGTAACGCAATGCGGCCGCCAGCAAGGTGCCGGAAGAGGAGCCGGCCAGCACGCCTTCCTTTCGTAGCAGCTCGCGCGCGGCGGCGAAGGATTCGGCATCCGTAATGCAATAGGCCTTCTTAACCTGCGAAAAGTCGGCGATATCAGGAATAAAGTCCTCGCCGATGCCCTCGACGAGCCAGCTGCCGCCCTTGCCCAGCACACCCTTGTTGATGTAGTCAGCCAGGACCGAGCCTTCCGGATCGGCCAGGATCAGGTCTACGTCCGGTGCATGCTCGGCAAGGTATTTGCCAAGCCCCGACACGGTGCCGCTCGAGCCGACACCGAGTACGATCGCGTCAACCTTGCCATCCATCTGCTCGATGATTTCAGGACCGGTTGTCAGCTCGTGGGCCAGCGGATTATCCGGGTTGCCAAACTGGTTGATGAAATACGCGCCTTTTTCAGCCGCGATGCTGCGACCAAGATCCTGGTAGTACTCGGGGTGCCCTTTGCCGACGTCCGAGCGTGTCAGCACCACTTCGGCACCCATGGCCCGCAAATTGAAGATCTTTTCCTGACTCATCTTGTCGGGCAGCACGAGGATCAGCTTGTAGCCCTTCTGCGCCGCAACGAGGGCGAGGCCAAGCCCGGTATTGCCGGCGGTAGCTTCTACCAGCGTAGCACCGGGTTTGATGTCACCGCGCTGTTCGGCCTGCTCGATCATTGAAATTCCGATACGATCCTTGATGGAGCCGCCCGGATTCATCAGTTCGAGTTTCAGGAACAGGCGGCAGGGACCCGTGTCGAGATGCCGGGCTTCGAGCATAGGCGTGCGACCGACCATCTCGAGGATATTGGAGTAAATATTCATGTGGTGTGATTCAGCAAGGTTTAATTGTGAGTGTACGCGAGAGCGGCGGGCACTAACCAGCCCGAAACGCCGCGAAGTCGGGCGCTCCATGCATGCCTGATTCAGGCCGCATCGCAAATCTGCTTGCACAGGCAGCAAAACGTCTCGAGCCGGTCAGCGATTCACCACGGCTCGATGCCGATATCCTGCTTGCGCGAGCTATCGATATGCCGCGTAGCTACCTGTTCGCGCACCCTGAAGACACGCTCGACAAGGCAGCGCTCGCGCGTTTCGACGCGAGCATCACGCGCCGGGTGGCGGGCGAGCCACTCGCCTATATAACGGGCACAAAGGAGTTCTGGTCGCTGGAACTCATGGTCACGCCGGATACGCTGGTACCGAGGCCGGAAACGGAATTGCTGGTGGAGCTTGCGCTGCGTGACATTCCACGAGAGTCGGCATGGCGAGTGCTTGACCTTGGCACCGGCAGCGGCGCGATCGCACTCGCCATCGGCAAGGAACGGCCGCTCTGTTCTGTCGTCGCAACCGACCGCAGCGAGGCGGCAATCAAGATTGCCCGGCAGAATGCCCGGCAACTCGATATCGCCAACGTGGAGTTTACGGTCGGACCCTGGACGGACGCAGTCCCGGGCTGCCGGTTCGACATGGTTGTTTCGAATCCGCCGTATATAAGGGCGGATGATCCGGCACTTGCCCGCCTTGCGTTCGAGCCTGAATCTGCGCTGGTCGCTGGCCTCGACGGCCTCGACGATGTTCGCATTCTTGCAAATCGATGCGCGGCCGTGCTGGTTGATGGTGGAAAATTACTACTCGAGCACGGGGCGGACCAGGAAAAAGAGGTCGCACAGATCCTTGCCGATGCCGGCTGGACTGCGGTGGCATGCACCGAGGACCATGCCGGACGCCCGCGCGTTACAGCAGCGCGCAGACCTGCATCGAGCGCCAATCTGTGATACATAGCCAGCAGAATTTGGCAATTTGCGAGCAAAAATGATTACGATCAAAACCAACCACGGCGACATCCAGGTTGAATTATTCGATGAGAAAGCGCCGATCACCTGCAAGAATTTCCGCCAGTACATTGAAGACCAGTTTTTCCACGGCACGATTTTTCACCGTGTGATCCCGAACTTCATGATTCAGGGTGGCGGCTTCAATGCGGACATGACGCAACAGAAAACACGCGAACCGATCAAGAACGAGGCGCAAAACGGCGAGAAGAATCGACGCGGCACGCTGGCAATGGCGCGCACATCGGACGTGAACAGTGCGACAGCGCAGTTTTTCATCAATCTCAAGGACAACAGCTTTCTGGATCACAGCAACCGTGATTTCGGCTACGCGGTTTTCGGCCAGGTCGCAGACGGTATGGATGTAGTCGACACGATTGCAAAGTTGCCTACTGGCAACAAGGGCGGCCATCAGGATGTGCCGCAGGAACCCGTCGAAATTATCGAAGTCACGCTTGACGACTGATCTTCCGCGTTCATCACGAATCCTGGTACCTGGCAGCTTCGCGTGTCCATAGGCGGGCCTGACTGGAAAGCTGTTGGCCTCGGGCTGCTGGAAGCAGCCCTGCTCATCACTGCTGCTTTTTCGTTTGCGACATTGTTTGACGAATGGAGTCGCTGGCTCGAACTGTTCGTGCACTTTCGCCTGCAGTACCTTGTCATTTCCGTACTGCTCACCTTTGCATTCCTGCTATTGCGCTGGCGCGGCTACATTTTTTTGGGCATCGCAAGCGTTGGCCTGAACGCGTACTTCGTTGTGCCCTGGTATTTGCCCTACGAACAGCCTGCCGCGGGTGACACCAGTATCAGGCTACTGCATGCCAATGTCTTTCTGCGCAACACGAATCCCGAACGATTGGTCGCCGAGGTCCAGGCGTTCGAACCCGACATCCTGGTGATGCAGGAAGTAACACCAGGGTGGTTACAGGGGCTCGGGGCACTCGATAAAAGCTATCCCTACAAGGTCGTCAAAGCGCACGACAGCGCGTATGGTATCGCGCTGTACTCAAAGCACCCATTCGAGTCTTCGGCCATCGTCGATTCGGCGCCGCTTGGAATTCCAGAAATTATTGCAACGGTAACGATCAAAGGGAAGCCGCTGCACATTGTGACCGGGCACCCCATGCACCCGATCGGGGCGACAAATTTTGCATCCCGCAATAGTCAGCTCGACGAATTGGCCGGAATTGCCGGTCGCACGCCGCACCCGCTGATTGTTGTCGGCGACCTCAACGTTACGATGTGGTCACACTATTATCGTTCACTTGAAGCAAAAAGTGGTTTACGGAATGCGCGCCGCGGTTTCGGCATCAAACCAAGCTGGCCCATATTCCTGCCGTTTGCACGGATACCCATCGACCATTGCCTGGTGTCCGCCGATATTGCTGTGACCGACTTTGAGATCGGTTCCAATATCGGCTCCGATCACCTGCCAGTGCTGGTTACCATGAGTTACTAACCGCCGCCCTTTTAGCGGCCGCACATTTTCGAACCGCCCTGACCAGGCTTATTTACAGGACTGATAATGTACCGACAACTTCCGATTCTGCTGTTGCTGATCTCGCTCAGCTCGCTTGTCCGCGCTGACCTTTTCGATCTTATCCCTGAACATACCCTGCAACAAATTGCTGCAGAGACTTCAGGCGAGACCGCGAAGCGCAACCTCGATGCCATTACCGTGCAACACCGCATGCGTGCAAGCAAGCAGTTCGAAGCTGCGACACAGACTATCGTTACAGCACTCAAGGACTATGGGCTGGACGAAGTAGCCGTCCTCGAATACCCCGCCGATGGCAAGAGTATGCTCGGCACGCAAAAATCCCGGCCGGTCTGGGATGTGCGTTTCGCCGAGCTCTGGGAAGTGCGACCAGACGGTGCGGAGCTACAGCGAGTGCGCAGACTCGGCGATTGGGACGCGGTACCACTGACACTTGCAGAGGGCAGCCTGTCGGGTGAAGTCACAAGCTCGTTGGTCGATATCGGGACGGGCAAAGAGGACGCGGACTACGCAAACAAGAATCTCAGCGGCAAGCTCGTGTTGACCTCGAGCCAACCCGAAGCGGTAGTTGAGCGCGCAGTCGGTGAACTCGGCGCAGCCGGGATCATTTCCTACGCCCCCAACCAGGAATCGGCCTGGTGGAAGGAAGACGATCGCCTGGTTCGCTGGGGACACCTCGGTGCGTTCGCCCAGACCAAATCCTTCGCCTTCATGATTTCGCTGGGCGAGGCCAGGCAATTGCAACAGCGACTGGCGGCCGGTGAAACAATCCTGTTACACGCCAAAGTCGACGCCAGCCACGAGCGCGGCAAGTACCGTTTCGCATCGGCGGCCATCACGGGTAGCGACAAGGCCGACGAAGACATCCATTTTAGCTGTCACCTGGACCACCCGAGGCCCGGCGCCAACGACAATGCGTCGGGTTGCGTGGCCATCCTGGAAGTTGCGCGCACACTGAATGCCTTGATCAGTAACGGCATTCTGCCACGCCCGTCGCGTACGATCCGCTTCCTGTGGCCAGCGGAGATCGAGGGCAGCATTATTTACCTGTCACAACAAAAAGATACTTCCCATATCAAGGCCAACATTCACATGGATATGGTGGGTGGTGCACCGGTTACAAAGTCAGTGTTTCGAATTTCCGGCGGACCCTACAGCGTGCCATCGTTCATCAGCGACCTGGGACATGAGATCGGAACTTTCGTCAACGACCAGACGTTGCGTTACGCGAGCGGGGAATCCGCTGCATTTCCACTGGTGGCGCCGGAAGGTGGCAAGGAGCCACAAATGGCACTGATGGAAGGCCTCGACATGGGCAGCGACCACGACGTCTTTTTCGAAGGCAGCTGGCGCATTCCCGGTCTCTACCTGCATGACTGGCCGGATCGCTACATTCATACGAATTTTGATCTCGCCGCGAATATCGACCCGACCAAGCTGAAGCGCGCCGCATTCACCGGCGCAGTCAGCGCGTGGTTTCTGGCGAACATGTCGGACAAGGATGTGCCAGCGGTGCTCGCATTGCTCGAAAGGAACGCATTGCTGCGCAGTGCGGAACTGGCTGAACGGTTACCAAAATTGCCGGATGCGGATATCAGTGCTGTTACCAACGTGCACTTTGCTGTTGAACGGAAAAAAGTACACAGCGTAGAGCCTTTCGCAACGCTAAGCGAAGCCGATCATGCGGCAGCTGTTGCATATCTCGAAAAGCTGCAATCCCTTGTCTCGCCAACCCACTCGCCAGCACCAACAAACCGCAATAACGTCGTATACAAACGCAATCCCGATATCCTGGGACCGATGAGCGGCTTCGACTATTCGTATCTCGAGGACAAGTTCGGCAAGGCGAACACGGCGAAGCTGCAACTGCCCTCACACGCAACGAGGGAAGGATCCGGCGACGAATTTACATACGAAGCGCTGAATTTTGTCGACGGCAAACGCACGATCAGCGATATCCGCGACTGGCTGGTCGCCGAACTTGGCGAGGTGCCGCTGGAGTATGTCGTTGAGTATCTGGCAGCGCTGGAAAAAATCGAGGTTATTCAACGCACGAATTAGTAAATTCAATTTTTCGCGTATTTCGTCAGAATGCGATCAAGCGCGTTGGCAAAATCCTGCTTGTCTCTTTGACTGAAGGCACTTGGGCCACCGGTATCGACGCCGCTCGCCCGCATCGTGTCCAGGAAGTCACGCATGTTGAGGCGTGCGCCGATATTTTCCGTAGTGTGCAATTCGCCGCGCGGGCTCAACGCCTGGCCGCCTTTGGCAATGGCTTCTGCTGCCAGCGGGATGTCGCTGGTAATAACGAGGTCTCCCGCGTCCATGCGGCGCACGATCTCATCGTCGGCCACATCGAATCCATGCGGCACTTGCAGCGTACTTATAAATGCTGACCTCGGTACGTTGAGCCCCTGGTTCGCAACCAGCACCAGCGCAATACCAGTACGCTCCGCGGCGCGAAACAGGATTTCCTTGATCACCACCGGGCAGGCATCGGCATCCACCCAGATTTTCACGTGCGACGCCCTGAACTGAACAACACGACTGACTCAGCGCGTACTGGCGGATGAATAATCCATTGCAAATCCCACCAGCGTACGCACACCAGTCATCAATGCATCTTCGTTCGGGCTGAACAGCGGTGAATGGTTGGACGGCGAGTCGGCTGCCGCTACGCCGGGTTCATTCGTGCCGAGCATCAGGAACAGGCCGGGGATACGGGCCTGGTAGAAGGAAAAGTCTTCCGCACCAGTGATCAGCGGGTGATCGAGAACTTTGTCGGCGCCGGCCGCCCATTGCAGCGTCGGCATCATCGCCTGCAACAGTACCGGATCGTTGCCGGTCACCGGCGTCGAGCCTTCGATGGCAACGGTTGCCGTGATCCCTGCAGCGTTGGCCAGGCCATCAACGGTTGAGCGCAGTCTCGTGAGCAACACCTCGCGTTCGCCTGCGTCGAACGTGCGTATCGTGCCCACCATCTCGACTTTGTCCGGAATGATATTGCCGCGCACGCCACCATGAATGCTGCCTATCGTAATGACCGCGGGCCCCTTCGTGATGTCGAGGAAGCGTCCTGGGATACCCTGCAATGCCACCATGATCTGGCCCGCGAGATAAATGGGATCCGCCCCGCGCCACGGCGAAGAACCATGGGTCTGCTCACCTTCCAGCGTGATATACAGGCTGTCGGCCGCTGCCATGAAACTGCCGGAGCGATAGTAGAGCGTCCCCGGTGCGCCCGGCCACACGTGCAGCCCGAGAATCGCTGCAGGCGGATTCGGCCCATCCAGCACGCCTTCGGCAACCATCATTTCGGCGCCGCCCTCTTCACCCAGTGGTGCACCCTCTTCGGCCGGCTGGAAAATAAACTTTACAGTGCCCGCAAGGATATCGCGATGTTCCGCGAGCACTTCGGCCGCGCCCATCAACATCGCCACGTGCATGTCGTGGCCGCAGGCGTGCATGACCGATACTTCTTCACCGTTGTATTCGCCTTTGGCCTTCGACGCGAACGGCAAGCCGGTTTGCTCCGCAACCGGCAGAGCATCCATATCGGCGCGCAGCGCGACCACCGGCCCGGGCTTGCCGCCCACCAGGGTGCCGACAACGCCCGTGTGTGCAACACCCGTCTTTACATCGTCAAACCCCAGTTTCTTCAAGTGATCGGCAACCAGCTTTGCGGTACGAAACTCCCGGTTCGACAATTCCGGATGTTCGTGAATATCGCGACGCCATGCGATCACCTTCGGCTCGACGCTGGTAAATGATGCATCCAGTTCGTATTTTGCATCCGCAGCCGCAGCTGCTGTGGAAATAGCCAGAGCGGCCAGGCAGATCAAGCGCTTCATAATACTTCCCTCTTAGGTGATGGTAGAGCGTACCATTCCTTCGAGTCCCGTGGAGTCAGCGAGTGCCGAAGACGGAGCTATTGAATTTCAAGGATCCCATTGCCGGTCAGCTGCAGGAGAGCTGCCCGGTCATCCGTGTACGTGACCTTGTTGCGGGTGGACCGCCAGCGCTCGCCCTGGCGGCGCGTGATGCCTGCCGCACGCAAGGCTTCTTGTTAGTCGAGTTCGAGACGGATCAGCAAAAAGCTATCCAGCGGACCGTGGCGTCGATGCGGACTTTTTTCGCCTGTAATAACCGAATCAAGTCCCGTGTTGCCATTGGTGACGGCCGCAATGGCTGGACGCCGAGCGGCCAGGAGCCAGCCTACCAGCCCGGCACGATCTCGAACGTCGAGTCCTTCGATGTCATGTCCACACTCATCGCTGGCGAGAACGATGCGAAATGGCCGGAGAACGCGGAATTCCGGCACGCGACCATCGACTGCTGGAATTCATTATTCGGACTGGCGGGTCCACTACTCGAACTCATCGCAAATGCGCTTGAAATTGCACCTGATTTTCTACGCAAGAATTGCAGCACAAGGACTTTGAACACATTGCGTTTGTTGCGCTACCCGCCCGCTCCGCGCGCCGTGAACAGTAGTGATGTCGGCATTGCTGCGCACACTGACTTCGAGTGCATCAGCTTGCTGTACCAGACTGCGCCAGGCCTTGAGTTACGCGATGTCAACGGTCGCTGGCTGGACGCACCCACCGCGCCCAATCGCCTGGTAATTTTGCTTGGCGACATGCTCGAAACCTGGACCAACGGCTATCTGCAAGCAACCGGGCACCGCGTGCGGCGAACAGCGGACGAACGATTCAGTATTGTCATGTTCATCGCCGTCAATGAAGGATTTCGTGTCGAACCATTGGCCCAATTTGTTTCGGGCGACAGGCCCGCCGCGTACTCCGCAACCGACCAGCGGGCCCACACCGATGCGGAACTGGCCCGTGCGCGGGATAGGTAGTCCGGCGTCGTATCAGGGCGCGATATTCTGGTTACCGCTGAAAAAGTTCTCCGGATCGTATTTTTTCTTCACCTCGACGAGCCGCTTGAAGTTTGCTTCATAGGCGGCGCGGACGTTGGGCGCCACGTTGTGGCCGCCCCCACGAACGGAAACAGGAAAGTTGCTGTCCCGCGCGAAATTGATCACGTTCATCACATCGGCCGCACCGCTGCAGCGCGCAATGGCTGCCGGGCGTTTGTCGATCATGCCGTTCCAGAGTTGGCGCGCTTCGTCGTAGCCGGCATTGTCCGGCGTGATCAGCTTGCCACGCAGCAATTCGGCCAGCGGTGCGAGCTTCGCATTGCCGGGTTTCCCGCCGCCGGACGCAGCCGCCTGCGCGAACGACATGGCAGGTGCCGGAATCAAGGCCATGCCACCGGCGCCAGCCGCACCCACAAGCAATTCGCGGCGAGAAAATACGTGTCGCTCCTGGCGCATAAAATTCTCCCCGGACGATCTTTATTGTTGATTATTATGCTGAAATCATAGCAGGTTTCAGTTGTAGCCCAAGAATGGCCATTCGGCAGCTGACGCGTTCAAACGCACAGCAACACCAGAAGCTGTTGCCGCGTACCTGTCAGCCGGCTCCGCAATTATGGATTCCCACGGTCGCGGAGCGAACGCTGTTGCCACTATACTGGTGGCAAGATCGTATTGCGGCCGAGGACGGGTCCAGCCTGGCGTTCGGCGCGCTCTAAGATAACAATACCGACGCAAGGCTCACGGGATCGGCCGGAACCCGGTTTGAAGCGCTGGAAAAGACCCGGCTTAAGACGCACCTGTTGGGCATGCATGTCGCTCCTGGTCGTCGGGGTTTTGGTCTCGCGAAGCAACGCGATCGTGATGGCGGGCGGGTGCCTTGCTCGACAAGCAAAATCCGACTGACTCAACAAAAGGACATCTGTTTTGACAACTCACACCTGGTTGCTTTTCGTCGGCACTGTCCTGATATTTATGAGCACGCCCGGACCCAGTCATCTGTTGATGTTGTCTGTCAGCCTGTCGAACGGCTTCCATCGGTCCCTTGCGACGGCCGCGGGTGATTTATCGGCAAACACAATCCAGATATTACTTGCCGGACTGGGTCTGGCCGCCGTGATTACCGCGTCGCGCTACGGATTTGCCATTGTCAAGTGGGCGGGGGTCTCGTACCTGCTGTGGCTTGGGGTACGGCAGATTCTCGCGTCGTACAGGAGAAAAAGTGCCTCACCGGATGTACCTGCCACTACGCTGCGGCGCTTATGGTTCCGCGGTTTCGTGACTTCGGCCGCGAACCCGAAGGCCGTGGTTTTTTTCGCCGCGCTGTTTCCCCAGTTCCTGGATTCACAGCAAGCCCTGGCTCCGCAAATAGCAATTCTGGGAACAAGTTATATTGTGATTGACGCAATATTTTTGGCTTCATACGGGAAGGGCGCGAGCTGGCTAGCACGAAAGTTGCGCGCTCGTGACAGAGTTTGGGTAGAACGCGCGGCGGGAGCCAGCCTGGTGGCCGCGGCCGTACTGCTTGGTTTCAGAGCGCACGGCAGTCATTCGTAGTGTTGCTCTTGTGCCACAAGGCGCGTTAGCCCTCCCCCGGTGACCCGCTGCCGCCGTTCCCGATAATGCCAAGAGATGCGCAAAATTGATCGATGAGTTATTCACTGTACTGGGACAGGTCGGCGTAGTTGCCGTTTTTGGTGCAATTGGCGCCGTATTGTTGCGGCGTGACTTTCGTTTGGGATGGTTCATAGCAGCGCTGGCGCTTTACGTCCTCTACGACGGATTGCTGACACGCATGTTCTTCGCGATTCCGAACTATCCTCAGGAATCAAGCTGGAATTGGCTCGGCAAAACGATGTCGTTGGCCGGCATGCTAATCGTTGCCTCGCTACCCATGTTCGGGTTCCGCCGAGTAGGCCTCACCGTAGAGCAAAGACCCAACTTCCGCACACCGTTAATCGTATTCCTGGGATTGATCGCGTTATTTGTATACCTCGCAATCGGGGACCGTAGCGGGATAGCCGATTTCGAGACGATTGCTTTTCAATGGACGATGCCAAGCCTTGACGAAGAACTTTTCTACCGGGGTGTCCTTCTACTGATGATGAATGAGGCATTTACCCGCAAGGCGACGATACTCGGGGCGCCAATCGGTTACGGCGGGCTACTGACTTCCCTGCTTTTTGGCCTGGCCCATGGATTCGGATATGCGGAAGGAAGTTTTCAATTCGATCTCATGACATTCGCGCTCACCGGCATTCCCTCATTGATACTCTTGTGGCTACGCGAGAGGACCGGCAGCCTGCTATTGCCAATGCTCGGACACAGCGCATCGAACGGACTATTTACCGTCATTTGATATTATTTGATGGCGCGGCGCTCAATAACGACAATCCAGTGTCACAAAATCGCGAGCTTGTGCACCATTGCGAGACCTTGGTCGCGGCTGGAAGCCGCTCCT
>DDIS01000142.1:45834-46543 GCA_002338615.1 Proteobacteria bacterium UBA1844 | reverse complement strand
CGCGGCTGGAAGCCGCTCCTGCAGATTATTCGACGGCCTGCGGGTCCAGTGACTGGATCAGGCCCATGTGCCTTGTGGACGGGCCTTTGCGCCACCGGCGAGCAGGCCGTCCGTGACCCTGCGTTGAGCGTCGCTCGGATCCCCATCCATCGCCACAATTGTGTCGATCATTTCGCCCAGCGATTCCGCTTGTTCCGTACTGAATGTCGGCGCAGCACGCTTTGCCAGCCCTTCCAACTGACTCTCCAGCAGCTGCGGCGCCGCAAGCAAATGCACGGAGGCCGCATAGAGTTGCGAAGCACCACGGGCATCGAGTGAGAATTTTTCTTCAAACAGGCCGAGTGTTGCTTTCTTCTGTTCGGCGCTCAGGTCACCGTCAAGCCGCGCAACCCCGACCACGAACAACGCCGCTATCTGGACGGGATCTTCAATCGCATAGATCGGGTCGCCCTGAAACTGATTACGCCAGTTGCGACGCCGGCGCCAGGACCAGGGGTTGATCCAGCCGAGGTCGATACCGACACGGTCCAGTAAATACAACAGGGATACGATCGTTCCAAGCAGGCCGATGAGTATATGCATGTTGCGGTCCCCGGGATTGCCAAGCGACATTCTGCGTGCAATTCAGCAGTCTAGAACAGCCGCCGGTGAATTTCGACGAACCAGTCTCACAAAATAACGAGCTTTTGTGAGACTGGATCGCGGCTGG
>DDIS01000142.1:16657-45715 GCA_002338615.1 Proteobacteria bacterium UBA1844 | reverse complement strand
AAGCCGCTCCCGCGGATTATTCGACGGCCTGCTGGCCCGACTTCAGATCGATCTCGAGAATTATCGGACCGGATAAATCCGCTGGCAGGCTTCCACTGCCGTCAAAGCGATTCCAGTGGCTGTTGGCAATGAAGTAAAACGAATCACCTTTGACCTGGCCCAGATTCGGTTCGTCGAATTCGGGCAGGTTCATCGCCAGTATGCGGCTACTGACAACTGACAATCCGTCGCTACTGAGCGTGTATTCACTCACGCGGTTCGGCTGCACGCCATTCTGGATCGCTATCAGGCGGTCCCCATAACGATACAGGCCGTCAATGCCATAGGTATTGATTGTCTCCGGCGCGTCCACTTGCACGACTGCGCCGGTGGCCAATTCGACACGCGCCACGCCACCAATGTAATCGGCAACGTAGGCGTGCTCACCTGTTTCATCAAGCGCCATGCCTTGTGGCGAGCCCAGCACACCTGGGCCAACCAGTATCGCCAGACTCTGCTCGTCGATCTTGTAGCGATAGATCGTGCCATCGGTCTGGTCTGCTAGCAGCACCGTTCCATCACCTGCAAACTCCAGATCGCCAAGTACCTGTTGACTTTCTTTGTCCGGAAGGAAGGCGCGCGTTGTGACACGTCCGGTTGCGAGTTCGATAGCAAACAATCCATTTTTGCCAGCATCGCCCTGTACCAGCGCAGCAAACTGGCTGACAGCCGAACTGACAAACCACAGCCGCCCGTCACGTAGGCGCATGCCGTAAACGCTCCAGTGCGGGCCGTCTGCCGAGACCGCTATGGTGGTTGTTTTTTTTGCTAGCCGAACGATGTCGCCGTTGCGAATACTGCCAAGGTAAAGATCATCCGTGTCACTGATCGCAATGCCTTCGGGGATGAAGTCAGAGCGGTCAAGCCGCCAGGCGACGCGCGCATTGCCGACGGGTTCGTACAATGCCGCAACCGCCTCCTCATACGCATCCCAACCAGGCAGTTTCTTCAAGGCAGCAAACTCGTCCTGGTCCGCCACCGCGAAGTCAACGCCTTGTGCCAGCAAACGCATCAGTGTTTTGAGCGATGCTTCCGCATCACCACCAAGGGCCTCCGCCAGCGCAAGATTAAACAATCCGCCCGCAAACCCAGGCCGGGCGGACAACGCCTCAACTGCGTGCGCGCGCATCGCGGCGTAGTCTTGTGCCTCGTAGGCGGTAATCATCTCCGCTCGGGCAGCGCGGTAGGAATCGGCAGTTGCCGTGGTTGTGACCGCCAGCAATGCAAGCAGGCTGGGCGCTAGCGTGCAGAGTTCAAGCGGCGCTTTTCTCATTCGGTTCATAGCCAAGATTTGCGGACAACCAGCGTTCCGCTTCAACCACGGTTATGCCTTTGCGTTCTGCGTACGACTCGAGCTGATCCCGTCCTACCTTACCGACCGCGAAGTAGCGCGATTCCGGGTGGGAAAAGTAGAACCCGCTTACCGCTGCCGTAGGGTACATGGCAAAGCTCTCGGTGAGTTTCAGCCCTATGGCGTTCTCGGCGTCAAGCAACTCCCAGAGCTTCGCCTTCTCCGTATGTTCGGGGCAGGCCGGGTAGCCTGGCGCCGGGCGTATGCCCTGATACTTCTCGTCAATCAGGTCCTTGTTACTCATCGATTCATCGGGTACATAGCCCCAGAATTCGCGGCGCACTCTCGCATGCATGTATTCCGCCAGCGCTTCCGCGAGCCGGTCCGCCAGTGCTTTCAGGATGATCGCACTGTAGTCGTCGTGTTCGGCTTCGAAGCGGCGTACATGTTCGTCGATGCCAATTCCCGCCGTTACCGCAAAGCCGCCAACGTAGTCAGCAAGGCCAGTGTCGCGCGGCGCAACGTAGTCGGCAAGACAATGTTGCGCCAGACCCTCGGCCTTCGCGCGCTGTTGCCGTAAATGACAGAGTCGCATCGTCGGCAATTCGCGATCCTCATCCGCATACAGCAACAAGTCTTCTGCACCATCGGAGTTCGCGCGCCAGAATCCCACCACCGCACGCGCAGTGAGCCAGTGTTCAGAAATTATTTGCTCCAGCATCGCCGTAGCGTCGGCATACAGCGCGCTTGTCGCTTCGCCGACGATCGTATCTTCAAGAATCGCCGGAAATTTGCCGTGAAATTCCCAGGCATTAAAGAATGGCATCCAGTCGATGTAGTCCCGGAGCACGTTCAGGTCGATGTCTGCAAGAACACGTGTGCCGAGAAAGCCGGGAGCCGGTGGCCGGTAACCCGTCCAGTTGATATCCGGCCGACGGCGTCTCGCCGCCGCGAGCGACAACTGAGGTGCCAGCCTTTTGTTGCCGGCGTGCCGCTCGCGACGCTTTGCGTTGTCGGCACGGGTTTTTTCGACCAGCGCTGCCCGTGTATTGCTTTCCGTCAACGCCTGCGCAATGCCAACGGAGCGCGAGGCATCCTTCACATAAATGACCGGACCTTCGTACCTGGGTTCGATCTTAACCGCGGTGTGTGCCGGCGACGTCGTTGCGCCGCCAATCAGTAGTGGCAGTTCAAATTTCAGGCGTTGCATCTCGGACGCAACGTTCACCATCTCATCAAGCGATGGAGTAATCAGGCCGGAAATACCGATGATCTGTGCATTCTCTCGGCGTGCGGCCTCCAGAATGCGTTCGCAGCTGACCATAACGCCAAGATCCACCACCTCGAAGTTATTGCACTGCAGTACGACGCCAACAATATTCTTGCCGATGTCATGGACGTCGCCCTTCACCGTTGCGAGTATGATCTTGCCGTTACTCGTCATCGCACCGTCTTTTTCCTCTTCGATGAACGGGATCAGGTGCGCGACTGCTTTCTTCATCACGCGCGCCGATTTCACCACCTGGGGCAAGAACATCTTGCCGTCACCGAACAGATCACCCACGACATTCATACCGTCCATCAGCGGACCTTCGATGACATCGAGCGGCCGCTTGGCCAGGAGGCGAGCTTCCTCAGTATCGGCCACGACGAATTCATCAATACCTTTTACCAGTGCATGGGAGAGCCGCTTTTCAACCGCCCATTCGCGCCATTCGAGATCCTGTTTGCGAGCCTGTACGCCGCCCGCCTGGTCTTTGTACTTTTCAGCAATATCAAGCAATCGTTCGGTCGAGTCCTCGCGCCGGTTCAGGATCACGTCCTCAACCGCATCGCGCAGATCAGTCGGCAGGTCCGCGTAGATGGCCAGCTGGCCGGCATTGACGATGCCCATGTCCATACCGGCGCGAATGGCGTGGTACAGAAACGCCGAATGGATAGCCTCACGCACGACGTTGTTGCCACGAAAGGAGAATGACACGTTGCTGACACCACCGCTGACCAGTGCATGCGGCAACGTAGCCTTTATGCCCCGCGTCGCTTCGATATAGGCAATGCCATATTCCGCGTGTTCCTCGATACCGGTGGCAATGGCAAATATATTCGGGTCAAAAATAATATCGGCGGGGTCAAAGCCGAGCTGCCCGGTCAAAATGTCGTAGCAACGTTTGCAAATACCTACCTTTTGCTCAACGGACTCCGCCTGGCCCTGCTCATCGAACGCCATCACAACTACAGCGGCGCCGTAGGCGCGCACCAGCCGCGCCTGCTCGATAAACGCCGCTTCGCCTTCTTTGAGGCTGATCGAGTTCACGATAGCTTTGCCCTGCACGCATTTGAGACCCGCCTCAATCACCGACCATTTCGAAGAGTCGATCATTATTGGTACCTTCGAAACGTCCGGCTCGGACCCGATGAGGTGCAGAAATTTCACCATCGCATGCTCGGAGTCGAGCATGCCCTCATCCATATTCACGTCGATGATCTGGGCACCGTCTTCAACCTGCTGGCGTGCGACAGCGACGGCCTCGGTGTAATCATCGGCTTCAATCAAGCGACGAAAGCGCGCCGAACCCGTCACGTTGCAACGCTCGCCGACATTTACGAATAAATCCTCCGGTGCGATGTTTAATGGCTCGAGTCCGGACAGCCGACAATGCCTGGGCAATTCGGGCACCTTGCGAGGTGCCGAGTTGGCGACCGCAGCCTTAATCGCCGCAATGTGCTCCGGACGCGTACCGCAGCATCCGCCAACAAGATTGACAAGGCCGCTCTCGGCGAACTCGCCAACTACCTCCGCCATGTCATCGGGCGTCTCGTCGTATTCACCAAATTCGTTGGGCAGCCCCGCATTCGGATGTGCGCTAACGCGTGTATCCGTGATCCGTGACAGTTCAGCGATGTAGGGTCGCAGTTCTTTCGCGCCAAGCGCACAGTTCAGCCCGATCATGAACGGCTCAACGTGGCGTACCGAATTCCAGAACGCTTCCGTCGTCTGACCTGACAGGGTGCGCCCCGATGCGTCGGTGATCGTGCCCGAAATCATTACCGGCAAGCGAATCTTGTCTTCGTCGAATACTTCCTTCACTGCGAAAATTGCGGCTTTCGCATTTAGCGTGTCAAAAATGGTTTCGATCATCAGGAAATCCACGCCGCCATCGATCAATGCACGCGTTGCCACTTTGTAGGTTGCCACGAGTGCATCGAACGTGATGTTGCGAAAGCCGGGATCATTAACATCAGGCGAAATTGACGCCGTTCGATTGGTCGGGCCGAGTACCCCGGCGACGTAACGAGGCTTGCCTGTGTTACTTGCGTACGCGTCTGCACAGTCGCGCGCCAGGCGCGCGGCTGCCGAATTCAATTCGGCTACCAGCGATTCCATGCCGTAATCGGCCATCGATGGCGCGTTCGAATTGAATGTATTTGTCTCGATGATATCGGCGCCTGCTTCCAGGAACTGACGGTGAATGTCCTGAATGACCGCGGGACGAGATAGCGATAAGAGGTCGTTGTTGCCCTTCAGGTCGCGCGTCCAGTCACGGAATCGCTCACCGCGATAATCCTCCTCGGAGAGGCGATAGCTCTGGATCATCGTGCCCATCGCGCCATCGAGAATCAGGATGCGCTCATCGAGCAGCTTGAATAAATGTTGTAACCGGTCTTTACGTTCCATGTCAGGCCGCCGCTTGTTTTGCCCGCACGCCGAGCGCGTGACAGATCGCAAACGTCAGCTCGGAGCGGTTCAGTGTGTAAAAGTGAAACTCGTTAATACCCTCTGCCTGCAAGCGGCGCACCTGTTCGATGGCAACGCTCGCGGCAATCATTTGACGGGTCTCGTCATCATCGTCGAGCCCCATAAAGCGCTCACTCAACCAGTCCGGCACGCTCGCACCGCAACGTGCAGCGAAACGTTGCAACTGCGGGAACCGGGTTATGGGCAGTATGCCCGGGACAATCGTCGATTTGATGCCGGCCGCCGCACATAAATCACGGAAGCGCAAGAAAGTATCAACATCAAAAAAGAACTGTGTGATCGCACGGTTCGCGCCGGCATCGAGCTTGCGCCGCAAATTATCGAGATCCGAAATTGCATTGGCGGCTTCGGGATGAACTTCCGGATAAGCCGCAACCGAGATGTCGAAATCAGCAATCTTTTTCAAGCCGGCGACCAGGTCGGCCGCATACGCGTAGCCTTTCGGATTGGGGCGGTAGCCAGTGGCGTCCGCTGGCGGATCGCCACGTAAGGCAACCAGGTGACGTACGCCCATGTCCCAGTATTCGCGCGCGATGTCGTCAATTTCAGCGCGATCCGCGCCGATGCAGGTCAGGTGCGGTGCAGCCGTCAACGCCGTTTCTTCCGCAATTCGCGCGACCGCTGCGTGCGTGCGCTCGCGTGTTGACCCATCCGCACCGTAGGTGACGGAGACGAAGCGCGGCCCGAGCACCGACAGACGCCGAATCGACCGCCACAGCGTCTCGTTCATCATTTCGGTGCTCGGTGGGAAGAACTCGAATGAGACCTGCACATCTTTGTTTGCTGTGGTCATAATCAGGCTGCCGCGGACCTTGCATTCGCCTTTGTTGCAACAGCCAGCAACCAACGCGGTTCGACGAGCGGAATAAGCTTGGGTGCTGTCATGCGTAATTCTGCGGCCCGGCACCATGCCGAAAAATGCGTCCGCAATGCGTGTTCGGTGTCATCATCGATTGAATTCAGCAGGAGCAATCGGCCGTCGGAACGCAACAGCCGGCGCGCTTCGACAAGTGCGTCATACGGCTTCTGCGCATCTCCCAGCACATCGTCCAGAATGACCGTGTCGAACTCCTTGTCTGCGAACGGCAGTGCGTACATGTCACCCTTGCGCAATGTGCAATTCGGCAAGCCCGCCAATAGCACCTGCGAGCGCGCAAATCGGCGTGCATCGGCGTCGATATCCACGCCGACGGCACGTTGCGCGCGCGACGCCAGCAATTTCAGGACACGGCCCTGGCCGCAACCAATATCGATAAGGTCGCCCAGGGGATCCGTGACGGTGAGTTCAACCAGTGCATGATGCAGGGCGCGATCGTCATGCGCCGCGGGCTCCTGATCCATACCTTCACCCCGCAGCGCCCTCAGCTTCTCGAGGTCACGAACAAAATCCGGTTCATCTTCGGCAAATAATCCCAGTAGCTGCCGCAGGCTGGTGCCGTGCTGGCCCCGAACGGGTGCCCGGTAGTACACATAATGTCCATCCCGGAAGCGCTGCAGCAGTTTTGTGTCGCACAGGGTTTTCAGGTGCTGGGAAATACGCGGCTGGCTCTGGCCAAGCACTTCGGTGAGCTCCGACACGCTGCATTCGCCGCGCACGCAAAGCGCCACAAGGCGCAGGCGAACCGGGTCCGCAAGCCCTTTGAGTTTGTCGAGCAGCAGTTCTGCAGCAGGAGTCATAAATATATAAGGATTTTCTTATATCTAATTTGGCACAGTCTACCACCCTGCTCGGGCAAACTAAAGCGGCCTGGCAGCATCTTGGACTCTGCGGGCTTCCCGGTGCGATACTTCGCGCCCGCGTTTTGTATGGAATTTCCTATGAAGGCCTTGTGGATCCTGGCGTTACTACTCGGTACCGGATTCGCGCACAGTGCGGCGGCCCAAGAAGATGTCGATCTTTCGATTGTCAATCGAATCAAACAAGAAGCCTTCAATCACTCGCAAGTGATGAATTACATGCACTACCTGGCCGATGTAAACGGTGCCCGCCTTGCTACCTCGCCGGATTACCGACGTGCTGCTCGTTGGGCCGTCGGGGAACTCAAGAAACAGGGGATCACCGACGCCCGGCTCGAAGAGTTCGATGGTTTTGGGCGCAGCTGGGCGTGGACTGCAATTTCAGTACAGATGCTCGAACCACAATCGACAACACTAAACGGAGTTCCACTTGCATGGAGTTCGGGCACCAAAGGTCCGGTCGCGTCGAGCGTTATTTACGCACCGTTGTGGGAAGACTCAGATGACCCCGGGCGATATGACCTGGTAAAACTTGCCGAGCGAATTGAATCGTACAAACATCAATACACCGGGCAACTTGGTGGCAAGATCGTGTTGCTCGCCGGCAAGCGCAAATTTGACATCCCGTCCGAGCCGGAGATTCAGCGCTGGAGCGACGATGATCTTGCCGACATGGAGTCGGCTCGCGACCCTTCACTGACCGACCTTCGCAAAAGACCGCAATTGCAGCAGCCCGTCGACGCAGATGAGCGCCTGGTCTTGTCCGAAATCGTGCCGGAAGAAATTCAGGCGGACTATGCGCTCCGGGAAATGGACCTGATGGACCGTCTGATCGAGTTCCTCAATGCGGAACAGGTCTCAGCGGTCATGATGACGAATATGGAGGGCACCGGCGGCATCATCTTTGCCGAGCAATTTGGTTCCTTTCGCAGTGATGCACCTGTTCCACCGCCCGCCGTCCAGTTGATGCCGGAACATTACAACCGGCTGGTTCGGCTCATCGAACGCGATGTTCCGGTGACGCTGCGCATAAAAATAGATGCGACGTTCCCGGAAAAAGAGGCGGCTGGTACCAATGTTGTTGCGGAGCTGCCCGGGAACAGCAAGCGTCGCGAGATTGTCATGATGGGTGCACACCTGGATTCCTGGCACACCGGCACCGGAGCCACGGATAACGCGGCGGGTTGCGCCGTTGTTATGGAAGCGATGCGCATCCTGAAGGCGCTGGACCTCGATCTCGACAGGACAGTTCGAATGGGACTCTGGGACGGCGAGGAGCAGGGTCACTACGGATCACGCGCTTACGTGCGAAAACATCTTGGCGACCCGGTCACTATGCAGCTCAAGCCGGAGCACGCAGTATTCTCCAGCTATTTCAACATCGATACCGGTTCGGGTCGAACACGCGGGATATTGACTCAGGCCAACGATATGGTGCGGCCAATCTTCGAAAGCCTGATGCAACCGTTCAAAGAAAACGGTATCGCCACGATCGTGCCGCGCAACGATTGGGGCACCGATCATATGGCGTTCGACTCCGTCGGCTTGCCGGCATTTGACCTGTTGCAGGATCAGCTCGACTACTGGTCACACACACACCACTCGAATGTGGATACCGTTGACCACGTCCTGCCACAGGACATGATGATCTCGGCAGCATTCCTGGCAAGCCTCGTTTATCAAGCTGCGGCCCGGGATGAACTGATGCCGCGCGTAGCCCTGCCACAGCCACTGCCGGAGCCGGGGCCGCTGCCGGATATTTTGCAAAACTAGCCGCGCAGGTCAGCCGGGTTACTGAATGCGGTCGGGACCTGCTACAACATTCGTGGCGAACACGCGTGAGACATCGACCGTGTCGAATTTGCGCAGGCGGCCGCAATATTCGCAGGTAACGTCGAGGCGGGCCTGCTCTTTTAATGCATCGCGCACCTCTTGTTCCCCGAGCATGCGCAGTATTTCCTCGGCGCGTTTCTTACTGCAACGGCAGCGAAACACGACCGGTTTGCCTTCGAATACGCGCACGTCGTCTTCGTTAAATAATTTGCTGATCAGTGCGAGGCCGTTGGCCTCTGGAAAGTCACCGGTCTTGAGCGTCGCGGCAAGAAACCCGAGGCGGTCCCAGTCGTCATCATCGATTTCCTGTCCCGGCATGCGTTGCAACAAGATGCCGCCGGCAAGCGTCTCGTCACTGACGAGGACAACATGGCTTGGTACCTGTACTGACTGTGCGAAGTAGTTCTCAAGGCTGGCACCCAGTGAGTCACTGTCTATCGCGACGATGCCCTGGTAGGGGCGCTCGCCCGCATCGACCGTAATCGCACAATGTGCATCCTGCACCAGCTCACCAAAATTACCTGCCGTGATCGTATCGGACGCGTGCGCGGTGCCGCGTAGCTCAAGAGCGCTGGTGCATTGCATCACCAGCATCCGCAAGTCGCCGGACCCCTGGATCTGCATGGTGACGGCACCGTCAAATTTGAGGCTCTGTGCGATCAAGCCGGTCGCTGCGGCCGCGTGACCCAGTGTTTTCTGCACCAGCGGATCGTGATCCTGGTGGCGCAACATGCGTCGCCAGGCGCGCGACAAATGAATAATCTCGCCACGCACCGGCAACGATTCGAACACAAATGGAATGACGTGGTCGGCGAACACGGGACGCATCAGCCGGACAACTTGTCCAGGAGCATTTTGTTGACCACCCCGGGATTGGCCTTGCCTCCTGTCTCCTTCATTACCTGACCAACGAAGAAACCGATCAGCTTGTCTTTTCCCGCACGAAACTCGGCGACCTGGGTGGGATTTGCCTGGATGACACGATCGACCACGGCCTCGATTGCCGAGGAATCGCTGATCTGCCGAAGACCTCGCGCTGCGATTATCTCGTCCGCGGTTCCTTCCCCGGCCCACATGCCATCGAACACTTCCTTGGCGAGCTTGCCTGAAAGCGTATTGTCATCTATGCGTTGTACGAGACCCGCCAATTGCGCAGCCGATACCGGGGAGCGCTCGATATCGAGCCCCTCCTTGTTAAGTGCGCCAGTCAGGTCGCCGATGACCCAGTTGGCCACCGCCTGCGCGGAGCCGCCGCCAGCCAGAGCGGCCGATTCAAAATAGTCGGCCAGCGCGCGACTGGCCGTCAGAATTGCGGCGTCCTCGATCTTCAACTCGTACTCTTTCATGAAGCGCAACTTTTTCGCATCGGGCATCTCGGGCAGCGAGGCGCGTACTGCTTCGATATAGGCGTCATCAATCTCGACCGGCAGCAAGTCCGGGTCCGGAAAATAGCGGTAGTCATTCGCCTCTTCCTTGGAACGCATCGGTCGTGTTTCATCTTTATCGGAATCGTACAGCAGGGTTTCCTGCATGACCGTACCACCGTCTTCGAGGATTTCGATCTGCCGTTCCACTTCGAAATTAATCGCCTTTTCGACAAAGCGAAACGAGTTCAGGTTCTTCAGCTCCGCGCGTGTACCGAGCTCCTTCTGTCCCCGTGGCCGCACCGACACGTTGGCGTCACAACGAAACGAGCCTTCCTGCATGTTGCCATCGGAAATCTCCAGGTACCGCACGATCGAATGGATTTTGCGCATATAGCTGACCGCTTCCTTCGCCGAGCGTAAATCCGGCTCGGAGACGATCTCGAGCAACGGAGTACCTGCACGATTAAGATCGATACCGGAATATCCGTCGAGCCCTTCGTGAATCGATTTCCCGGCGTCCTCTTCGAGGTGCGCGCGTGTAATACCGATACGCTTCTCATTACCGTCGTCATCTTCAATGAACAATTCGCCGCGGCCAACGATGGGTAATTCGTACTGGCTGATCTGGTAGCCTTTCGGCAGGTCCGGGTAGAAATAATTTTTGCGCGCGAACACAGAGCGCCGGGCAATCTCGGCATGCACAGCCAGCCCGAAGCATGTCGCCATGCGTACAACTTGCTCGTTCAGCACCGGCAATACACCCGGGTAACCGAGGTCGACCAGGCAGGCCTGCGTATTCGGCGCCGCACCGTACGCCGTCGACGCACCCGAAAAAATCTTGCTCCGGGTCGCGAGCTGGGTATGAATCTCAAGCCCGATCACGACCTCCCAATCGCGGCTCATGCGTAAGCCTCCGGTGTTGCAAGATGCCAGTCCGTTTGCAGCTGGTACTGGTGCGCAAGCTGCAACAGGCGAGCTTCAGACCAGTGCGGCCCGACCAGGTGCAGCCCGACCGGCAACTGCCGGGCCATACCGCAAGGCAGGGACATGGCTGGCAAACCGGCGAGGTTCGCACCGATGGTGTAGATGTCATTCAGGTACATCGTGATCGGGTCATCGGTCTTGTCACCGAGCTTGAACGCAGGCGTTGGCGTTGTGGGGCCGGCAATTACATCCACCTCTGCGAACGCACGGGCGAAATCGTCGGCAATGAGCTGCCGTACTTTTTGCGCCTGCAGGTAGTAGGCATCGTAATAGCCGGCCGACAAAACATAGGTCCCGGTCATGATGCGACGTTTGACCTCCGCACCGAAACCTTCACCGCGGCTGCGACAATAGAGATCGAGCAGATCCCGGGGATCTTCTGCACGATAGCCGAAACGCACGCCGTCGAATCGTGACAGGTTGGATGAGCATTCGGCGGGCGCAACGACATAGTAGGTCGGCACGCAGTAATCAAGGTTTGGCAGGTCCACTTCGGTGAGCGTCGCACCCTGTGCCTCGAGCGTCGCCAGTGCCTCGCGCACCGCACTTCTGCAGGATGACTCGAGTCCCTCATCAAAATGCTGCCGTACGATGCCGATGCGCAAGCCCTTGACCGGCGTCGCCAATGTGTCTGAATAGTCGGGTACCGGCACGTCGACCGAGGTTGAGTCACGTTCATCGAAACCCGCCATGACGCCGAGCAACAAGGCGGCATCCGCCGCCGAGCGCGTGATAACACCCGCCTGGTCAAGGCTCGAGGCAAACGCGATCATGCCGTAACGCGACACCCGGCCATAGGTTGGCTTGAGACCGACCGTATTCGTCAGCGCGGCAGGCTGGCGGATCGAGCCGCCCGTGTCAGTCCCGGTCGCTGCCGGTACCAGACCCGCGGCAACTGCAGCGGCGGACCCTCCCGATGAGCCACCCGGCGAGCGTTCCAGGTCCCACGGGTTCCTGACCGGGCCGAAGTAACTGGTTTCATTTGACGAACCCATCGCGAACTCGTCCATGTTCGACTTGCCGAGCACGACAGCGCCGGCGGCGGACAAACGTGCAACAAGCGTTGCATCGTAGGGGGCAACGAAGTTTTCCAGCATGCGTGAACCACACGTGGTCCGCACATCACGCATGCAGAATATGTCCTTGTGCACGATCGGCAACCCGTTGAGCACACCGGCCTTGCCCGCGGCGCGTGCATCGTCGGCCGCGGACGCGGCAACGAGCGCCTGGTCGGCCAGCACCGTTATAAACGCGTTGAGACCCGCCCCTTCTCCTGCGATGCGAGCAAGCAGGGTCTCGGTCAATTCGACCGATGAAAATTCGCCGCTGGCAAGGCCACTTTTGAGCTCCACGAGCGAGCGGCGGTGCAATGCCGTCATTCGATCGCCCTCATTCGATCACCTTGGGCACCAGGTACAGCCCGTCGCTGACGCTGACCGCGTTCTGCTGGATGCGATCACGATCGTCGCCCTCCGTCACCTCGTCCGCGCGCAGCCGCTGGGCCTCGTTGACCGGATGTGCCATCGGCACAACGCCAGCCGTCGGCGCGTTCTTCAGCTGGTCCACAAATGCGACGATGCGCGACAATTTTTCCACGGACTCAGCGAATTCAGTATCGCTAAGGCGGAGCCTGGCCAGCATCGCAATATGCTGTACCTGATCTTTATCGAGTGACACGATGGAATTTCCGGGCTTACTGGTTCAGATGAGCGCCTGAGGCAGGCGCGCTCACAATGATACACGCCGCCTTGTGCAATGTCGTGCGCATTGTTAGATTACACCGTTAACTCGATCCGGATCGCCTCCCGCATGCTGAAAAACCTACTGGGTTATTTTTCAAATGACCTGTCGATTGACCTTGGCACCGCCAATACGCTGATCTACTCGCGTGGCCATGGCATCGTGCTAAACGAGCCATCGGTCGTCGCCATTCGTGAGGACAGAGGTCGGGGTGGCCGTGTTGTCGAAGCAGTCGGTAGTGAGGCCAAGAACATGCTCGGCCGGACACCTGGCAATATAACTGCGATCCGGCCGCTCAAGGATGGCGTCATCGCTGACTTCACTGTCACCGAGAAAATGCTGCAACACTTTATAAAGAAGGCCCTGGGGACGCGCTATTTTCGGCCCAGCCCGCGGGTGCTGGTCTGCGTTCCTTACGGCTCGACCCAGGTCGAGCGACGGGCCATTCGTGAATCGGCCGAAGGCGCGGGTGCGCGAAAAGTACACCTGATTGACGAACCGATGGCCGCTGCCATTGGTGCCGGCATGCCGGTGCACGAAGCGCGCGGGTCCATGGTGCTGGATGTCGGCGGTGGTACCTCGGAAGTCGCGGTAATTTCGCTCAACGGCATCGTCTATGCATCGTCGGTACGCATTGGTGGCGACCGCTTCGACGAGGCGATCACCAATTACGTGCGCCGCAACTACGGCATCCTCATCGGCGAGGCGACGGCGGAACGCATAAAGCACGAAATCGGCTCGGCATTTCCGGGCCAGGAAGTTCTCGAAATTTCTGTCAAGGGACGCAACCTCTCCGAGGGTGTACCACGCAGCTTCACGCTCAACAGCAATGAAATTCTAGAGGCCCTGCAGGAGCCGTTGCAGGGTATTGTCGGGGCAGTCAAGGAAGCGCTGGAACAAACCCCGCCAGAACTTGGCGCCGACGTGGCAGAACGGGGCATCGTGCTCACCGGGGGCGGCGCCATGCTGCGCGACCTCGATAAACTGCTCATGGAAGAAACTGGCCTGCCCGTGGTGATCGCAGACGACCCGCTTACCTGTGTCGCAAGGGGTGGTGGCCGGGTAATCGAACTCATCGACGAACACGGCCCGGCAGTTTTCGGCCTGGAGTGATTATCTGCCGGCGCATACGCTGATCCAGAATGGCCGCCACTCGAAACAATAGCTCCAACCCCGCCCGGATCCCCGCACTGGGCTTCAGGGCACTTGCGCTCATCGTCCTCGCCATAGCCCTGATGGTCCTCGACCACCGCGACAAACACCTCGATTCGGTTCGTGACACCATCGGTATTGCGTTGTACCCGCTGCAGTTGGTCGTTGACGGACCAGCCCGGTTTCGTGACTGGGCCGGCGAACGCCTGCGCTCCCGGTTCAGCCTGCAGGAAGAAAACGAGCAGCTGCGGCGTGAGCAACAGGTCGTTCGTGCACGCTTGCTGACCAGCAACGCCTTGCAGGCAGAAAATGCGCGCCTGCGCGAAATGCTGGACGCCCGGGTCAAAGTCAAGGACGAGGTACGCGTCGCAGAAATCATGGCGGTCGATGCGAACCCGTTTCGCCACAGCCTGGTCCTCGACGTCGGTAAAGGCGATGGCGCTTACGAAGGGCAAGCCATCGTCGATCAGGTCGGCGTGGTCGGACAGGTGATCGAGGTCGGCCTGATGACATCCGAGGCCCTTCTAATCAGCGACCCGGGTCACGCTCTTCCCGTCGAAGTGAATCGCAACGGATTGCGCACTATCGCGTACGGCACCGGCGAATTTGGCCGGCTCGAACTGCCTGGCCTTGCCAACAACGCGGACATCCGCGAAGGCGACCTGCTGGTAACCTCGGGCCTCGGCGGGGCCTTTCCGGCGGGTTACCCGGTGGCGATCGTCAGTTCGGTCAATCGGCTGCCGCAACAGGCCTTTGCCGACGTGTCCGCGAAACCGGTCGCCGCACTCGACCAGGTGCGCGAAATCATGCTGGTCTGGTCGGCGCCGGGCGAGTCCGCCGATGCGGAGTCGACACCGGCCGCCGCCGCAGAGTCTGAGCATGAGTAGAGATCGCGCCTCCCGTCACCTGCCGGTCGTCGTTACGATACTCATCGCCCTCGCGTTGATGATGGTCCCCCTGCCCCGGGGCGTCGATGTGTTCAGGCCCGACTGGGTGGCTGTGCTGATGATTTTCTGGGCATTCAGCCTGCCACGCAGTTACAGCGTCGGAGTCGCTTTTTTGCTGGGGATCGTCATTGATGTTGCACAGGGAACCCTGCTTGGCCAGCACGCGCTGGCGCTGGTCGCCGTCGTCTACCTGACCGTGAAGTTTCATCTTCTGATGCGGGTTTTCCCCCTACTGCAACTCATGGCCACGGTTTTCGCGCTGCTCGCGCTCTACCAGTTCCTGCTGTTCTGGGTGAATGGCATCAGCAATGTGTCCGCACCGTCTGTCACCTACTGGGGGCCCGTGGTGTCCGGCACATTGCTCTGGCCAATCCTGTTCAGCTTTTTGAACGGCCTACGCTACCGCGTGCAGTCACGAGTGTGACGTGAGCCTGCTGGCGTCAATCAAGGACCACCACTCGGAACGGCGACTGTTCCTCGCGCGCGTGATTTTTGCCGCCGTTGTCGCAAGCATTCTGCTTGGCATTGTTGTGGCCCGGCTGGTCCAGTTACAGGTGTTTGACTACGAACATTTCGCGGAACGTGCCCAGGGCAACCGGATACGCATTGAAGCCGTACCGCCGATTCGTGGCCTTATCCTCGACCGCAAAGGCCGTGTGCTTGCAGAAAACCAGCCTGCCTATCAACTTGAGCTGGTGCCCGAGCAAGTCGACGATATCGACGACACACTGACGCGGCTTGCCGCGCTGGATTTGATCGATGCGGAGGATATCCCCCGCATCCTGTCCCTTACGAAGCGTGGCCCGCGCTTTAAACCCGTCACCCTGAAATTGCGCATGACGGACAAGGAGGTGGCTCATTTTGCGATCCAGAGACCACGCTTTCCCGGCGTCGATTTTCGGCCCCGGTTGATTCGTCACTATCCGGACGGGCCCACCGTGGCCCACGCCGTCGGCTATGTCGGTGCGCTTTCGGAACGGGACCTGCAAACACTGGATCCCGCGCGCTATTCAGCGACGGGCCAGACTGGCAAGACTGGTATCGAATACAGCTTTGAATCGAAGCTGCACGGTGATCCGGGTTATCGCCATGTCGTCACCAATGCACGCGGTCGCGTAATCGCCGCCGATACCAGCGAGGTTTCCGGGTCGCTGCCGGCAGATGCGCAGCCGGTACCCGGAATGAATGTTTACCTGAGCCTTGATCTCGACCTGCAAAAAATTGCGTACGAATCCTTGCTCGGCCAGCGCGGAGCCGTCGTCGCAATTGACCCCTGGAGTGGCGAAATACTCGCACTCGTCAGCAGCCCGTCCTTCGATCCGAATCTGTTCGCGGCAGGCCTCAGCCAGGCACAATTTACAGCCTTGCAAAATGACCTCGACCAGCCGTTGTTCGATCGCGGGGTGCGCGGTACTTATCCACCCGGATCGACGATCAAGCCGATGCTCGCGTTGGCAGCACTGGAAACGGGCGCCACGAACCTGACCCGCAAGCAGCTTTGTATCGGCTATTTTACCCTGCCAAATACGACCCACCGCTACCGCGACTGGAAACCACAAGGGCACGGCAAGGTCGACCTGCACGACGCGCTTGAGCAGTCCTGCGATGTGTACTTTTACGAGATCAGCGTCGACCTCGGCATCGACCGGATGCACGAATACCTCGATCAGTTTGGCCTCGGCCGCTTATCGGGTATCGACGTGCCGGGCGAAAAGGCAGGTATCAACCCGTCGCGCGAATGGAAGGAAAAAGCGTTTTCCAATCCTGCCAATCAACGCTGGTTCCATGGCGAAACCGTCATCGCATCGATTGGCCAGGGTTACATGCTGACCACACCGTTGCAGCTCGCCAGCGCAACCGCGACGCTGGCGACCCGGGGTTCACGCTTCAAACCACACCTCGTCGCCGCCTGGGAGGATCCACTGACGGGTGAACGTACGCTGGTTCAACCGGAACGTATCGCTGATGTTGCAATCAGCAACGAGTTCTATTGGGAAAATGTCATTGAGGCAATGCACGATGTCATGCAGGGCACCCGTGGCACGGCGCGAGCCGTAGGCACAGGCGCGCCTTACACGATGGCGGGCAAGAGCGGCACGGCGCAGGTATTCTCGGTGGCACAGGAAGAGAAATACGACGAAGACACGATAGCCGAACGCTTGCGCGACCACGCTCTGTTCATTGCGTTTGCACCCGTCGACAATCCGCAAATCGCCGTTGCGGTAATCGTGGAGAACGGCAGCAGCGGCAGCCGCGTCGCGGCACCGATCGCACGTGCGGTCATGGATAAATACCTTGGAGTAGACGATGCGGCCAAATGACGCTGGCCGTTTGCTCGCGAACAAGTCGGCACCGCTGTCCGACTTTGCCCGGCTGATGCGCCGACTGCACATCGACGGGCCACTGCTGGGTACCTTGCTGGTTATTTGTGCGCTCGGCCTCGCGGTCCTCTACAGCGCCGTGGGCGAAAGCCTGCGCCTGACGATGAACCAGCTGATCCGGGTTGGCATTGCGCTCGTAACTATGTTTGTAATGGCGCAATTCCCACCCGACTTTTATCGTCGCTGGACGCCCTGGGCGTACACGGCGGGTCTCGTGCTCCTGGTCCTGGTCCTGACATCGGGCGTCGTCGGACAGGGCGCGCGACGCTGGCTGGATCTTGGCATTCGATTTCAGCCGTCCGAGATTATGAAGCTCGCGGTTCCCATGATGGCGGCCTGGTACCTGCATCGTCGGCCCATACCGCCACGATTTGGCCACCTTATTATTATTGCGGTCATTATTGTCCTGCCAACGCTGATGATCGCGAAGCAGCCCGACCTCGGTACGGCACTCCTGATTGCCGCGTCGGGCATCATCGTGGTTGTCCTCGCCGGCCTGCCGATTAGGCTGATGATAGTCTTGTTGCTGGCCAGCATTCCGGGCGCGATCGTGCTCTGGAGCTTCATGCAGGACTACCAGAAGCAGCGCGTACTGACATTGCTGAATCCGGACAGCGATCCGCTCGGTGCGGGCTATAACATCATCCAGTCGAAGATTGCGATCGGATCCGGTGGCCTGTTCGGCAAGGGCTGGACCAACGGCACGCAGGCGCATCTGGAGTTTTTGCCGGAGCGAGATACGGATTTTATCTTTGCGGTCATTGGTGAGGAGTTCGGCCTGCTTGGTGTATTGTCTCTGCTCAGCTTGTACCTGATCATCATCGGTCGCGGCCTTTATATTTCAGTGCAGGCCCGCGATACTTATTCGAGGCTCCTCGCCGGTTCCATCAGCCTCACGTTTTTCGTCTATGTATTTGTCAATACGGCAATGGTTTCGGGGCTCGTGCCCGTTGTAGGCGTACCTTTACCGCTAGTCAGTTTCGGCGGTACATCAATGGTGACGCTTATGGCCGGATTCGGTATTCTGATGTCGATTCACTCTCACCGTAAACTCCTTCCTCATTAACCCGGACTATTCATGCGAATTTTGCTCACACTATTTCTTGTCTGCCTGTACAGCACCTGCCCAGGGGTAGATCTCGATCAGCCCGAGGTGCAATCGTTTATCGATGAGATGGTGAACAAACATGATTTCGATCGCGACCAATTGAGCGCAGTCCTGCTCGGTGCAGAGAAAAAGCAGGCGATTCTCGATGCAATCAGCAAGCCGGCGGAGAAAAGCCTGAACTGGGCTGATTACCGCAAGATTTTCATCACGCCGGAACGTATTCAGGCCGGCGTTGACTTTTGGCGAGACAATGCGACGACGCTTACGAAAGTAGCGGATGACTCCGGCGTGCCACCGGAAATGCTGGTAGGCATCATCGGCGTCGAAACGTATTTCGGTCGGATTACGGGGAATTATCGTGTGCTCGACGCACTGTCGACGCTCGCATTCTACTACCCGAAACGCAGCAAGTTCTTCAGGAAGGAGCTCACGGAATACCTGATCCTCGCCCGCGAAGAGGACATGCCGGCCGAAGAGGCAACCGGTTCTTACGCGGGCGCCATGGGGCGGCCGCAATTCATGCCATCGAGTTTTCGCGCCTACGCGGTCGACTCGACGGGTGATGGCAAACGCGATATCTGGAACAACTGGACGGACGTTGCCGGCAGCATCGCCAATTATTTTACGCGTCATGGCTGGACTCACGGCGGCGAGGTTGTAGCAGACGCAAGTCTTGGCAGTGCCTGGAAATGTGAACCGCCCACGCCGGCGAGTAATTCGCTCACACCGCAGGACACGGTCGCGTCCTTAAGTGCCAAAGGTGTGCTGTTCGCTACCGACATGCCCAATGACAGTGACGCCCAGTTGCTCGCACTTGAAGGTGAGGATGGAGATGAATTCTGGGTCGGCTTCGACAATTTCTTTGTCATTACACGTTACAACCGCAGCGTCATGTACGCGATGGCTGTGCACCAGCTGGGCCAGGAAATAGCCAGGGAGTACCGCGCACATGTGGGCTAGGTGCGTCCATATTGCAGGCCTGACATTGCTGGCGCTGTCCATGGCGAGCTGCAGCGGCAACAAGACCAGGGACGGCGCACCGAGCGGCAGCGTCGCGATTCCGGACCTGCCTGGTAATGCAATCCCCAAACCCGAAGCGCGCAGCCGTTACGGCAACGGCCCCGTTTATGAAGTATTGGGCAAGCGCTACACGGTTTTGCCGTCCGGGAGCGGCTACAGGGAACGTGGCGTGGCGTCCTGGTACGGCGACAAGTTTCACGGCCGGCTCACATCCAATCGTGAGCCCTACGATATGTACCAGATGACCGCGGCGCACAAGACCCTGCCGCTGCCTACCTATGTACGAGTACGCAACCTGCGCAACAACGAGTCCATTATCGTGCGTGTCAATGATCGCGGCCCGTTTGTCAGTAACCGGATCATCGACCTGTCATACGCGGCGGCACTCAAACTGGACATGATCGCGGACGGCACAACCCTCGTGGAAGTCACTGCAATCACCTTCGATGGACCGGGCGGCGACCTGCCTGTCCGCCAGACCACGGCACCGCCCTACAAACCCGCAGCGGTCGATCCCGCCGATGCAACAGGCGGCGCGAACCTGTCCTACGTCCAGGTTGGCGCGTTTGGTGATCGCGCCAACGCTGAGCGCCGCAAGCAACTGCTGAAAGAGCACGGTATCAGCAACGCGTTCATCCATACCGACACCAGCGTAACGCCCAACCTGTACCGTGTACGCATCGGCCCGGTCCGGGAAGTGCCGCAGTACGACCTGCTGGTCGAGAAGCTCGCCACCGTCGGCATCGACGACCCGTACCTGGTCGCCGAATAAGACAAACAAAGCGACAGCGTACTTTTTGCGGTCGAAGTGCAGCGAATCGGCCAGGTTGCGCCGCAAAATGTACTCTGAGCCCTTTTTCTCATTACAATACCGGCCCGACGTTGCCTTCTGGTCTGGATACATGTCTTTTCGCAGTTCCGTCTTCACATTCACCGCTCTCGTAGCATTGGTCTCTGCCGCACTTGCCCAGGAACCACGTCCGGCTCCCGCACCGCCGGTTATTGGCGCCAAAAGCTACCTTTTAATAGACAGCCGCACGGGCATGGAGCTGGCAGCACACCAGCCGGATATGCGCCTCGCGCCGGCAAGCCTGACCAAGTTGATGACGGCCTATGTCGTCTTCCAGGCGCTGGCAAAGGACCAGATCCAGCTTACGGACCTCGTTACCATCAGCGAAAAAGCCTGGCGAACCGGTGGTTCCCGTATGTTTGTGGAGGTCGGCAAACAGGTGCCCGTGCAGGACCTTCTGCTCGGAACAATCGTGCAATCCGGCAACGACTCGAGTGTCGCTCTCGCTGAGTATGTTGCGGGCTCCGAGGGCGTATTCGCGGAACTTATGAACCAGTATGTCGCTGCGCTCGGCATGACGGCCAGCCATTTTACCAACTCAACCGGGCTGCCCGATGAAAACCACTACTCGACGGCGCGGGATCTCGCGATCCTTGCGCAGGCGATCGTGCAGGAGTTCCCCGAGTACTATAAGTGGTACTCAAGAAAGGAATTTACCTGGAACGACATCACCCAGCCGAATCGCAATAACCTGCTCTGGCGCGATGATTCGGTCGACGGGATGAAGACCGGCCACACGGACGATGCGGGTTATTGCCTTGTATCATCGGCGAAACGTGACGGCATGCGCATTATTTCAGTTGTGCTCGGTACTGCGAGCGCCAAATCGCGTATCGACGGCAGCCAGGCGCTTTTGAACTACGGCTTTCGTTTTTATGAAACCCGTTTGCTGTACAAGGCGGGCACAGCAATCACCGACGCGCGAATCTGGAAATCCGCCAATGAAGTTTCAGAGCTCGGCACGATGGAGGACGTATACATTACGATTCCGCGTGGCTCGTACGATTCGCTGGAGATGGTGCTGAACGTACCCCATATACTGTCTGCGCCGGTCTCTGCAGGTCAGCCTCTTGCGGAATTCAGCGTCAGCCTGAACGGCGAAAGTCTTTTGACAGAATCGTTGCGTGCCCTGGATGACAACCCGGAGGGTTCGCTCTGGCAACGTGCCCGCGATGGCATCAGCTTGTGGTTTGAGTAAGGTTTACATGCAGGACGAATCACCCAACGATAAAACGCTGCTCGAGTTTCCCTGCGAATTCCCGATCAAAATGATGGGTCGCGATACACCCGAATTTCATAGCGTGGTACGAAGCCTGGTCGAGGCGTACACGGGACCGCTGGCCGACGAATCGATCACGGCAGCGCGTAGTCGCAAGGGTCAGTTTGTCTCTATCACTATCGTCGTGCCGGTGACCAGCAAACAGCAACTCGACGATATCTATCGTGCAATAACGGCATGCGACGATGTGCTGATGGCGCTGTAGTCGCACTCATGAATGTCATTATCCGCACGCTCGGCAGCACAGACTATGAACCAGTCTGGCGGCGCATGCAGGCATTCACGGATGCAAGAGACGAGCATACGCCCGACGAGATCTGGTTCACCGAGCACGAGCCGGTATTCACGCTGGGCGTCAACGCGAAACGCGAGCACTTGCTCGCCCCAGGCAACATCCCGATCGTACAAATCGACCGTGGCGGACAAGTCACCTATCACGGGCCGGGGCAACTGATGGTGTACCCGCTGCTTGATCTGAAAAGGGCCGATCTCGGAGTACGGGCACTGGTCAGCGCGCTGGAGCAATGCGTGGTCGACCTCGCCACCGGCTACGGAATTTCTGCGGCAAGTCGTTCGGATGCCCCGGGCGTCTATGTTGAAGGTAAGAAACTCGCCAGTGTCGGATTGCGTATCCGGCGCGGCGCGAGCTTCCACGGCATGGCACTCAACGTCGACATGGACCTTGAACCTTTTACGCGCATCAATCCCTGCGGATTCTCGGGTCTCGAGGTAACCGACCTTGCGGCGTTAGGGGTGCGTGACAATTTGACTGAGGTCCAGCAGACATTATTGCCGCATTTGTTGTCACATTGCGGCCTGGTCGCCTGACTCCGTATCGCTGGCACCAAGCGCGGGTATCACCCTCGTTTGCAACAACCCGACAAGAAACCGAAGTTCTTCGTATCGATCGCCGAGTTCCACAATATAGGACAGGGTTCTTGGCACGTCGGCCATATAGCCGGACTTGCCATCGCGATTCTTCAGCCGCGCGAAAATGCCGGCCGCCTTCAGATGCCGCTGCACGCCCATCAACTCGAAGTTTCGCATGAACTCATCGCTTGCAAGGCCTTGCAGCGTTGCGGCGCCAAGCCGCGCATGAAAGCCGCGTGCTCGCTGTACTACCTCGTCGCGAGGCAAGCGTACGTAGCAATCTTTCAGCAACGACACCAGGTCGTAGGTAATCGGCCCTGCCATGGCGTCCTGAAAATCGAGAATGCCGGGATTGTCACGACTGGTTACCATGAGATTGCGTGAGTGGAAATCTGCATGCACGAAAACCTGCGGTTGCTGCTGCGCATTTTCTATCAGCAAATCGCACAGATCGTGCCAGGCGCGTGTTTCGCCCGGGGTGAAGGCAATGTCCAGTTCGCGACCACATAGCCAGTTTGCAAACAGGTTCATTTCAGCCCGCAGCAACTCCGCACTAAACGGCGGCAGCGCATCCTGATAGCGTGCGCCGCGTGTCTGCAACCGGCCCAGGGCCATGATTGCCTCGTCATAGAGTGTCGCGATGCTGCCCGGTTCTGCCCTGATCTTGCTGAGGTAAGTTGTATTGCCGAGATCGGTCAGCAACATAAAGCCTAGCGCAGGCTCCGCTGCAATAACGCGCGGTGCATTCAGCTCCATGGCCGCGAGACAGGCCGCCACCTTGATAAACGGCCGACTGTCCTCCAGCGCAGGCGGCGCATCCACAGCGATATAACTGGCACCCCGGGTGCGTACCCTGAAGTAACGACGAAAACTGGCATCGGCTGAGGCCGGGGTCAACTCGGCACTCGTGCAACACTCGAAATTGCGTAGCCAGCATTTGAGTTCAGCCAGACGTTCGTCAGCAACCGTTTGCCCGTTAATTGCACATATCCCGCACGAGTCCCCTCGCAAACTTCAAAGCGATTTCACGCCCGAATGCCTGTTAGTATCCTGTTTTCGTTGCCGCTTTCCAGCCCGGTCTAAATCCCGGCTCTCCTCGACACGCCTATAATACCTTGTCATTACGCCATCTGATCATCGCCTGTGCATTGCTGTCCGCAAGCCCCCTCTATGCGGCTGAACCCCAGAGTTGCAGGAATACGCTGGGCGTGACCCTGCCCGACGCGGGCCAGCAGCAAAGTGCCGCGGACGATCCCGAAATTCATCTCGACGTGGGCGAATTTGATGCGAGCATCGGATCCGAGCCCGCCGCGAGCATGACCGGAGGCATCCTGCTACGCCGTGGTAACCGCCTGGCGGGCGCGGATTCGGCCACTTATGACCCACAAACACGCTCCCTGCACCTTGAAGGCGATGTGCGCTACCAGGACCCGGAAACGCAGATCACAGGTGATACTGCCAACTTTTCCTACAGTTCCGGCAGTATCGAATTCGCGGGCGCCGAGTTTGTGCTGGGTGCGAACAACTCGCGCGGCGGCGCCGAGAAACTCGTAATCAACCAGCGTGGTGAGCTCCGCCTGGACAAGGTGCATTACACCACCTGCCCGCCTGGGTCGAACGACTGGGTGCTGCAGGCCGACGATATCGACCTCAATACCCGCGATGGCGTCGGCACGGCGCGCAATATCCGCCTGCGCTTCCAGAATGTCCCGATCCTCTGGGCCCCTTATATTTCCTTCCCGATCGGCAACGCGCGCAAATCCGGCGTCCTGACGCCCGAGATCGGCAGCACCAGCCGAAGCGGCAATGAAATCCGGGTACCTTACTACTGGAATATCGCGCCAAATTACGATGCAACATTTACGCCGCGCTTGCTGACGGATCGCGGCCTGCAGCTACAAACCGAATTTCGCTACCTCAGCCGCTTGCACGACGGGGCGCTGGTTGCCCAGTTTCTGCCCGACGACCGAGCCTACAATGACTCGCGTCAACTCGTGTGGTTGCGGCATCGCTCGCTGCTAAGCAACGGCTTGCGCGGCGTACTGAATTTCAAGGAGGTTTCGGACGATCAGTACTTCGAGGATCTCGGCGGCAGCCTGAGTGCATCGAGTACCACGCACCTGGATCGGTATCTCGCATTCGACTGGCACAGCGACACTTTGTCGGCGTTCATGCAGTTGCAGGACTATCAGACCCTGGACGATGCGATCCCGCCCGACCAGCGGCCCTATCAGCGCCTGCCGCAAATGCTCGTGAGCGGCTACTGGCCGGAAAGCGTTGCCGGTCTGACCACCAGCCTCGATGCTGAAGTGGTCAACTTCGATCGCGATGTTGGGGTCACCGGGTGGCGCGCAAATTTCGCACCGCGCATTGAATTGCCGGTACGCGGCCGCGGCTGGTCTTTTACGCCGGCGCTCGCCTGGGACTATACACACTATCAACTCGACAATACGCAGCCCGGCGTCGAGCAAAATCCAGACCGCAGTCTGCCAATCGCGAGCCTCGATGCAGGCCTTGTGCTGGAGAGAATGACAACGGGCGCGAAGCGTCGCATCCAGACGATCGAGCCCCGGGTTCTGTATGTGCACATACCGTATCGGGACCAGTCGGCCCTGCCTGTATTCGATACGATCGATCCGGACCTCAACCTTGTGCAACTGTTTCGCGCCAACCGCTTTCTGGGCGTGGATCGTATTGGCGACACCGACCAGGTAAGCATGGGTATCACGTCGCGCATAATCGATGCCGATTCCGGCAAGGAACTCGTTACGGCAACGATCGGCCAGACACGATACCTGAGTGATCTTCGGGTTACCCTGCCGGGTGGCGTTGCGACGGGGACCGATTCCTCCGATTACATTGCTGAGATCCGTTTCTTCCTTTACGAGCACCTGAATTTTGATGTTGGCCACCAGTGGGGAACCGCCCAGGAAGGCACTACCCAGTCGGAAGCACGCTTGCAATATCGACCGGCCAGCAACAAGATCCTGAACCTCGGCTACCGGTATCGCCGCAATTCGGTGGAACAGGGCGACATTTCCTGGTCCTGGCCAATCGGTTCCAAATGGAACTTCGTCGGCCTTTACAATTACTCGTTCCGGGACGAGACCCTGCTTGAGGAATTTTTCGGGCTCGAATACGAAAGTTGCTGCTGGGGCTTGCGGCTCGTCAGTCGCCGGCATATCTCGGCACGCGACGGAACTCGTGATTCCTCAATTGGTCTGCAACTGGTATTGAAAGGCATGACCAGCGTCGGCACCGCGGCTGACAAACTTCTGGAACGTGGTATTCTTGGCTATTCTGCAGACCTTCGGTAACAAATAGTGTTAAAAATTAAAAGCTTATGCGCACTAATTGCGCTATCAGCCGCGCCATGCGTGCTGGCTGAAGAGCTCTCTGAAACAGGACAATTCCTGGACGGCGTTGCCGCCATTGTGAACGAAGGCATCGTCCTGAAAAGCAAGTATTACGAATCGCTCGAGCTAATCAAAGAGCAGGCCGTCGCAAACGGATTCCAGTTGCCGCCCGAGGCGATCCTGGAAGACCAGGTACTGGAGCGCGTTATCCTGAACGAGATCCAGCTACAACGCGCCGACCGCATCGGCCTCCAGGTCTCCGACCAGATGCTGAACCAGGTATTGAACGACGTTGCGGGCAACATGGGCGCCACGCTTGCAACTCTGCCGGCGAAGCTTGCCGAGCAAGGCATCAACTACCAGGACTTCCGCCGCCAGATGCGCGAGGACGTGACACTTGAGCAACTGCGCCGCATTGACGTTGACCAGCGAATCAATGTGTCGCCGCGCGAAATTGAACAGTGCATCGCGGACCTCGAAGACAACGTCGTCGTCAATTCCGAATACAACCTGTCGCACATATTGTTGTCGTTGCCTGAATCAGCTTCGTCCGCAAAAATCGATGAGATAGTTGCAACGGCAAACGACATCTATCGCCGCGCCAGTGAAGGCGAAGATTTTCGGCAATTGGCGGCGCGCTATTCCGAAAGCTCGACAGCACTTGAAGGCGGCACACTTGGCTGGATGAAAGGTGAGGCCGTGCCGACCATATTCACCGAAATCCTTGCGCCGCTCAAAGCCGGCGACGTGTCAAAGCCATTCCGCACGGCAACCAGTATTCATATCGTCAAGGTCAATGACATGCGAAGTGCCGTGGAGCGCAGCTCGATCGACCAGGTGCATGCGCGCCATATATTGATATCGCCGAATGAGATTATTGACGACGCAACGGCCAGGCAACAGCTCGAAGATGCCTACGACAAGCTGCAAAACGGCGAGGATTTTGGCGAGTTGGCGAAGCTTCTTTCGGACGATCCGGGCTCCGCGAATGCAGGCGGTGATTTGGGCTGGGCGGGACCGGGTACTTTTGTACCCGAGTTCGACGCCGCCATCGAGAAGCTCGACATCGGCGAAGTCAGCGAACCGTTTCGCACGCCGTTCGGCTGGCACATCGTTGAAGTCCTGGACCGCCGCGTCTATGACAACACCGAGGACCTGAAAGAACGCAACTGCGTCGTCAGAATCCGCGCCGGTAAACGCGACGATGAATTGCAGCTCTGGATGCGCCGCATTCGTGACGAGGCCTATGTCGATATAAGGATGTGAGTGCTCGAATCCCAGGCACGGGTCCACTTGTCATTACCGCTGGCGAGCCGTCGGGGATTGGCCCGGATCTTTGCCTTGCACTCGGCAATCGCGACGACTTGCCCCGGTTGCTGGTAATCGGCGACGAGGTGCAGCTGCGCCAGCGGGCCGACTTGCTCGGTATCGAATTTAACCTTGACGTGCTGCACCTGCCCTTCCCGGTGGCAGTCCAATGCGGCTCGCCGAACCCCGACAACGCACCAGCCTTACTCGAGGGACTGCAACTTGCCGTTGCCGGTTGCCTCGCCGGCGAGTACGCGGGACTCGTAACCGCGCCGCTCGCCAAGAATGTCATTAACGATGCCGGCATTCCTTTTACGGGACACACGGAATACCTGGCCGCGCTGTGCGGTGCTGCGCTGCCGGTCATGTTGCTCGTGGCCGGAGATCTCCGGGTTGCGCTCGCGAGTACGCATCTGCCCCTGAGGGACGTACCCGACTACATCAGCCAGGACAGATTACGCAGCATCATCGAGGTTCTGCACGCGGATTTGCGGCACAAGTTCGCAATTCCGCAGCCCGAAATCGTCGTCTGCGGGCTCAACCCGCACGCGGGTGAAGGCGGCTATCTTGGCCACGAGGATCAACAGGTCATCGCTCCCGTCATTGCCGAAATGCAGGCCCAAGGCATGCAAATCCGTGGGCCGATACCCGCGGACACGGCATTCACACCGGCCGCTGGCGAGCGCGACGCCGTGCTCGCCATGTATCACGACCAGGGACTGCCGGTTCTCAAGTACGCCGGCTTTGGTCACGCCGTGAATGTCACGCTGGGCCTGCCGATCATTCGCACTTCCGTCGATCACGGCACCGCGTTCGACCTTGCCGGTACTGGCAAGGCCGATGCCGGCAGCCTGCTTGCGGCGATCCGCCTCGCGGAACAGCTCGTGACGATCGCCGCGACCGACGCTGCCCGTGCATAAGCACCGTCCGCGCAAGCGTTTCGGACAGCATTTTCTGACCGACTACGGAGTCATCGATCAGATCGCAAACGCGATCGCGCCGCGAACGGAGGATGTCATTGTCGAAATAGGCCCGGGGCCCGGCGCGCTTACCCGGCCGATCGCAAAGAGCTGTAGCACGCTGCACGCCATCGAACTGGACCGCGACCTCGCCGCGATGTTGCGTACACAGTTTGCGGGCAACAAGAACGTGACCATACACGAGGCCGATGCACTGTCATTCGATTTCGGATCCCTGGGTGACTCGCTGCGCGTGATCGGCAACCTGCCGTATAACATTTCGACACCCTTGCTGTTTCACCTGCTCGACTTTCGCAACTCGATTCGTGATATGCATTTCATGCTGCAAAAGGAGGTCGTCGAACGCATGGCAGCAAGTCCCGGCAGCAAGAAATTCGGCCGCCTCAGCATCATGCTCGGCTGCTACCTCGAAATTGACGCGTTGTTTGACGTCGATCGTTGGGCCTTTGACCCACCGCCGGCAGTGACCTCGGCTGTGGTCCGGTTGCGGCCCTTCGTGCCTGACAAGTATGCGATCACCGACCCCGGCTTGCTGTCATCAGTCGTCAGTACGGCTTTCGGCCAGCGGCGCAAGACTTTGCGTAATTCCCTGAAGACCCTCGTCAGCCCGGACGACTTCACGGCTCTTGGGATCGATGCCGGCCTGCGGGCAGAGAACCTGCCAATCAGCGACTGGGTCGCATTGGCAAACCGACTGGACACAAACGCCGACAATCGAAGCTGAACGGGATAGAATACGCCCTGCCCGACTAAAACAGAGTCTTCGATGAGCGACAAACTTTGTGACATACGCATTCAGGTTCTGACTGACTACGTAGACGAACAATCCGAACCCGAAGCCGACCGCTATGTATTCGCCTACACGATAACCATCGCCAACAGCGGCGACGTGGCTGCAAAACTGTTGAGCAGGCACTGGATCATCACAGACGCGAACGGCAAGGTGCAGGAGGTGAGTGGCGACGGCGTCGTCGGCGAACAACCACATCTGCGACCGGGTGAAGAATTCCGCTACTCGAGCGGTGCCGTGCTTGAAACACCGGTCGGTGCCATGCAGGG
>DDIS01000142.1:15900-16562 GCA_002338615.1 Proteobacteria bacterium UBA1844 | reverse complement strand
CACCGGTCGGTGCCATGCAGGGGCTATACCACATGGAAGCCGACAATGGCGTGTTTTTCGATGCGCCGATTGAACCGTTTACGCTCGCGGTACCAGGCGTCCTGCATTAGTGCCCATTACGGTTTTGGGCGAGACCGCTGAAGCGAACTGATGGCTATTTACGCAATTGGCGATGTGCAGGGCTGCTACGATTCTCTGAGCCGCCTGCTTGATGCCGTGCGCTTCAACCCTGCCGAAGATACGCTTTGGTTTACTGGCGACCTGGTCAATCGTGGTCCCAAGTCGCTGAAAACCCTGCGCTTCGTCAGGAACCTGGAGTCTGCTGCCGTCACCGTACTCGGCAATCACGACCTGCACCTGATGGCGCTCGCAACCGGGGCGGTAAAATACAGCAACCGTTTTGCAAGCTTGAAAAAAACGCTCGATGCGCCGGACCTTGATGAACTCATCGAGTGGCTGCGTCATCGCCCCTTGGCACACTACAGCAGCGAGCTGGACAGCTTGCTCGTGCACGCGGGCACGCACCCAGAATGGTCGATAAAGAAGACGCTGGCACGTGCAGCCGAGGTGGAAAGCGCACTGCGTGACGATCGATTTGAAACCCTGCTGTTCAAGATGTATGGCAATACACCGCGTCGCTGGAGCGGCAGCCTCCGCGGCTA
>DDIS01000142.1:5335-15798 GCA_002338615.1 Proteobacteria bacterium UBA1844 | reverse complement strand
TACAGCCTCCGCGGCTACCGGCGCCTGCGATTCATTATCAATACGTTTACGCGTATGCGCATGTTGAGCAGCGCGATGAGCCTCAACTTTGCACACTCCGGCCATCCCTTCAATGCTCGCGGCGGATTGCGCGCGTGGTACGACTTCGAAAATCCGGCCTATGGCGATACACGTATTGTGTTCGGCCACTGGTCGGCGCTCGGTTTACTGGTACTGCCGAATCTGGTCAGCTTGGACACCGGTTGCGCATGGGGCCGGCAACTCACGGCTGTGCGACTGGACCGGCGCATTGCGGAGGTATACCAGGTGCAGGGGCAGGACTGACGCCCGGCACACGGCTAACCGCCGGGAGGTGGAACGCCGTCGCGGAGCCGATCGTACACCCGGAACTGGAAAGCGAACGCGTGGCGGTCATTCTGCTCATGCGTGTCGGCACTGGTGAGTTGCCACGTGTCTTCTGCGGGCATTTCGAAATAGACATCACCGGTAGCGACCGTCTCGACCCGCGTAAGGTAAATGCGGCTTGCGCGCGACAGGAACGCGCGGTAAATCGACTCCCCGCCGATGACCATGACTTCGTCCGTGCGGCCGGCTGCGGCAAGTGCGCGGTCCGGCGTGTCAACCACGGTCGCGCCCTGGGCGACGTAGTTTAATTGTCGGGTAAGCACAATATTCATGCGTCCGGGCAATGCGCGCCCGATTGATTCCCAGGTACGCCTGCCCATGACTATGGGCTTGCCCATCGTAATTGCCTTGAAATAGCGGAAATCGTCCGGCAGGTGCCACGGTAAAGTGCCGCCAGAGCCAATCACGCCATTGCTCGATGCTGCGACAATCAAACTGATCTTCAAAACTTCAATGCCCGTTGCGTGGGTAGCCCAGCACCTCGCGCAGGCCCGGCGCGGCATAATCCACGAGACGTTTCTGCAGAGCCGGCAATTCCTCCGGCACATCGGCAACACCACCCTGAAGATTCTCGCGTGCGGTGCCACTTTGTTCGCGATCAGCACCCACACGAACTCGTTCGCGCCAGTCATCCGGTAATTCGGCTATGCCGCAATTCCCGAGCAAAGCTCTGAAAAACGGCTCCGCCTGCGCGGCCTCGATGTTCTTTACGTGGTGCAGGAGGTCTTCAAAGTGCAGCAATACCGCTTTGGTGCCCAGCCACGACACCGCGTTGTGCGTGAAAATGTCGTTCATCGATGGCGCTTTGTTATGGATGCCGAAGATCATCATGTTCAGCATCTCATCGATGCCAACGCTGCCGCCTTTCAGATGCTCAAGTGCCCCCTGAAACGTATCGGACAGAAAGAATCGGGTGCGCGCCAGCACCCAGTCATAGGGGTCGCGCACCTGCACGATGTGGTGCACGTGTCGCAACGCAATTGCCGAATCGTCCGAGAACAGCAGGTGACCCCAACTCAGTTTCGGGGCATTGCGTGAGAAGGCGGCAGCGTGCTGGCGCAATATCCCGTACTGGATAAATGCCGCGTGATATTGCTGCTTGACTGGCACAAACATGCGCAGGATGTTGCGCAACAGGTGCGTGCCGCACTTCGGCACACTGTTCAAAAACGCCGGGGCTGCAAGTCGTGCTTGCGAAAATTCCGCATTGCGTGCGTTAAGATTGTCCTGCTTTGCAACTATTCGTGGCATAAATACTTTCACTGAAGGTGCGGCGACGAGACGACAATGGTACAACACATCGGCGCATCGGGGCCCGCCCTCGGGCGCGGACGATTACTGCAACATTCAACCACGAGGATAAGCTTTGACTAAACCCCGCAAGGTCCTGGTCGTCGGCGGTGGATCGACAGGCTGGATAGCGGCCGCGTATCTCGACGCCGCGCTCAACTCCGATGGCCGCAAGATAGCCGACATCAGCCTCGTGGAATCACCCGACGTACCGCGCATCGGCGTCGGTGAGGCAACCATACCCAACATCAATCACTTGCTTGCAGTCATCGGCATCGACCCGCAGGAATTCATGCGCCGCGTTGACGGCAGCTTTAAACAATCCATTCGCTTCGTCGACTGGTTGCACGGCAACGGCGAGTATTATCACCACCCGTTCAGCCAACAACGACCCGGCCCTATAGATCGCGCCGGCGAGCGCTGGCTCATGAGCGATCGTTCGATACCTTTTTGCGAGACGATCTCCGCGCAACCGGTAATCTGTGAGCTGGGACTCGCGCCGCAGATGCTCGGCCCCTGGGATTTCGGACGCCCGCTCGTCTACGCCTACCATATGAATGCACTCAAGTTTGCAGACTATCTTTGCGAACTTTCCACGGCGCGAGGCGTAACGCACTATCGCGACCATGTCACCGATGTCGAGGTGGCGGAGAACGGTAACATCAGCGCGGTGAATACTCGCGGCGGGCACAGGCTCGAGGCGGACCTTTACATCGACTGCACCGGTTTCGCCGCGATACTGATGGAGAAAGCGCTCGGCGTCAGTTGGGTGGACTGTTCCAGATGGCTTCTTTGCGACCGGGCCGTGACGCTGAACGTCCCATACGAGCAACACTATCCGGGCTATGTGCGGCCATACACGTCAGCCACCGCGCTCTCCGCAGGCTGGGTGTGGGAGATTCCGTTGCAGGACCGGCGTTCGCTGGGCTACGTGCATGCCAGTGCATTTCTCGACGCGGACAAGGCGGAACAGGAGGTTCGGCGCTTCGAAGGCGCGCATGCGGAAGCACTCGAGTCCCGAATGGTACATTTCAAAGTTGGTCACCGTGAACATGCCTGGGCGGGCAATTGCATCGCCGCCGGGCTCGCGAACAGCTTTATCGAACCGCTCGAATCGACCGGGCTGTACCTCAGCGCCCTGGCCGCCGTGTTGCTCGCGGAGCATTTTCCCCGCAATGACGAGATTGCACCGCTCGCCATGCGCTTCAATCGCATTATGACAAACCGGTTTTATGAGATCCTCGATTTCATCAACATGCACTACTGCCTGACGCGGCGCACCGATACGGATTTCTGGCGCGAGGTTCAACAACCTGAACGCATCAACGAAAGGCTCGCAGCCAAGCTCAGGTTCTGGCACACGAAGCCGCCGTCGGCATCGGATTTCGAAGACCAGTTTTTTGCCGGCCAGCCAAATGCCGTGCTCACGTCCAGCGCTGTGGCCGGCGATTGTCGCAGCCCGATCGATACTGCCGGCCTCTGGGGTTACGAGAGCTACGAGGCCGTGCTGTACGGCATGAATTTTCTCGATGAGCAATGCATCGCCTGGTACGGGCAGGAGCGCCCGCCGCCTATGGTGCTCTCGAACGTGATCGAACGGCTACGAGTGGCACGCCAGAAGCTCCTGCCCCATCACGCATGGTTGCAACGTGTGGTGGGCATGGCTGACTACACATGTTCCGATCAGAACAGTAACAATTGAAAGCTTGTTACGAAAAAGACAATTGATATACCATCGGTAGATCGCAGAAAAGTGCGCGTTCGTGCAATAATAAAAATATTCGGTAAAACGCCTTACAAAAGCGTGGCCGGATGCGACAAGCAGCGCTGGATCTGCGCCGATAGTTTAGTAGAACTGATAGCGAGTAGAACTACTGATATCTGGTACAAGCTGATATCTGGTAGAACTAAAAAATAACCGGACTACTTAAGGGGGTACGAGGTTGTGAAGAAATCGCGTGGAAGGAAGCCAACGAAGCACGGCACACTGGGACAAAATCCCGTACTGACACCGCTCGCCGCGGCCATTTTTGCCGCCGTCTACCCGATGGGTTCGGCGCTGGCACAACAGGCTGACGATCCTGAAGAGGACGCTGCAATCGAGCAGATTGTGGTTACGGGATCGCGCATCAAACACGACACATTTTCCAGCGCAGCGCCCATGCAGGTCGTAGAGACCGAGGCCGCCGCGGTGCGCGGTATCTCTGATCTGGCGACGCTGCTGCAAACAACCACGGTCGCCGCGGGGTCGCCCCAGGTAACGCCAGCCATTTCCGCAGTCAATGTAGTCAACGGCGGCCTGGGCACATCAACGCTGTCTTTGCGCGGCCTCGGCGCCAACCGCACCCTGGTGCTGTTGAATGGCCGGCGGGCCGGTCCTTCCGGCGTGCAGGGTTCCGTATCCGCGTTCGACCTCAACACCATACCGCTTTCGGCTATCGAGCGAGTCGAGATACTAAAGGACGGCGCCTCGTCGATTTACGGCTCGGACGCCATCGCCGGCGTGGTGAACATCATCACCAGGCAGGACGACGGTGGCGAACTGAACGCCTTTTACTCACAGCCCGGCCAGTCCGGCGGTGAGCAACTGCGCGTCAATGGCTCCTGGGGCAAAACCATCGACCGGGGTTACTTCCGTATCACGGGTGATTACAGCCACCAGGAAATTCTGCAACGGGGCGATCGCGACGTTTTCGCGTGTAACGAATATTACATTTTTGATCAGCAGACGGGCGAACGCGCCGACCTCATCGATCCGCGCACCAACGAATACTTGTGTGACGATTTACCCTGGGGCCATGTGTGGGTCTATGACTACGCACCCGACGTTGGCGACGGCACCACCAATGTGGGCCCACCGGTTTACCTTCTGCAGTACGATCGCGACGGCGCGTTAGTAGGCAATGGCCTCTCGCCGCTGGCCACCTCCAATAACCCCAACTGGATGGTGGCACCCGCTGGCTGGATTCCCGTCGGCCTCGGCGATCCGCTGTCCGATTCGCTGGTGGATTCAGAGCCTGCCATCCAGGACCTGACGACGCTGGTGCCGGAGGCCGATGTGGCCACTATTTTCCTCGAAGGCCACTATGACCTGACGGATAATACGGAAGCTTACGGCGAGGTGCTCCTGAGCCGGCGCGAGACCACCAACGTAGGCTGGCGCCAGGTCTGGACCTATATTTACAACTACGACTCGGCCGATATAGGCTTCCCCAGCGACCCCTTCAGTGCCGGCTGGACCGGCGCACAATGGATCAGCCCCTTGACGCTCACCGATCATTCCGGCCAGCGCGTCACGGTGGACTACCAGCGTTTCGTCGCCGGCCTGCGCGGTGAAATGCAAAGCGTGCTGCCGGACTGGAACTGGGAACTTTCGTTCCAGTACAGCAACTCGGACGGCGAATACGAAGATGACCAGATACTAACCGACGCACTCGAGATGCCGTATTGGCGAACCGGGTCCTGTGCCGGCGAATTTTCGCCGGTCTCGAACCGCCCCTGCGTCGACATCCAATGGCTCGATCCGGACTTCCTCGCCGGCGATATCCCGCAGGAAGTGAAAGACTTCTGGTTCGATACGGATATCGGCAAGACAGAATACAAACAGTGGTCCGTCGAGGGATTCATTTCCGGCGATGTCATGGATCTGCCGGCAGGCCCGGTTGGCCTCGCGTTGGGACTGCATTACCAGGACGATGAAATCCTTGATACGCCCGGACCAGTGACCCTGGCCGGCAACGCCTGGGGTGCATCGTCTGCCGGGATAACGGCGGGCGAGGATACGACGAAAGCCATTTTTGCCGAGGTGCAGGTGCCGCTCATCAGCGACGTCAAGCTCGTGCAACAACTGGACTTCAGCGGCTCCGTGCGCTACACCGACGTCGATTCCTACGGCAGCGACACGACCTACAAGGTCGGACTTAACTGGGGCATCACGGACGAATTCAGGGTCCGCAGCACATTCGGCACGTCGTTCAGGACCCCGGCACTGTACGAATTGTACCTCGCGCGACAGACGAGCTTTCCGTTGTCCGCCCGGCGCTCGGACATCTGCATCAACTGGGGTGACTCGCTTGCCGATGGAACCATCACGCAGGCCACAGCGGACAACTGCGCCGCGGACGGACTGCCACCTGATTTTCTCTTTACTGTTGCGCCTACGGTCGTAACCGGCGGAGGCCAGGGCGTACTTAAAGCAGAGACCTCGGATGCGTTCACAGCCGGTATCGTCTGGCAACCCTCGTTCGCCGAGCTTAGCGTCTCGATCGATTATTTCGACATCGAGGTGCTCGACGAAGTCGATGTTATCGGCGCGCTGAATATTGTGACTGGCTGCTATACCTCGCAATTTTTCCCTGACGAGCCGCTGTGCGATTTATTCGACAGATCTCCGGGCGGGATCGGGGTCATCCCCGGTTCCATTACCGAAATCAGGGACAGCTACATCAACGTCTCCCGTCAGCACAACCGTGGCCTGGATATCCAGCTGCAGTACACAACCGATCTCAGTTTCGGCACCCTGATTATCGATTCACAGCAAACCCTGCAATATGAAGATACGGTCGGCTTGTTCGATAATACCGAAGAGGATCACGCTGGCGAAGCGGGCCATCCCGATTGGGTCGGCAATCTGAATTTCACCTTGATGAACGGCCCGTGGTCCTTTTTCTGGGGCATTACCTACATTGGCGAGACGGACAACACCGCCAGTTTTGGTACCAGCACGGCCGGCTGGTATAACGACACCGAGGTAAATCTCGACCTCAAAGCAGAGTCGCGGGTATACAACAGCCTGTCGGTCAGCCGTGAATTCGAGAGAGGCTATATGGCCCGCTTCGGGGTTGCGAATGCGCTCGATGAGGAACCGCCGCGCCTGAGCAGTTACACGACGGGTGCCGAATTGAGCGTACTCGGCCAGGCAGCGTTCTATTCGCAATATGACTGGTACGGCCGGCGCTACTTTCTCGAGCTGTCGAAGTCCTTCTAGGATCAGGCGCGCGGCACTCGTTGTCGCGCGCCGTTTTCCCTACACCGCAACCTTCGCGGCAATCGACGGCGCAGGATCGTAGCCCGGGAACTCGAAGTCCTCGTAGCGGTATTCGAACAGACTGGGCGGCTGTCGTTTGACGAGTAGTCCCGGCAGTGCACGAGGTCTGCGTTTGAGCTGCGTGTCGGCCTGCTCGAGGTGGTTGAGGTACAAATGGCAGTCACCCCCGGTCCAGACAAAATCGCCAGGCGTAAGGCCTGCCTGCTGCGCAATCATGTGCGTCAATAATGCGTAGGACGCGATGTTGAACGGTACGCCAAGGAAAATATCGGCGCTGCGCTGATACAACTGGCACGACAATTTTCCGTTGGCAACGTAAAACTGGAACAGCGCATGGCAAGGCGGCAGCGCCATGTTCGGCAACTCCGCCACATTCCAGGCGCTGACAATAATTCGTCTTGAGTCCGGCGTTTCTCTTAACTGTCGCATGACCTCACTGATCTGGTCGAGTACCTGCCCGTCGGCCGCGCGCCAACTGCGCCACTGCACGCCGTAGATCGGGCCGAGTTCGCCATCGCCGTCGGCCCATTCATCCCAGATACGCACCCCGTTTTCCTGCAGGTAACGCACATTGCTGTCGCCGGACAAAAACCACAGCAGCTCGTGGATAATAGATGGCAAGTGCAACTTCTTGGTCGTCAGGAGTGGAAATCCCTTGCCAAGATCGAAACGCATCTGGTGACCAAAGATGCTCAGCGTACCGGTGCCCGTGCGGTCTTCCTTGCGATCGCCCGATTCACGCACCAGGCGTAGCAGGTCGAGGTATTGCTGCATCTTAAACCCTGGCCTCGAGCGGATGGTTTCGGTAAGCGAGAATCAGCATGATAGCGCCAGCGATGATCATCGGCGTACTCAGGATCTGTCCCATCGTCAGCCATCCAAACGCGATATAGCCAGGCTCCTTGTCGGGTACGCGGTAGAATTCCACGAAAAAGCGGAACAGGCCGTACAGCAGCAGAAACAGGCCTGACACGGCCATGTAGGGCCGCGGTTTCGACGAATAAATCCACAGTACCGTGAACAGTACCAGGCCCTCGAGGAATGCCTCGTAGAGTTGTGACGGGTGCAGGCCAACACCGTCGATGTTGAACGCCCACGGTACGTCGGTGGGCTTGCCCCACAGCTCGCCATTGATGAAATTGCCAATACGGCCGAAACCGAGGCCGAGCGGCACAACCGGAGCCATGAAATCGGTAATCTGCAAGGCGGTCTTGCCACGCTTTCGACCAAACCACCACATTGCAATTATGACGCCGGCCAGGCCACCGTGGAACGACATGCCGCCCTCGGTAATCTTGAACAGGTACAGGGGATTCGCCAATAGCTGCGGCAGCGCATAGATCAGGCAATAGCCAACCCGTCCGCCGATGATCACACCCAGCATCCCGTTGAAAATGAGATCGTCAACCTCCACTGCTGTGACCGGCGAATCGGCGCGCAGGCAACGTTTGCGTGCCAGGTACCAGGCGAGCAAAAAGCCGATCACGTACATCAAGCCGTACCAGCGAATGGCCAGCGGACCGATAGAGAAAATGATCGGGTCGATTTGGGGATAGGTCAGCATGTTGAGTGTTGCCGTCGCAAAATTTGCGCCAAGTCTAACACCGCCTATTTGCTGCCTGCATTCTTGTATGCCAAACGCGTCGACTGCACTCCAGGCATCCGCGTTTACGCTATAGTGGCGGGCCCACTTGCAAGTCACTGAAGCCTGCTGACAATGTCCAATCTACTCGCTCACGAAACCAGCCCCTACCTGCTGCAGCATGCCGACAATCCGGTTGACTGGATGCCGTGGTCGACTGAGGCATTCGCGCTGGCGAACAAACTCGACAAACCCGTTTTGCTGTCAATTGGTTATTCCGCCTGTCACTGGTGTCACGTCATGGCCCACGAATCGTTTGAAGACGAGGGCACGGCGGCGCTCATGAACAAGCTGTTTGTCAATATCAAGGTCGATCGCGAAGAACGCCCCGACGTTGACAAGATCTATCAGACTGCGCATCAGTTGCTGACACAACGTGGTGGCGGCTGGCCGCTGACCATGTTCCTCGACCCGAGCAACCAGCGGCCTTTTTACGGTGGCACGTATTTTCCAAGGGAGGCGCGCTACGGCATGCCGGCGTTCGGTGAACTCGTGCAAAGTGTGGCGAAGTATTTTGCCGAGCATCGAGACGAAGTACGCGCGCAGGGCGAACAACTGCAAAGTGTATTTGCGAAGCTCGATCCCGCGCCGGCAGGTAAAACCAGGGTGCTTGGCGCAGACCCTCTGAAACTTGCAGCAGCAAGCTTTGCAAGGAGTTTCGATCGTGACTACGGCGGTTTCGGCGATGCGCCAAAATTTCCACATCCGACAACGATCGATCGCCTGCTCCGGGATTGGCGTGCCAGCGCAAACGATGCCGAGCCCGATCTCGAGTCACTGTTTATGGCAACGCTCAGCCTGAAACGCATGGCAGACGGTGGCCTGTATGATCATCTAGGTGGCGGCTTCTGCCGCTACTCGGTCGATCGATTCTGGCGCATTCCGCATTTCGAGAAAATGCTGTACGACAACGGGCCGCTGCTGGCCCTCTACGCCCAGGCCTGGCTTGCCACCGGCGATGCCGAGTTTGCCGCCGTCGCAAACGGCACCGCAGACTGGATGCTGGCGGATATGCGCGCCCCTGACGGCGGCTTTTACGCGACACGGGATGCGGACTCGGAAGGCGTCGAGGGCAAGTACTACGTCTGGACGCCCGGGGAGGTCGAAGCGCTGCTCTCAAAGGAGGCATTTGCGGTCTTCAGCCAGCGATTCGGACTCGACCAGCCGGCCAATTTCGAAGGTGAATGGCACCTCCACGCGAGCGCGGCGGTCGCCGACATCGCCAGCAAGCTTGAACTCAGCGAGCAGGAGGTCACCACGTCGTTGGAGCGATCGCGACAAAGCTTGCTGGCGGTGCGGGGCCAACGAATCCCACCGGGACGTGATGAAAAGCAGCTCACAGCCTGGAACGCCCTGGCGATACGCGGTCTCGCGATTGCCGGCCGCGCATTGGGTCGCGACGACCTGATCGATGCTGCCGCTGACGCCGTTCGCTTTATTCACGAGCGCCTGTACGCCAATGGCCGGTTGCAGGCTGTCTACAAAGACGGGCGCGCCCGCTTTGCCGGCTACCTGGACGACTACGCCTTCCTGCTCGATGCCCTGCTCGAACTGTTACAGGCGCGCTGGTCCGGCACACAGCTTGCATTCGCGGTGCAACTTGCGGACAGCTTGCTGCTCCACTTCGAAGATACGGATGGAGGTGGCTTCTGGTTCACAGCCGACGACCATGAAGCACTGATGCATCGCCCAAAGCCCTACGCAGACGAAGCCGTACCTTCGGGCAATGGCAAAGCCGCTTTTGCATTGCAGCGGCTCGGCTTTTTGCTCGGTGAGCCTCGCTACCTGGCGGCGGCCGAGGCAACCCTGCGCTCGGCCTGGTCTGCCATCGAAGAATTCCCTCACGCGCACGTATCATTGTTGAATGCGCTCGATGAATACCTTGCACCCCCTGAGATCGTCGTCATTCGCGGCCCGCTGGATGAAATTACAGAATGGCGCGATGCAACCGCCAAACTGTATGCGCCCCGGCGACTGGTATTTGCTATCGAGGCGGACTGCCCGGGCCTGCCCGGGGCACTGGCAGAGCGCGAGGCCATCGCCGGCCAAACCATCGCCTATCGCTGCAGCGGCAGCCGC
>DDIS01000142.1:0-5229 GCA_002338615.1 Proteobacteria bacterium UBA1844 | reverse complement strand
GCTGCAGCGGCAGCCAATGCGGCCTGCCGGTGACCAGCTGGCCCGAACTCGCCACGCAAATCAGCGGAATCTAAGCGCTTTTTCGGCTCGCAACGGGGCGATTTGCTGTATATACTCCAAATCGCCTGAGAGTTAGCGGGCTATTTATGTAATCTGCATTGATGTTTCTATTCTGTAGCACATCCTGTTTTTCATAAGTTAACGCAACACTTCCAGCACAGCTGCCCCAGTGATGGGGTTATTTAAGTATTTGATTTAACAGGAAATATCATGTCTACAGTTACAGGAACCGTTAAATGGTTCAACGAGTCGAAAGGTTTTGGTTTTATCGAGCAGGAATCCGGTCCCGACGTATTTGCACACTTCAGTGCAATTCAGGGAAGCGGCTTCAAGACGCTCGCTGAAGGCCAAAAGGTCGAATTTACGATCACCCAGGGCCAGAAGGGTCCACAAGCTGAAAATATCGTTCCGCTGTAAGGGTCACTCCTTTTAGCACAGTTCTTTAGAACGCTTATTTAGAACATTTTCAGCCGGATTTCGACTTCGGTTGGAGCGCAAGCTCTGCGAACAAAGGAATCCAGACACGAGGGGCAAGACCGCCGAGGTCTTGCCCTTTTTTGTGCGCGCGCTGACGTGCCCCCAATCGCAACTACCTGCAGCATGCCGCAGCTGGTAATGTAGTTGCTCCACAATCTGTCACTGACGAGGAGATTTCTGCATGTCCAATGAAGGCTTTCACGAAGCAAGAGAGGATCTTTCCGAGGAAACGCGGGATATGCATCGCGCGATCGTGTCACTGATGGAAGAACTCGAAGCCGTGGACTGGTACAACCAGCGCGTCGACGCCTGCAAGGACGATGAGCTTCGTGCCATCCTCGTGCACAACCGAGACGAAGAAAAAGAACACGCCGCGATGGTGCTCGAATGGATCCGGCGCCGGGACAAGGTCCTCGATGCTGAACTGAAAGACTACCTGTTTACGAAAAAGTCCCTGAAGCACGATTAGAAGGCTATCGTTTCTGCAAGCTGACTCCCGCTGGGCGATAACCCGGACCGCGCACAAAACGACCCGGTGTCGCGCCGGTGTGTTTGCCGTCCTTCAGAACCTGATCGCCGTTGATGAACACGTGCACCATACCCGTCGATAACTGGTGTGGTTTTTCGAACGTGGCATGATCAGAAATGGTTTCAGGGTCAAACACGACAATATCGGCAAAGTAGCCGGTCTTCAAAAGGCCACGATCCCGGACTTTGAGATTGCTTGTCGGCAGAGCACTGAGCTTGTAGATGGCATCCTCAAGCGTAAGTACTTTTTCATCCCGCACATAGCGCCCAAGCACGCGTGCGAAATTTCCGTAAGTGCGAGGGTGCGCGCCCTGCTCCAGCACTTTGCCCTCCGGTGCAACCGCGCCTGCGTCCGAGCCGAAGCTCATCCACGGCAGTTTCATTTGTGCACGAACATTATCTTCGTTCATCAGGAAATAGAGGGCACCAATCGAGTTGTCCGAATCGATGACAAGCTCAACTACGGTGTCCTCTGGATCGGTGCCTCGTTCTTTGGCAATCTCCGCGACGGTTTTACCGATATAGCCACTCATCGACTCCGTGCCAATACTCGATAACAAGACTCCGTCCGGCCCTGCGCCGTAATAGAGATTCTCCCAGTCATCGGCATTCGTGCGCATGGCCGCGATGATCTGTGCCCGTGTTTCAGGGTCTTTGAGGCGATTCAGCAAGGCCTCCTGGCCGCCATCACTGGCCCACGGTGGGAAGCTGGCGGCGAGACCGGTGCCGCCCGCGATATAAGTGTACATATCGGTCGTAATATTGAGCCCTTCCGCACGTGCGCTCTCAATCATCTTGACGACCGCGGGCAATTTGCCCCAATTCTGCTTGCCGGCCATCTTCAGATGATAAATTTCCGCGCCGACCTTTCCTTCACGCGCAATCGTGATCAATTCCTGCACCGACTTTTCGATCTGGTTACCCTCGCTGCGCATGTGCGAAATGTACATACCACCGTATTCACCGACGACTTTCGCAAGTTCAATCAATTCGTCCGTGGAGGCGAAGAACGCAGGTGGATAAATAAGTGAACTGCCGAGGCCCATTGCCCCCTCTTCCATCGCCTCGCGCGTCAGTGCTCTCATGTTGTCGAGTTCGGCTGGCGTCGGTGGCCGGTCGTCGAACCCTATTTCGTGAATACGCAACGTCGTGGCGCCCACGAACGACGCCACATTGGGCGAAACGCCCCTGTTCTCGAGAAATTCCAGGTACTCGCCCAAGGTGGTCCAGGGTATCTCCGCTGTATCGTCGTCCAGGAACTCTTTCATCATGGCCCGCGTTGCAGGCGTGTCGGCCAGAGGTCCCATCGACCAGCCCTCGCCGAAGACTTCCAGGGTCACGCCCTGCGTGATATCGCTTAGCCCACGGCCGTCATCGACCAGGCTATCGACCGCCCAACTAAGCATGTTGACGAAGCCCGGCGCTACCACGAGCCCTTTCGCATCAACTTCCTGCGTCGCCTCTGCCGAGGAAAGATCGCCAATTGCAGCAATACGATCACCTTCGATCGCAATATCGCCACGCACGCCCGGCTGACCCGAACCGTCTACCAACATGCCATGCCGGATGATGACATCGTAGTTTGCCGCCGCGGCGAATGCTGTACCGAACAGCACCAGGCAACTTGCGAGGCTTGCCAAAAACAGAATTCGGCGTGATTTCTTTAGCATTCCAATGGTCTCCTGGCCCGTTTTAATTCTCTATCCGGCTGGCGTATTCAATACAGTGGCTTACCGTCGGCAGCTTAACGCGGCGGCAGGGATCTGCGAGCTGCAACATACCGTCCTTGTGAGCCTTGCCACGCTTATCGAACCGATACCGTATAATGCTGCGTCGCAATTGTCACCGCACTTCAACTCCAGGCACAAGGACAACAATGAGCAATACGATAATCTACACCAAAACCGACGAGGCCCCTGCCCTTGCCACCTATTCCCTGTTGCCCATCGTAAGAGCGTTCGCCGGTGTCGCAGGCATTGACGTGCAAACTCGTGACATTTCGCTGGCTGCCCGGATCCTGGCACATTTTCCCGAACGACTCAGCAACGAACAAAAGGTCGACGACGCGCTTGCGGAACTTGGTGAACTGGCAAAGTCACCTGACGCGAACATCATCAAGCTGCCAAATATCAGTGCTTCAGTTCCGCAACTCAACGCCGCAATTCGTGAATTGCAATCCCAGGGATTTGACGTTCCTGACTATCCCGAAGAACCCGTGACAGAAATCGAAAAGGAAATTCGGTCGCGCTACTCGAAGGTGCTCGGTAGCGCAGTAAACCCGGTGCTGCGAGAGGGGAATTCCGACCGGCGGGTTGCATTTGTGGTCAAGCAGTTCGCGAAAAACCACCCGCATTCGATGGGTGAATGGAGTGCCGATTCCAGGTCTCGCGTATCCCACATGCGCTCGGATGACTTTTACGGTAGCGAACAGTCAGTCATTATGCACCAGGCCGGTACGCTGCGGATCGAGCACGAAGACGAAGGTGGCAAAACTATTGTCTTGCGCGAATCTGTAGCCGTTCAGGACCAGGAGGTCGTGGATGCAGCGCGTATGAGTGCACGTGCACTGCGGGATTTCTACGAGCAGGAAATTGCCGCGGCCAGGAAAGACGATGTTCTGTTGTCCCTGCACCTGAAAGCAACGATGATGAAGGTGTCCGACCCGATAATGTTCGGCCACGCGGTTACCGTCTACTTTCGGGATGTCTTCGAAAAACACGCGGAGTTATTCAAAAGCATCGGTGTCGACGCGCGCAATGGAATCGGCGACGTATATGCCAGGATTGCGGATCTGTCCGAAAAAGAGCGCAGTGAGATTGAAGCGGACATCAACGCGGTCTATGAAACCCGGCCACGTCTTGCGATGGTCAATTCGGACAAGGGTATTACCAACCTGCACGTACCCAGCGACGTTATCATCGATGCCTCCATGCCCGCCGCCATTCGCGCCTCCGGCAAAATGTGGGGACCTGACGGCGAGCTTGGCGATACCAACGCGATGGTGCCTGATCGCAGCTACGCAGGAATTTATGCGGAAGTGTGCAAATTTTGCAAGGAACACGGCGCGTTCGATGTCAGCACCATGGGCAATGTCAGCAATGTCGGACTGATGGCCCAGAAAGCCGAGGAGTACGGTTCACACGACAAGACTTTTGAAATGCCGGCAGCTGGCCAGGTCCGGGTGCTCGACCAGGATGGCAAAGTGCTCATGCAACATACGGTCGAATCAGGTGACATATGGCGCATGTGCCAGACCCGGAATTTGCCGATCAGGGACTGGGTACGACTGGCCGTGAGCCGTGCCCGGCAAACCGGTTCGCTTGCGATATTCTGGCTCGATGAAGGCCGGGCACATGACCGGAACCTCATCAAGAAGACCGAAGAGTATCTGCTCGATCACGACACCACGAATCTTGAGATTCGGATTATGTCGCCGATACAGGCCATGCGCACGACACTCGAGCGTGTCCGGGACGGCAAGGACACTATCTCGGTTACGGGCAACGTGTTGCGTGACTACCTGACCGACCTGTTTCCCATCCTCGAATTAGGCACCAGTGCCAAGATGCTATCAATTGTGCCCTTGCTGAACGGAGGCGGACTTTATGAGACCGGCGCCGGCGGTTCGGCGCCGAAGCACGTGCAGCAATTTCTCAAAGAGGGACACCTGCGCTGGGATTCGCTCGGCGAGTTTCTCGCACTCGCCGTTTCGATCGAAGACCTGGCCGACAAGCAAGACAACGGCAAGGCGCGTGCCATCGCAACGGCTCTGAATCAGGCCAACGGGCGCTATCTCGAGAATAACAAGTCTCCGTCGCGCAAGGTCAACGAACTCGACAATCGCGGCAGCCACTATTACCTCGCACTTTACTGGGCCGAAGCGCTGTCCGAGAAAACCGGCTACACTGAACTGGCGGACAAATTTGCACGCATCGCGCGTGAGCTGTCCGACAAGGAAAGTACCATTGTCGCGGAGCTGCTTGCAGCCCAGGGTCAGCCGGTCGACATCGGTGGTTACTACAAGCCGGATAACGACAAGCTCCAACGGGCAATGCGCCCCAGCAAGAGCCTCAACGCGATAATCAATGCGATCTGACATCCTGTCACGAAGCCACATCGCAGGAACGGCTTCCAGCCGCGATCCTCTGGCAATCGCGGCTGGAA
>DDIS01000132.1:43931-82716 GCA_002338615.1 Proteobacteria bacterium UBA1844 | reverse complement strand
GGAGCCTGCGGTCATGTGCTGGTGGTCGGCGGCGGTCCCGGCATGCCGGGCGCTGTACGTCTATGCGCAGAAGCCGCTTTGCGCGCCGGCGCCGGCCTCGTCAGCGTTGCGACGGATCCGGCGCACCTCGGGTCAATAGTCGGGTCACGGCCGGAGCTGATGGTGCACGGAATTCACGCGGCGGATGAGCTTCGCGCACTGCTCGAGCGGGCTGACGTCGTTGCATTCGGACCCGGTCTCGGGCGCACCGCCTGGGCGCAGAAGCTGTACGAAATCGTCGCGCATTCTGAACTTCCAGCAGTTTGGGATGCAGACGCGCTGAACCTGTTGGCTGAACAGCCGACGCACGAGCGTCACGCAAAATCAGGCAGTCGCATCATCACGCCGCATCCAGGCGAGGCGGCGCGCTTGCTCGATACGTCGGTGCGGTCGATCCAGTGCGACCGGCTGGCGGCAGTGCGGAGCCTGCACAGCAATTATGACGGCGTTACCGTCCTCAAAGGCGCCGGTACGCTGATATACGACGGTGCAGGAGCGCCGCGTATCTGCACGGCGGGCAATCCGGGCATGGCCGCGGCCGGTATAGGTGACGCGCTAACCGGGGTCATTGCCGCCTTGCTGGCTCAGGGTGTGCAAGCAACCCTGGCGGCGACGGCTGGCGTTGAAATTCATGCGCGTGCGGGCGATCGCGCGGCAGAGAGCGGCGAGCGTGGCATGGTGGCACTCGACCTCATTGGTGAGCTGCGCGCCGTGGTGAACCCGTGAACGGCACCCAGCACACGCGGGCATTCGACCTGCCCGATGAAGCCGCAACAGAAGCTTTGGCAAGCATGCTGCAGCATGCGCTGCCCGACCAGCTGGCCGGTTGGACGATCCTGCTCGACGGTGAACTCGGTGCGGGAAAGTCGACATTTGCGCGTGCACTGATACGAGGGCTGGGTCACGAAGGTCCCGTGCCGAGCCCCACGTACACCCTGGTAGAGCCTTACCTGACTCTCCACGGGAGGATATATCACGTCGATCTGTACCGCGTGGCGAGCAGTGACGAGCTGCATTTTCTCGGCTGGGACGAGCTGGAAGACGGTTTGCGGCTGGTCGAGTGGCCGGAGCGCGTGCCCGAAATTGGCACATCGGCTGATCTAAAGCTGTCACTTCGCTATGCCGGAGCCGCTCGAAAAGCGACGCTCCTCGGGCTGTCAGAGCGTGGCAATGCCGTAATAAAGGCGCTGCAGGCCCAGGGTCCGGCGCTCGCCCTGCATGCTATTGAATAGGTTAACAATGAGCTTTATCTTCATAATATTGAAGAATAAATCTTGGTTTTCGTGCCGTGTTTTGTATACTCTCCAGACATAATAAGTAAAGACATTGGGGTTTTGATCCAGCGATGGCCCGCTTGCACCTGCCAATAGCCTTGTTTTTTCTGTGTTTTGCCGTGACTGCAACGGCCGGGCCGACCGTGAAGAATATTCGGGTCTGGTCCGAAGAGGGCAAGACGCGCGTGGTACTCGACCTCAGCGGACCCGCAGCACACAATATCTTTACCTTGCGCGGCCCGGACCGGCTGGTGGTGGATGTGAAAAACGGCCGGCTGGCCGATTCGCTGCGTAAGCTGCCGGGCGGCATCGGTACCGTGCGTTCTATTCGCAGTGCCGTGCAGGCTGACGGAGACTTGCGCGTGGTGCTGGATCTGAACCAGGCCGTGCGTTCACGCAGCTTTACGGTCGCACCGAACAACACCTACGGCGACCGACTCGTTATCGATTTGCACAAAAGTGGCGTACCGCAGGCCGTCAAGCGCGCGTCTGAAACATTTACGCGCGGACGCGACATCGTCATCGCGATAGATCCTGGCCATGGCGGCAAGGACCCCGGAGCCATTGGCAAGAACCGCACGCGCGAGAAAGACGTGGCGCTCGCGATCTCGCGCGCGCTGGCCGCTCGTGTTAACGCCGAGGCCGGTATGCGTGCAATCCTGATTCGCGACGGTGACTACTATGTCGAGCACCGACGACGTATGCAGATAGCGCACGAAAGCAAGGCGGACCTGTTTATTTCCGTGCATGCAGACGCCGTCAAGGATCGTGGTCCTCGGGGCACGACGGTTTATGCCCTGTCGTTAAAAGGTGCGAGTGACGAAGCCGCAAGGCAGCTCGCGGCACGGGAAAATGCGAGTATTGGCGGCGTTTCGTTGCAGGACAAGGACGATGTGCTGGCGTCGGTACTGCTCGACCTGTCGCAAAATGCATCCCTGAGCGCGAGCCTCGACGTCGGCAGCAGCGTGATCCAGGAACTGGCCGGCATTGGCAAGGCGCATCGTCGTACCGTGCAGCAGGCCGGCCTTTTGGTTCTGAAGTCGCCTGACATTCCGTCAATTCTCGTCGAAACCGGCTTTATTTCGAACCCGACCGAAGAGCAGCATCTACGCGACGGCAATTACCAGGGCAGGCTGGCGAGCGCCATGCTGTCGGGAATACGGGCCTACTTTTACCAGAATCCGCCACCCGACACGCAAATCGCCTTGAATGTACGCAAGTACCCGGCTGAACAGGTTCGACACGTTATTTCACGGGGCGATACGCTCTCGGAGATAGCGGCGCGATACAACGTGAGTGCCGCGGCGATTCGCGCGGCCAATAAAATGTCCAGCGACAGCGTGCGCATCGGCCAGACGCTGGCTATTCCCGTATACAGCAGCAGCGGCGGCTAGCCAGGAAAGGACGCACGCTGACCAGGCGAGCGCGCGGCGACAAGACTTTCCTGCGCCGGTTTGAAACAATGCTCCGCTCGCGTCCACTCGTTGTTTGCAAGCAATGCCCATCCAACAATTGCCGGATCACCTGGTTAGCCAGATCGCAGCGGGCGAAGTGGTGGAACGCCCTGCGTCCGTCGTCAAGGAATTGCTTGAGAACAGTCTCGATGCCGGCGCCCACCGTGTATCGGTCGACGTCGTTGCAGGTGGTCAAAAACTGATTCGAATTCGCGACGACGGCGCGGGCATTCCGAAGGACGAACTCGAACTGTCGATGGCGCGGCACGCTACCAGCAAAATCCGGAGTCTCGAGGATCTTGAGGCGGTCGCATCATTGGGGTTTCGCGGCGAAGCATTGCCAAGCATCGGCTCCGTCGCGCGCATGACAGTGACTTCGCGGACGCAGAATGACGACAGTGGCTGGCAAATTGAAACCGATGATGGTCGACTGCACGCGCCAATACCCGCCGCACATCCCATCGGAACATCGGTGGCCGTGCACGACTTGTTCTACAACACGCCGGCGCGGCGCAAATTTCTGCGTACTGAAAAAACAGAATTCGGGCACATTGAAAAGTGGCTGCGACGCATTGCGCTGTCTCGTCCGGACGTCGCAATTTCATTGACGCACAACGGTCGCAGCGTGCTGGATCTCGCGGCGGCTGACACTGACGAAGGGAGGCTCGCCCGGATCGCTAAAATCTGTGGTGACGCTTTCGCCGCACAGGCGCTCCGTATAGATCGTGAGGAAGAGGGTATTGCGCTTGCGGGATGGATCGGCTTGCCGGCGTATAATCGTAGCCAGCCGGACATGCAGTTCTGGTTTGTGAACGGGCGCAGCGTAACGGATCGCACCCTGGCGCATGCGGCGAAGCACGCCTATCGGGATGTGCTGTTTCACGGCCGGTTTCCGGCCTATGTGCTGCATCTGACGCTGGATCCTGCCAGCGTCGACGCGAATGCCCATCCGGCAAAACACGAAGTCCGCTTTCGTGACAGCAGGCGCCTGCATGGCATCGTCGGCCAGACTCTGGAGGCGGCGTTACGCGATACGCGGCCAGGCAGCTCGGCCCCCAACCCGATGCCAGCAGCAAAGCAGGCACTGTTTGGCCAGCATTCCATGCACCTGCCGAACCAGGCTCGAAGTGGATTGCACGGATCGCACGCCGTGACAGAAACGCTCGCCGCTTACCAGCGACTGGCGTCCGGTATGACGGCTGCTGAGCCTTCCGGGGAAGCACCAGGCGGGGCCAGCGACGCGCCACCTCTGGGTTTCGCCGTCGCGCAACTTGCCGGGACTTATATTCTTGCGGAGAACAGCGAAGGGCTGGTGCTTGTAGATATGCATGCGGCGCACGAACGCATTGTCTATGAGAAACTCAAAAGCAGTTACGATGATCGGGATATCGTTCGTCAGCCGCTGCTCGTGCCGGTCACCGTTTCCGTTTCCGAAAGCGAAGCCAACCTGGTGGAAGAGTCGAGCGACACGCTGCGACAACTTGGCTTGCTTGTCACGCGCGGCGGGGCAACCAGCCTGATCGTACGCGAAGTCCCTAGCCTGCTCCGGTACGCAGACGTTGAAAGCCTGTTGCGCGATGTGTTGAGCGATCTGTCCGAGTCCGGTGCCAGCAACCGCGTTGAAAATGTAATCAACGACACGCTTGCCACGATGGCCTGTCACCATTCAGTGCGGCAGAATCGGCTGCTCTCGATTCCTGAGATGAACGCGCTGCTCAGAGAAATGGAAGTAACTGAAAGAGCCGACCAGTGTAACCACGGTCGCCCGACCTGGACGACGCTGACGATGAACGAACTCGACCGCCTGTTCCTGCGCGGTCGATAAGCGATCGATAAGGACACTCGCCATGCAGCCCACTGCCATTTGCCTGATGGGGCCGACTGCGTCGCGCAAAACAGATATCGCGATCGAGCTGTGCAAGCGATTTCCGTGCGAGATCATCAGCGTGGATTCAGCGCTTGTTTATCGCGGCATGGATATCGGTACGGCGAAACCGGATGCGGCCGTGCTCGCACGCACGCCACATCGCCTGATTGATATTCGAGATCCTGAAGAGGCTTACTCGGCCGGTGAGTTCGTGCGCGACGCGCGAGCGGCGATCGATAAGATCACGGCGGCCGGGCGCGTTCCACTGCTCGTGGGCGGCACAATGCTGTATTTTCGTGCGTTGACGGCAGGCATTGCAGACCTGCCGGTTGCCGATCCGGCGATCAGGGCTGACATTGAGGCGGCGGCTCGCGCTTTCGGCTGGCCCGCAATGCACGCGAAACTGGCGCAAATCGACCCGGAGGCAGCGACGCGGATCAACCCGGCAGACCGGCAGCGCATCCAGCGCGCGCTGGAGGTTTACCGGCAAAGTGGCCGCAGCCTTTCGGCAATTCAGGCTGCGGCTCGCGAGGATGCGTCGGCCGGGACGGTCCGCTTTGTGAAAGCCGCATTGAACCCGGTCTCCCGAGCGGTATTGCATCAGCGGATTGCGGAACGATTAAACCTGATGTTAAACAAGGGCTTTATCGACGAAATGAAGGTTCTTTATATGCGACCGGGACTGAGCGCGGATGCGCCATCGATGCGCGCCGTGGGCTACCGGCAGTTCTGGGCTTGTGTCGCCGGCGAGTGCAGCGCCGACGAAGCGGCGTACCGAACGCTGGTCGCAACGCGGCAATTGGCAAAACGCCAGATAACCTGGCTGCGCTCCGAGGCCGGGCTGGTTTCGTTCGACCCCCTTGAAGCGGATGTAATCGACTCAATATCCGCGTATCTGATACCATTTTTAAACGCTTAGGCAGAGCACCGCAAACGGCAATCCGGCGCCACCGGGATGTGGTGTTCAACAACAACAAGAATAAGGAGACCCGACATGGCAAAAGGGCAATCACTTCAAGATCCATTCCTGAACATTCTGCGCAAGGAAAAGGTTCCGGTTTCGATTTACCTCGTCAACGGCATCAAATTGCAGGGTCAGGTCGATTCATTTGACCAGTTTGTTGTATTGCTGAAAAACAGCGTCAATCAAATGGTCTACAAGCATGCGATCTCGACGGTTGTGCCGGCGCGCAATGTGCGCCTGCCCATGCCGGACGACGATGGAGATGATGACGACTAATTTTCTCGACTGGAGCCCCTGATTGTTTGAGCGGCCACAAAGCGGCGAGCGGGCAATTCTCGTCCATGCGGGCCCCGGCGGCGTACCTGATGCATCCGAACGCGAAGAATTTGCGGAACTGGCGCGTTCCGCAGGCGCTATCGTGGTTGATGAAATTGTCAGCGCACGCAAACGCCCGGACCCGCGCTTTTATATTGGAAGCGGCAAACTCGAGGATCTGCGCGCGCGCGTCGCCACGCACAGCGCCGACCTGGTGATTTCGTCGGCTGCGCTAAAACCGAGCCAGGAACGTAATCTCGAGCGGGAGCTTAAATGTCGCGTGCTGGACCGGGCGGGCCTGATTCTCGATATTTTTGCACAGCGTGCACGGAGCTTTGAGGGCAAACTGCAGGTTGAACTTGCGCAGCTGCAGCATTTGTCGACACGGCTGGTGCGCGGCTGGACGCACCTTGAGCGGCAAAAAGGCGGTATAGGCCTGCGCGGCCCGGGTGAAACGCAGCTCGAAACGGATCGCCGCCTGCTCGATCATCGGATTCGGCTGCTCCATACGCGTCTTGAGCAGGTGGACAGTCGCCGGGCCATGAATCGGCGCAATCGCGAACGCGCAGAGATTCCAACGGTTGCACTGGTCGGTTACACCAATGCCGGTAAATCGACGCTTTTCAATGCACTGACCGAGGCCGGTGTATTGGTGAAAGACCAGCTGTTTGCCACGCTGGACCCGACAGTGCGGCGTCTCGAACTGCCCGACGGCAACAAAGTCATAATTGCAGACACCGTGGGCTTCGTGCGCGACCTGCCGCATGAATTGATTGCCGCATTTCGCTCGACTCTGACCGAGGCACGCGAGGCGGACCTGATTCTTCATTTGATCGATGCGAGCGATGAGCACCGCTGGCAGCGCGTGCGCCAGGTCAATCAGGTGTTGAAACAGTTGGATGCACATCGCGTACCGCAGATACGTGTGTACAATAAGATCGATAAACTTGAGCGAAAACCCAAAGCCGCAGCCAGCAAACGTGGATTCCGGCGCGCCGTGTGGATTTCCGCGGCAACCGGCGATGGTATTCCGGTACTGCTGGAGGCGATTAGCGAGCGATTACGGCCACAAACACGGCACGGCATCATTCGACTTGGCCACACGCAGGGCAGGCAGCGCGCGAAATTGTTCGCGCTTGGCGCCGTATTGAACGAAGTACAGCTCGAAGACGGTGGCTGGGATGTGGAAATACAAATGGCGGACAAGGATTTGCGACGCTTCTTGAAGCATGAGAATCTCCCGGCCGATCTGGTGCGACCGACGTCGGGCATTGACCCCGAGCCTGGTGCAGTGGCAGCAATTAAATGAATACAAGCAGAGATAATATGGCCTGGAACGAATCTGGAAACGGCAAGAAAGATCCGTGGAAGCGCGGTGAAAACCAAGCGAACGACCTCGACAAGATCGTACAGGACTGGCAAAAGCGCCTCGGTGGGCTGTTCGGTGGAGGCAGCGGTTCCGGCGTTGGTCGGCGCGTGCCGGGCGGTGGCGGCGGTTACTTCATCGTGGTGCTGGCTTTGCTTGCCTGGGGGCTCACGGGCTTTTATCGGGTTGATGAAGCCGAACGTGGTGTGGTTCAGCGTTTTGGCAAGTATACGAAAACGACATTGCCGGGCCTGCACTGGCATATTCCAACGCCGGTTGAACGGGTTGATGTTGTCAACACCATCGTGGTTACGGAATACGCGTACCAGACAGAAATGTTGACCGCCGACGAGCAGTACGTATTCATCGACATGGTGGTCCAGTATCGTCGCGCGGACCCGGTCAAATTCAGCTTCGAGGTGGAAGACCCGGTAATGACTTTGCAGGATGTGACAGAAAGTGCGCTGCGTGAGGTTGTTGGCACCAGTCAACTCGAAAGCCTGGTCAGCGGCCAGCGTGAAGAAATTGCGTCGCGCACTCTCGAAGTTTTGCAGACCACGCTCGATAGCTACGAGTCGGGTATCGACATTACTTCAATTTCACTGAAAAACGTGAACTATCCGAAAGGCGTGCAAGCTGCAGTCGACGATGCCCAGAAGGCGCGTAACGATTCCCAGCGTTATCGACTGGAAGCAGATGCCTACGCGCGGGACATCGTGCCACGCGCCCGCGGTGACGCCGCACGCGTCCTTGAAAATGCGCGCGCCTACAAAGACCGGGTAACAAAAAATGCTGAAGGTGAGGCGGCGCGCTTCGAATCCTTGCTCGTGGAATATCAACTTGCACCGCGGGTGACTCGCGACCGACTGTATCTCGATGCTATTGAAGAGGTGTACAGCAAGTCCAACAAGGTGCTGATTGACTCAGAGAGCAGCGGCAACCTGCTGTACCTGCCTATTGACAAGTTACTCGAGGGCAGTCGCCTACCTGCAAGCAGCGCGGATCGTGCGTCCGCCAGTGGCTCCCCGGCAGCAGGCCAGGCGAGGGATGAAAGCCAGGCAGACAAGGATGCTCGCGAGCGGAGGACACGCCAATGAATTCCGGACGTTTTGGACTATTTATAATCGTCGGCCTGGTCATCGTGGTTGCGGGCCTGTCGCTGTTTACGGTGAATGAGCGTGAACAGGCAATCAAATTGCGGGTCGGCGAGGTTGTACAAGGCGCCTACGAGCCTGGCTTGCACTGGAAAATTCCCATTATTGAGAATGTTCGCAAGTTCTCGGACCGTATCCTGACGATCAGCGACCGGCCCGAACGCATCTTTACGGCCGAGAACGAAGCGCTCGAGGTGGATTTCTTTGTCAAGTACCGGATTACGGACCCAGTTCGCTTTTATACCTCGACAGGCGGTGTGCGAGAAGTCGCCGAGATGCGACTCGGCGACATCGTAAAGAACGCGGTGGTAACCGAGTTTGGCAAGCGCACGGTTTCAGCGGCTATTTCGCTTGAGCGTGCAGAACTGATGCAAGACTTGCTCGGCAGGGCAGAAGGAACTGCCGCGGACCTTGGTGTGGATCTTGTGGACTTTCGCGTCAAGCAGGTCGAATTCATGGACGATGTGCGTAGCTCCGTGTATGCGCAGATGGAAGCGGAGCGGAAAAGAATCGCCGACGAGCGCCGCGCCGAAGGCCGAGCCAATGCTACGGAGATGCGTGCCAACGCGGATCGGCAAGTCACCATCATCACCGCCGATGCGTACCGGGACAGCGAAAAAATTCGTGGTGAAGGTGATGCGCTCGCTGCCGAGATCTATGCCAATGCTTACAACAAGGATCCAGAATTCTACGCGTTTTATCGCAGTATCGACGCCTATCGAAATTCCCTTGGCAAGCAGGGCGACATACTTGTCCTTGATCCGAATAACGAGTTCTTTCGTTATCTGAACAAATCCGACGGCAGCCGCTAGCGCGCACAGGTAAAGGCCAGTGTTCTGGACGGAAATACTGACGGCGGTTGCGCTGGTGCTGATTATTGAAGGCTTGTTGCCGTTTGCGTCTCCCGGGCGATATCGGCAAATGGTTGCGGAAATCGTGCGCCTCGGCGACAACCATATCCGCTCTGTGGGTCTTGGAGTCATTGTCGCAGGACTCGTGTTGCTGTTTATCGTGCGTGGCTAGGCACCCGGCACATCTGGGGAAGGAAAAATGGGTAAAAATGTCGTAGTCGTCGGCACCCAGTGGGGGGACGAGGGCAAGGGTAAGATTGTCGATCTCCTGACGGATCGGGCCGCGGCTGTGGTGCGCTTTCAGGGTGGCCACAATGCCGGGCATACGCTGGTTATTGGTGGCAAGAAAACGGTGTTGCATCTGATACCGTCGGGAATTCTTCGGGACAATGTACGTTGCCTGATCGGCAACGGTGTCGTGGTATCCCTCGAGGCGCTGGTCGCAGAGGCCAATGCGCTGGTTGCCAATGGCATCCCCGTGTTTGACCGCCTCAAGGTGAGCCCGAATTGTCCCTTGATTTTGCCGTCGCACGTGGCGCTTGATCGTGCGCGCGAAAAAGCACGCGGTGCAGCTGCAATCGGTACAACCGGGCGCGGCATTGGCCCAGCCTACGAGGACAAGGTTTCACGTCGGGCTGTCAAAATTTCGGATCTGTTCGTGCGCGAGAATTTCGCTGCAAAACTTGGCGAGATACTCGACTATCACAACTTCCTGCTGCGCAAATACTACGGCGCCGAGCCGATGAGTTTTGTTCGCATACTTGACGATGCGATGGAGGCCGCTGAATTCGTCGCGCCGATTACGGCGGACGTGACACAGATACTCAAGGATACATCGGACCGGGGTGAAAGCATCCTGTTCGAAGGGGCGCAGGGAACGTTTCTCGATATCGATCATGGCACCTATCCCTATGTTACCTCATCAAATACAGTCGCGGCTGCGGCCAGCACCGGCACCGGCATGGGACCGCGGGATCTTGACTACATCCTCGGCATTGTCAAAGCCTATACGACTCGTGTCGGTGCGGGCCCGTTCCCAACTGAGTTGTTCGACGATACGGGGGAACATCTTGCCAAGGTAGGCGCCGAGTTCGGTGCCACAACGGGCCGACCGCGACGCTGCGGGTGGTTTGATGCGGTTGCGCTCAAGCGCTCAATAATTAACAGCAGCGTTTCGGGACTGTGCGTCACCAAGCTCGACGTTCTTGATGGACTCGAAACCATTCGCATCTGCGTAGGCTACAAGATTGACGGTGACTCGATTGCCGGATTGCCCGTCGTTGTGGATCGCTTTGCGGAATGCGTGCCAGTCTACGAAGAACAGGCCGGTTGGAGCGAATCCACGGTAGGCGTTACCCAACTTGGCGATTTGCCCGCCAACGCCCGCAGCTACCTCGAACGCATCGAAGAGCTGGCCGGTGTGCCCGTCGATATTATTTCAACGGGGCCGGACCGGGAACAAACCATCATCAAGCAACATCCTTTCGAATAAGCCCCGAGCGGTATTAGTGCTGAATTGCCGGGGCCGAAGCCCGGTTCGAAATGGCGTTAACTGCGGCCCGTATTCTGCAGTCGTCGCGACTTGCGGCGTATGCAGCGCGCGGTAAGGTTTGACTGAATTGCGCTGATCTCTTCATCCAGCAGATAGTCACTCTGGTCATTCCAGCCGCGTACCATTGGCAGCGTGCGTTCATTCACCAGCAGGTGTTCGTGGCTGAGTTGCTCGCTGATGTCCCAGCCGGGCACGGCAAGCACCGATCGAACCCGAATGTTGCGGCCGGTGATTTCGCCCAGCTCTTTTGCAAGCCGCTTGCCCGCAGCGGCTGTCGCTACGATTGATACGGGATTGTCACTGTTGGAGAAAAGAAGTTCGTTGTGGTCAAGACGCACCTGGCCCCGTCGTAGATGCCTTTTGGCAAGTACATGAATTGCGTACACACCGCGCTTGCCAACCAGGACGTGGTCGATGATCCCGGACGCCGTGGGCACATCGTGGTACGTACGGCCGCAATCGACCGCGATGCGATGCAAAGCATGGCCGATCGCAATATTTGCATCGCAGAGAAAGCGCACCTCGCGGTACAAAAGAAAGGTGCGCACGAGGCGATACAACGCGAATAATGCGCCCGCACCGAGCGCAGAAAACAGGATGTAAAGCTGCCACACGGGATAGCCGGCGTAAATCTGCGGCCCCTGGAACGAGCTTGCCGCGACGTACATCACGACGAATACAACAGCACCGCCAAGGTAGGTTGATTGCTTCCTGGACAAGCTTTGTGATTCGTCTCGAAAGCGCTGCGCCGATTCACTCATCATGCTGTCCGCAAAACTCGATGGCTGGCCGACCAGTTGGCCAAGCAGATGCCAGGATTTTGCAACCAGCATGAAAACCAGCGCGCATAAGAGTGCCATTGTGGCGGCCGACCCAACTGCCTGCATATCCATTGCACGGTCTCGATGAAAATCGGGTTTGTCCAGATTAGCGCCGGGATTGCACCGTCACTGTGACCCGGTTCACAGTCGCTGGGCATAGCGACGGTCGATTGCGACGATTTCAGCTGCGGTTCAGGCGGGATGCCGTAAACGTGAATGTGATCACGCGGCAGAACGCGGGCAATTGTTATCGTTGTGGCCTGCATTCCAGGTTGAGGGAATTGAAGCAGCAGCCGGTATCGGCGGAGGGGTTCGATATGAAGTTCAGGATAGCAATGTCATGCGGTATCTTGTTTACCGTGTTGCTAGGCGCGTGCTCGTCAATGAGCCCCGAAGAGTGTAACGCGACCGACTGGGCGGCTGTCGGTTTCGAGGATGGTTCCCGCGGTATGACCTCCGACTATTTTGCGAATCATCGGGAGGCCTGTGCGAAGCATGGCATCACTGCGGATTTTCGCGCTTACCAGGCGGGCAGGGATGAAGGCCTGGTGCAGTACTGCCAGCCCGGTCGTGGCTATGAGCTCGGTACTCGCGGTGTTCGCTATCTCGGCGTCTGTGACGTGGCGCTGGAAGAGGAGTTCCTCGATGCGTATCGAGTCGGACACGAGTTGTACGAGCTGCGCAGCAATGTTAACAATGCGAATTCACGCATTGCGGCAAAAGAGCACGAGTTGGAGCGTATCCGCGTCCTGATTCGTGACAAGGAAGCGCTGCTGATTGCGGCAGAAACGACCACCGCGGAGCGCGTATTGTTGCTTGCTGATATTCGGGACTTGTCGGTACGTGCCGGCTCCATCCAGACCGATATCGAGGCGCTGATTGCCGAGCGAGCCCGACACGAACGCGAACTCGAGAACTACCAGAACACGGTCGTTGCCTACGGATCCTGATCATCGAGGCGCCGTTCGTCGCCCTGGCGGCGTTCCTGCTCATACTTGCCCGTAGACGCTGCAAGACCACCCGATGCGAATGGACTGCGCCGGTCGTGTCCCGAGCGCCGGTCATCGTAATGCTGGAAACGGCAATCGCAACTGTCACGATCGCAGCCCGGTAAGGGTAAACGCGGCGCCGTGCTCGCGAGAAAGCGATGACCTTCAATGTCCCTGGCTGCGGCACATGCGAACTGCGAGTAGCGAATTGCCACGGCATGATACCGGGAGCCCTGGTCATTGCTAAGCTTGTCCTGGATTTTTGCCGAATCGGCTACGCTGCGCGCCTGTCGACGCCGCCAGTACAGCCACACGGCGATCAGCACGACGAACAGGACTATCAGGGTCTTTTGCATCTCAGCTCCCCCTATCTGGCGACGACGATCTCCGGAACCGGCTCTAAATATAGCGCAATTGGGTGCTCGTTTGTGTCTCAGGGCGCCGCAGGTTTCGGCGCTTGCCCCTTGGCGATGTCCGCGAGGGATGCAAAAACGGCTTTTTCCTGCATGTCGCCGAGTTCCTCGTAGGCGTCAATAAATGCCTCGTGCAAGCCCGGGTAATGATGCAAGGTATTGCGAAGATCGTTGCTGTACATCGTAAGTTGCTCGTCCGACAGGAAACCGAGGTCTGCAGCGATTTGCGCCGAGCGGTAAAAAGTTAATGTCTGGCGCGCAATAGCCTGCATTTGTGATTGTTCCGTCGCGGTGATCAGCTGGCCCTTTGGTGTCGACACTTTCGCAAACAGCCTGGCGTACTCAGGATTCGACATTTGCGCGGACTGGAGGCGGGCGTAGTTTTCCAACAGCGCAAACTGCGTGTCGGTCTCTGCGATGTGCCGCGTGATCCGGTTGCCGTCTCGCAATTCGAGGGCCACCAGCAGCAATGCGGCGACGATACTTACCGCGCCCACGATCTCCACAATTTCACGCCAGTTAATCTGCTTCATACGCTGATGTCCTTCGCTCATTCCGAGATTGCGCGGCAAAGAATTGTTGTCCTCGCTGCGCCATTAATGTGCAAATGGCTTGCCCGGGCAGTCGGTCGAGCCTGGACAATCGTAGCGAGACAGGCTGCCGGATCCGAGTATACGATGCTGGCCAACGCCTTGCGTCGTTCGGCAACTATTATAGGCACATGAAGATTGCTTTCCATACTTTGGGACGTCGCCGGATACTGCGCTGATACCAAGCTAGCCTGGTTGGAGGATATAGGAACAAAAAAGCCATTCTGGCAGCGATCGCACCCGCGGTGTTGCTTGTCGGCTGTGCGGGATCAGCAACAACATCGAGTACCGGTGACTATATCGGCGACTCGGCGCTGACTGCGAAAGTGAAGACCAGCCTGCTCGAATCCAAAGATACAAGCGGTACCGCGATTAGCGTTGAAACATTCAAAGGGACGGTGCAATTGAGTCGCTTTGTTAAAACCGAGCAGGAAAAGAAGAGCGCCGGCGAAATCACTGCTGCAGTGGATGGGGCCAAGAAAGTCGTAAATAATAAAGGCGTCAAGTGACCGTGCGAATGACTTGCAGCCAGCAAGAGCCGATACGAGTTAGGGCGGATTTGAGCAATGACTAGCCGCTGCCTTTTTTAACTTGGCACATTGAAGGCTGAAACGGCCTGCGCCGTGGGGGTCTGATATTCTGTGGCGCATTTGCTGCCGAGTTTAGGAATAGCGTCAACTTTTTTGATGGTGTTCAGCGACAGGTCGCTCTCATTCCCGTCAATTCTCTCGTAATCTTCCAGTTTGTCGTGCACCTACCGATAGTTACGACGATCAGCCCGACCCCATAGCGATCCTGATGGCCATCAGCGACTCAGCCTTAGCGCCAAAGCGTCGACGTTGCCTTAGTGTCCCGATATATGGTATTGGAGAACGTATAATGGAAACTTTTCCTTAATTTCGATAATATCCACTGCGAATTTGAGCTATACGCGAGAAATGACGGGCCAAACTCTGAAAGTCGGTGGCGTTGGGATTTTCGGGGCGCAGCCGCGCTGCTGTCAGGGTGGGGCCGTCTTGCGGCATTTTTCAAGAATACTATTGATGTCGAACGGCTCAGCACTGTCGGGCCATGTTTGCGCAGGGGGTCTGACTGGTGAATACAACGAAAATATTTGCTTGGTTTGCGACAGCGGCGTTGATGATCGCAGGTGGGCTTATGATCGTGTCGCTGGGGAACAGACAAGCCGAACCGCAGGCCGAAGAATCCACTGCAACGCTGGAACCGCTTCCTGATCTCAGCAAGGCTGAAGTGAATGCGCTGGTCAAGCGTCTCGGCCTGCCTGAAAGCAAGCAGACGGTGCAGGAGCTGGTACCGGGTTGGGCCATGCCCAAGATGATGTTGGTCTTTATCGACCGACCTGATCGGATCGCGTGGCTACAGAAAGCCGCACCCGGCGTCGAGTTGATCGGACTTTATCAGAAGGGCACTGTCGCCCAGCGCGAAGCCGAGGCGCTTCCATATGCTCCCGATGCAGATGCATTCATCAATGTATTTCCGAACGTATTGTGTAACGCGAAGGTCATTCGCGCTGCGAAGAAACTCAAGTGGCTGCATTCTTATGGTGCTGGCGTTGCTGACTGCATCGCTGTTTCGCCGGAAATCGCGTCCGGCGAATTCTTGTTCACCAACAGTCAAAAGTTGCGCGGTCGCTGGGTTGCGGAAAACATCTTCGCAATGATGGTATCGCTGGCGCGGGGTGTTGATCTGCAGGCACGGATGAACATCACCCACGGGCGCGACTGGATGAACGACGGCAAGCTGATGCTTCCGGACGTCGGCCATCGAGGCATATTGCTGGAAGGGCGCACGCTTTTGGTCGTCGGCTTGGGCGGCATCGGTACCGAACTTGCCAAGATGGCGCACGGAATTGGCATGAAAGTGATCGCCACCCGTAATTCCAGCCGCAACGGACCAGACTACGTCGATTATGTCGGTTTGTCCGATGAACTTTCCGAGCTGATCGGAAGGGCCGACGTAGTCGCGATGACGGCGCCGTTGACGCCGGAGACCGAAGGCATGTTCAACGCCGCGATGTTCCACCGCATGAAGAAGGGTGCACTCTTCGTCAGCGTCAGCCGTGAGGACGTCGTGGTGAAGCAGGACCTGATCGAAGCACTTGAGAGCGGACAAGTCGGGGCCGCCGGCATGAATGCCAATTCCGGCATGCCGGGTGAGCGCCCGCCGCTTGCCCCGGACGACCCGCAGTGGAGCGCGCCCAACATGCTCTACATCACGCACAGCGCGGCGCCGGCAAGGCCGGCCGAAGGCTTCATGTCCGATTCCGAGCTCAGTTGGGAAATAGCCCGCGAGCAGGTTCGCCGCTATGTCGCGGGCGAAAAGATGCTGTCGGTCGTTGATGTGGAGCGCGGCTATTGATGCGAAAAATATTCCTGTCTGCGACTTTACCGGTGGAGAAAGTGTCCGTGGCTGACTGTGTTCCATATAAATCTCGTTCTCGCACTCGGATTCTGCTGGCAGCCGCGTCGCTCCTGGCGCTGGGAGCACTGGCGATAACGCCGGCGCTGGCCCAGCACGACGCCGGGCCATCGTTACCCCCTATTCCGGACATGAACCAGGCCGAGGTCGATGCCTTAATCCGGGACGCGGGCTTCACCGAGAGCAAACAGACGGTGAAGGAGCTGGTGCCCGGGTGGAACAAACCGAAAATGATGCTGGTCCATGTCGACCGGCCCGACCGGATTGCCTGGCTGCAAAAAGCGGTGCCGGACGTCAAGCTGGTGGGTGTCTACCAGACAGGCACAATTGAAGAGCGCCAGGCCGAGGCCTTGCCCTATGCAGCCGAAGCCGACGCCTTCGTCAGCGTTCTGCCGAATGTGCTGTGCGACGAGACAGTCGTTCGCGCAGCCACGAATCTGAAGTGGCTGCATTCCTTTGGCGCTGGCGTGAACGACTGCATTGGCGTCTCGCCTACAGTCGCCTCGGGCAAGTTCCTGCTGACGAACAGCCAAAAGATCCGCAGCCGCCCCCTCGCCGAGGATGTTTTTGCCATGATGGTCGCGCTCATGCGTGGCATCGATCTCGAGGCACGCATGGATGCCGGCAAGAGACTGGTACCACCGGAATGGGGCGAACGCGGCATGCAGATGCAGGGCCGCACGGTGTTGGTGGTTGGCCTGGGCGGCATCGGCACAGAATTCGCGAAGATGGCGCACGGTATCGGCATGAAGGTCATTGCAACTCGTGCTTCCAGCCGCGAGGGACCTGACTTTGTCGACTATGTCGGGCTCGCCGATGAACTGCCCGGGCTGATCGGAAAGGCAGATGTGGTCGCGATGTGTGCCCCCCTGACATCAGATACCAGGGGCATGTTCGACACAGCTATGTTCAACCGCATGAAGCGGGGAGCAGTGTTTGTCAATATTTCGCGCGAGGACGTGGCGCCGAAGCAGGACCTGCTCGATGCACTCGTGAGTGGGCAGCTTGGCGCTGCCGCCATGTATGCCAATGTCGGCGTACCGGGCGAACGAATGCCGCTTACGCCCGACGATCCGCTATGGAGTGCGCCGAACTTGCTCTACACGACGCACGTTATGGCGCCCATGAGAGCGGTCGACGAAGACACCGATGGATTCTGGCAAAGAACGTGGATACTGACGCGAGAGGTTATGCGCCGTTATGCGTCCGGTGACAAAATGATTGCTGTCGTTGACGTGCGTCGCGGCTACTAAAGTCTGCCCGGAAGCCCATTTCGCCGGAACGAGAAATTGATCTCGAAATGACAGGTCCTATCGCAACGGAACAGGCGATTTTCATGTACTCAAGAAAACAGAATTGGACAGGATATTTCATATGATTAATTGTCGAAATGCCATTTGCGCATTAGCATGCTCGCTCAGTTGGACTGCCGTGATGGGTGCAACACCCGAGAGTAACCTGAGCGTCGGCGAACGGGTTTACGTAGAGCACTGCGCAGGCTGTCACGGACAAAATATGGAGGGAGGACTCGGCAGCAGCTTTCTGGATGGTATCTGGAACTACGGTGATTTTCCGGGCGCAATCGGGTTGACCGTGATGACCGGTGTCCAGGGGACGGAGATGCCCGCCTGGATGGGCGTATTGAGCCAGGAAGAAATAAGTTCCGTGGTTGACTACATTCTGCAGGCCGAAAAAAAGTCGGGTGCTGAGCCACCGGCAATCCCGGAAGTAATCGAAACCTCGGACTATGACGTTCGTGTTGAAGTGTTGGCGGATGGACTGGCGAAGCCATGGGCCATCGAATTTATCGACAAGAAAACCGCGTTGGTCACGATAGCCAGTGGCGAGCTGCTCGTAATGCGAGATGGCGTAATACAAGGCGAACCGATTCAAGGGCTTCCGCAGGTCTTTCATCGCAACAACGCCGGGTTAATGGATGTAGCAGTCGATCCGGACTACAAAACGAACGGGTGGGTCTATCTGTCCTATACACATGCGACCGACGGCCCGAAACAGGGGGATGTACCGCCACTGATGACCCAGGTTGTTCGGGGAAAAATACAGGATGGTCGATGGACGGTCCAAGAGACAGTTTTTGCAGCACCCCCGGAGTACCATATTCCATCGATCGCGCACATGGGGAGCAGAATCAGCTTCGACCGGCGCGGCTATTTGTATTTCTCGATCGGTGACTATTTCTTCTCAATCTCGAACTACAAGCCCGGCGACATCGGAAACCCAAATGACGCGCAGAACCTGCAATTGCCGAACGGGAAAATACATCGTGTAATCCCGGATGGTTCAATTCCGGCCGACAACCCTTTTACCGACCTCACTGGCGTGGCACCGTCCGTATTTAGTTATGGGCACCGGAATCCACAGGGCCTGGCATTTCATCCCGTCTCCGGTGAATTGTGGTCGACTGAACACGGCCCAATGGGTGGCGACGAACTGAATGTCATCCGAAAAGGCGCGAACTACGGGTGGCCGCTTGTTACCTACGGACTCAATCATGATGGCAGCAGGTTTTCTGAACTGACCGCCAAGGAGGGCACTGAGCAACCGATTCGATACTGGACACCATCGATCGGCGTTAGTGCGATCGAGTTCTATCGGGGTGGCATGTTCCCTGAGTGGAACAACAACCTGTTGGTAGCGTCACTCAAGGCGAAGACCCTTCAACGTCTTGTGATCGAGGACGAAACGGTAGTTCACTCGGAGTTGCTCTTCGCCCATTTTGGGCGTGTGAGAGATTTAACGGTCGATGAAGACGGAGCAATTTACGTAGTGCTGAACACTCCAGGGAAGATTCTTCGACTTACGCGAGAAAACAAATAGGCTTTTCACATTAAATTCATGGTGAATCTTGCCAGCCAATCTAATCGAAACGTTCGTATTCTAATTTTTAACTCGGTAGGCAGCAGGCCAGGAGAAAATAATATGGAAGCATCGCCGCGTCGACAGTTTCTTAAGTTTCTCACTGCGAGCCCTCTGCTTGGGTGGACTGCTGCGGGGCGCCTGTTGGCAGAGGAGTCGCTGGATTCAATTGATTTGCCGGACTATTTGATCGAGTCTCCCGCAGATGCACTGGATGTTTTCGACTTCCACAACGTGGCAAAGCACAGGCTGCCGCCCGCGCATTATGGCTATCTTACAACCGGCACTGACGGCAACGAAACTCTGTCCGCGAACCGGCGTGCCTTCGAGGATATTTACCTGCGGCCGATGCGCATGGTCGATACCAGCGACATCAGCCTCGAGACTGCTTTACTCGGAGAGCAACTCAAATCGCCGATTGCACTTGCTCCAATAGGAGCTCAGCGCGCTTTTCACGCGGACGCGGAACTCGCAACCGCGCGTGCTGCAAAAACGCAGGAGCACCTGCAGATGCTGTCGAACATGGCATCCAGCTCGATCGAAGATGTCATCGCGGCGCGAGGGCAACCTGTCTGGTTTCAGCTTTACCCGACGAACCACTGGCCTACGACGGAAATGATGCTGGAACGTGCCGAACGGGCCGGTGCGCGTGTCGTCGTGCTTACAGTGGACGTCAATTCGAGTAGCAATCGAGTGTTGCTCGGCAAGTACACGCGCGCTGACGGTCGCGACTGCTCAGCGTGCCATGGAACGCGCAGTATCGATGACTTCCGGCGAAATTACCCGATGTATGAGGGTTCGAGATTCGATTTCGCCGAGTTCCTCACGCCCGGTATGACGTGGGGTTTCCTCGACCGGATCCGTGGGGTGACGTCGATGAAAATCGTCGTCAAGGGGATCGTAACGAACGCGGACGCGGCGAGCGCCGTCGAGGCCGGTGCGGATGCTGTCTACGTTTCCAACCATGGAGGTCGCGCCGAGGCCAGCGGCCGGGGCGCTATTGAATGCCTGCCGGAAGTCGTCGAGGCAGTGAATGGCCGAGTGCCCGTGATCATTGACAGCGGTTTTCGTCGCGGGACAGACATTTTTAAAGCACTGGCTATGGGCGCAGATGCGGTCTGCATTGGCCGTGCGTACATTTGGGGGTTGGCGGGTTTCGGCCAGCCGGGCGTCGAAAAAGTCCTGGCGATGCTGAACGCCGAATTATCATTGGTAATGAGCCAAATGGGCGCACGTACTATCGCCGATATCGGATTGCCGCACATCGGTATTCGAAGTTAAGATTTTGTCACGACTGGTGTCTATCGTTTAGTCATCCTGTCGCAATGGTCTGAGGCCTAAAGAAGATCCATGTGTCTTGCTTGCTTGGCGAAGCCTGATTAAGAGAATGGTGCCCAGGAGAGGACTTGAACCTCCACCTACTTACGTAGACCAGCACCTGAAGCTGGCGCGTCTACCAATTCCGCCACCTGGGCATTTCACTATCCAATCAGGTTTTTCAATCTTACTTTCAAACCGCAGATACGACAAAATCCATACCAGTCGCATTGCCCGTGGTCGACCCGCCATTGTAACCGCGTGATTCTCTGGTAGATTTTCATCACGAGTTACGTAGCATCACTACCATGTGAAACTGGCGCGTCTACCAATTCCGCCACCTGGGCCTTCAGCAAGCGCGTACAATCACGCCTTTAACAAGGGGGCGCACTGTATATAACGTGGACGTTGCCTGTCAACGGCTACAGGTGGCCCTTTTAATCGACCGGAGCAAAAGCACTTGCCAAAGAAAAAAAACCAATCGAAAAAGCAGCCGAAAAAAGCCTCAGGTGCGAACGGCAGGCAGGCCAAGGCTTATCAGCACCCTATACCGAGCCGCAACGCCATTCTCGAATACCTCGATGACGCTGGCAGCCCACAAAAGCTGGAGGCGGTTCTCGCGAAATTCAGCCTCAAAGGGCAGCGTATGCGCGGCCTCCTGGTGGACCGCCTGGATGCCATGGTGCGCGCTGGCCAGATCATTCAGAACCGCCGCAACGAATACTGCCTGACGCAGAAACTGGCGCTTATCACGGGACGGGTGAGTGGCCACAAGGACGGTTTCGGCTTCGTCATTACCGACGACGATAGTGACGACATCTACCTTTCCGCCCGCGAGATGCGCCCATTGTTTGATGGCGATCGGGTGGCCGTCAAAATAGTCGGCACCGATCGTCGCGGCAAACCCGAGGGTGACGTGGTTGAAATCCTCGAGCGAGGCACGCGCGAAGTGGCCGGCAAGTTCATCCGCGAACGTGGTATCGGTGTCGTAATACCGGACAACCCGAAAAACTCGCATCGCATTTTGATCGGCAAGGGTGACTCTGCCGGTGCCAAGGCAGGCCAGATCGTCGTCGTCGAAATCCTGGATTTTCCGAGCAAGGATTCGCAGGCGACGGGGAGGATCCTGAAGATTATCGGCGCTCCCGATCAAAGCGGCATCGCAACGGAGATCGCGCTCCATTCGCACGCCATTCCAACCGAGTGGCCGAAGGCAGTACTCCTGCAGGCTGATAATTTCGGCAACGCCGTGCCGTCGGCCGCCAAGAAAGGCCGGATGGATTTGCGGTCTCTCGATCTCGTTACCATCGATGGTGCGGATGCGCGCGACTTTGACGATGCAGTGTATTGCGAGCCGTCGGGGAAAGGCTGGCGACTGCTCGTTGCCATTGCTGATGTTGCGCACTACGTTGAAATCAATACGCCGCTGGATAAGGAAGCCGAGAGGCGCGGTACATCGGTGTATTTTCCGGACCGGGTAGTACCCATGCTACCGGAAGTTCTATCGAACGGGCTCTGTTCGCTGAATCCGAAAGTTGATCGATTGTGCATGGTCTGCGATATGCAGATCGATGCCTCCGGAAACGTGGTCAGCTCAAATTTCGCGGAAGGTGTGATGCGCTCAAAAGCACGCCTCACCTACGGCGAAGTCAATGCTTTCCTGTTGGGCGACACGAAATCCATACCGGAGTTTCTGCACACGACGATCCGTCATCTGCACGATCTTTACCAGGGGTTTTCAAAGGCACGCCGGCGCCGCGGCGCCATTGAACTCGATTTGCCACAAATCAAGTTCGAACTGGACGAAGAAGGCGTTATCAAGAATATCCATACGGCCCCGCGAAACGACGCACATCGACTGATTGAAGAGTGCATGATTACTGCCAACGTTGCGGCGGCAGGATTCCTCAGGAAACATCGCATTCCAGGACTCTACAGGGTACATGCGAAACCGGACCCGGAACGCTTTGATGAATTGCGACTTTATTTACTGACACTCGGACTCAAAGTGCCGCACTCGGAACATGTGCAGGCAAAGCAGTTCGCGAAGCTTTTGCTCGATGTGAAAGACCGGCCGGATAGTTCGACAATCTCCATGCAAATGCTGCGAAGCTTAAAGCATGCAGAGTACACACCTGACAACATTGGCCACTTCGGGCTTGCGCTCGAGGCGTACGCACATTTTACATCGCCAATACGTCGCTATCCGGACCTCCTGGTGCATCGCGCCATCGGCCACATCGTGCGCGGCGGCAAGGCCGGCAAATACAATTACGATCGCCAGACGATGGTCAGGTTGGGTGTAATCACCTCGGCTTACGAACGCCGCGCCGAGGAGGCGACCCGCGATGTTGAAGCCTGGCTCAAATGCCAGTACATGCAACAAAGGGTTGGGGATGTGTACAGCGGGGTCGTCACGGGTGTGACAAATTTCGGCTTGTTCGTGCAAATTTCGGAATTGATGATCGATGGCCTGGTACACGTCACTAATTTGCCAAATGACTACTACCAATACGATAGAAACAAGCAACAACTGGTCGGTGAGCGCACGGGGCAGCGCTATCGCCTGGGCGAGGAAATGGAAGTCCTTGTACAGCAGGTCGACATGGAAACCCGGCGCATCGATTTTCGGCTTGCGCAACCGCCAGCGCCGCAAGGCGCGAAGTAGGGCGCTCGTGCTGTATTCGTTTCTGTCGAGCACGCCCCTGTCAGTCCGCGGCAAGGAGTAGCAGTTATCAGCAAGTCGAAATATGTAACCGGGCTGCGGGCTGTGGAGCAGTTGCTGGGCCGGGACGGCACAGAGGTGCAGTCGATCTATGCCGAGTACCGGGCGGCCAACCCGCGAGTGACATCGCTGGTTGCACTGGCCAAAGGAAAGGGCATCGAGGTGCAATCAGCGAACCGGGCGCGCCTCACCCAGATTAGCGGGGAATCGCGGCACCAGGGCATCGTCGCCGAAGTGCGGCGCAGCACGCTGCTCGATGAGGCTGGTTTGCGGGCGCTGCTTGAGCACCGCCTGGGTGCGGGTGAATCGCCTTTGCTGCTCATGCTGGATGGCATCCAGGATCCACACAACCTGGGCGCGTGCATGCGCACGGCCGAGGCAGCGGGCGTGGTCGCTATCGTGGTACCGCGACGTGGTGCCGCCGGCTTGTCACCCACGGTAAGCAAGGTCGCTGCCGGGGCGGCCGAGACCCTGCCGTTTGCGGCAGTCGCGAATCTTGGCCGAGTACTCGACTGGCTGGGTGACTACGGGTTCTTGCGAGTAGGAACCAGCGACCATGCAGAGGCAAGTCTCTACGCGCTGGATCTGACGGGTCCGGCCGCATTCATTATGGGGCGTGAGGAATCGGGTCTCGGCAAAAGTCTCGCCCAGCGCTGTGATGTACTGGCCAGCTTGCCCATGCTGGGCGAGGTGGCGAGCCTGAATGTCTCTGTCGCGACCGGAATCTGCCTGTACGAGGCATTGAGACAACGCGCTTAGCCCGCAATATGCAGGCTAAACCTTGCGTGCGGGCCGCCGTATGGGTAGGATTCGCGTCCCCCGCTGTTTGGCGGGGGAGAGCCTGGCAGTGCCGGAACTCTTAGCCTCTTGCTATATCGCGCATGCGAATAGCTGTACCCCGGAAAGCGGGCCTGTCGATGCGACAGGATCAAGGGACCGGGTAGCAACCGAAAGGGTTAACAATGAGACATTATGAAATCGTGTTCCTGGTCCACCCGGATCAGAGCGAACAGGTGCCCGCCATGGTCGAGCGCTACCAGGGAATGGTAGAGGTCTCGGGCGGTACCGTTCATCGCAACGAAGACTGGGGCCGGCGGCAGCTCGCCCATCCCATCAACAAGGTACACAAGGCACACTACGTGCTGCTCAATATTGAGTGTGACTTCGCAGTACTCGACGAAATCAAGACTGCGTTTCGTTTTAACGACGCCGTCTTGCGTCATCTCGTGATGACCTGCGACAAAGCGATCACCGAAGCGTCGCCGATGGCGGTTGCAGTCGCGGAAGAAAAGGCGAAGGAGCGCGAAGCACAGCAACGTCGCGATGCGAAAGCGGCGGCTGAAGCAAAAATGCGTAAAGAGGACGATGACGCGAGCGATTCTGGTGCCAGTGACTCTGATGCCGAAGACATAGCCGATACTGCCGATAGCAAGAAAGATGCGGCAGAGTCATCGCAATCGATAGACCAGGGTACCGCCGCGGCTGACGCCGTAGCGAGTGAAACAGCCGATTCTGCAACAGACGACGCCGCAGAATCCACCGCCGCCAAGATCGCCTGAGGAGATTAGCCATGAGTCGTTATTCACGCAGGCGCAAATATTGCCGTTTTACCGCCGAGGGTATCGAAGAGATTGACTACAAGGATCTCAATCTGCTCAAGGCTTTCGTCACGGAAACCGGAAAAATTGTACCGAGCCGCATCACCGGGACCAAATCGCACTACCAGCGTCAGCTAGCCAGCGCGGTAAAGCGGGCACGGTTCCTCGCGTTGCTGCCCTACACCGATAGTCACTAGGCATTGAAGTCAATGCAGGCCATGGCCACATGGCTGGTTGCACGGCCTTTGCATTCGATACTGGCGCTGGCGGCAACCATCTCGCTGGCCTGGTTCAGTTTCTTGAGTGCGGTAGTATTGATTCTGCTGTTGCTGCAAAAAGGCGTGCAAACAGCAGCGGTTTACGCAGTCATCGCGGGCGCCCTGGTGACACTGGTAGGCCTGGTGGTCGGCCTGTCACCGGCGAACGTAATTTCGCAAGCGTTGCCGATCTGGTTGCCGGCCCTTTTGCTTGGCGCGATACTGCGCGTCACAAGGTCACTGACTTTGACGCTGCAATTATCGTTCATCATTGCGATTGCAGGGATGCTGGTTTTTTTTGTTTTGGTCGAGGATGCGACCCTGTACTGGCGACAATTACTGGATCAGGTAATTACAGTATGGCGTGAAGCCGGGTTGCACGAACAGGCCGACATATTGACCGCTGAAAAGAACGTACTGGCGGGTCAGATGACTATGATCATGACTTTGACACTCTGGTCCGTGCACGTCGTGAGTTGCGTACTGGGTTATAAGTTGTACCGGCAATTGCCGGGCAGGAATGCGGATTTCGGCTTGTTCCGCAACCTGAATTTCGGCCGCGTTATCGCCTGGGCAATGGCATTGGTATCCATAGGCGCGTTCGTCAGCGGCGCAGGATGGGTGCAAAACACGGCGTTCATCATGTTCGCGATGTTTTGGTTGCAGGGGCTCGCGATTGTACATTGGTCGCATGCCGAGGGTTTCTTGCCAACCTTCGCCCTGGTCGCGACGTACGTGCTGGCGCCGGTATTGAACGTGGTTTTGATAATGGGCCTGGCTATCACCGGTTATGTTGATGCCTGGTTTGGAATACGCCGCTTGAAGACGGCGTAGGTTCTTGAATTGAATGGCAGAATTGAGACAGGGTTAGACAATGAACGTAATACTTTTGGACAATGTTGAAAATCTCGGAAAAATCGGCGATCTCGTCAAAGTAAAGCCCGGTTACGGGCGCAACTTCCTGTTACCGCAGGGTAAAGCGGCGCTGGCGACGCCGGTTAATATTCAGGCGATTGAAGTACGACGTGCTGAGCTTGAGGCAGCGGCAGCGAAAGAACTCGCGAGTGCCCGGAAGCGCGCCGATGCAATCAAGGGCATCGAACTCGTTATCGTGGCCAACGCCGGCAGTGAGGATAAATTGTTCGGTTCTGTCGGCCCGATCGATATCGAGAAAGCCTTCGAGAACGTACAGGTTGAGGTGCAGCGCAGCGAAATTCGCATGGCTGATGGCCCGATTCATTCGCTCGGCGAGTTCCCGGTGGGTATACACCTGCACCCGGATGTGAATGTCGAAGTCGTAGTGCGGGTTGTTGCGGGCGACTAGTTGTTCATGGGTGCCAGTGTCGCGTCCCGCAAACAACTCACACAATTCGGCGCGCCTTTTCGCGCCAGCCGAGGTTGCGGCTCCTCGCCATAGCGGTGCTATGCCTCGTCGCCACGCCTTGGCGGACACGAAAATTCACAGCCGGCTTGTGCAATTTATTCGCGGGACGCGACACGAGCTTTGGCGTAGCATGAGGAAAGCGAGTCGTCACCGGTCAGAATGTGACGGGTGACGGAATCGAACTGGCGAATTGGGAAGCGGCAATGGTGCGTGCACTGGGCGAGGGTAACAGCACGGAAGGGCTCGAGCAGCGCCTGAAGGTGCCGCCGAACTCGGTCGAAGCAGAGCAATCCCTGCTCGGTGGCCTGATGCTCAACAAAGAGGCCTGGGACACGGTTGGCGATATCGTTACGGCTGACGACTTCTACCGCAACGATCATCGCATCATTTTTTCCGCCATAGCGATGCTGGTCGAAGATGGCAATCCTTGTGACGTCGTAACCATTTCGGAATTCCTGGATACGCGTGGCAATCTCGGCAAAGCCGGCGGCCTCGAATACCTGGCCTCACTGGCCAACGAGACACCCGGTGCCGCGAACGCGAAAGCTTATGCCAATATCGTGCGTGAGCGTTCGATGCTGCGGTCCTTGATCAATGCCGGCAACGAAATATCGGGCAGCGCTTTCCAGACCGATGGGCGAGCTGCGAGTGAGCTGGTCGACGAAGCCGAGCGCCGCGTATTTGCTATTGCAGAAAAGGGCTCGCGCGGCCGCTCGGGCTTTCGCTCGCTGAAACAAATCCTGCCGGAGACCGTAGACCGGATCGATTTGTTGCACCAGTCAGAAGGCGACATCACGGGTATTTCCACCGGTTTTACTGAATTCGACAAGTTGACGGCCGGGCTCCAGGGTGGTGACCTCGTGATCATTGCCGGCCGCCCATCGATGGGTAAAACAACACTAGCCGTGAACATAGCCGAGAATGCGGCCATTGGTTCCAAGATTCCGACGGCTATTTACTCGATGGAAATGCCGGCTCAGCAACTCGCTTTTCGCATGATTTCGTCGCTCGGGCGGGTGGACATGACGCACCTCCGGACGGGTAATTTCCCTGATGAAGACTGGTCGCGCATCAACACGGCCGTGCAGTTGATGTCGGATGCCCCTATTTTCATCGACGATACAGCAGGATTGTCACCGACCGAGATTCGGGCGCGTGCACGACGCCTGCAACGCGAACATGGGTTGGGCCTGATTGTCGTGGACTATCTGCAGTTGATGTCGGTGGCCGGAAATACCGAGAACAGGGCCACCGAAATCTCGGAGATATCCCGCTCACTCAAAGCCCTGGCGAAAGAGCTCAATCTACCCATAATTGTGCTCTCACAGCTCAACCGAAGCGTCGAGCAGCGCGCCGACAAGCGGCCGGTCATGTCGGATTTGAGAGAGTCCGGTGCGATCGAGCAGGACGCGGATCTGATCGTCTTCATCTATCGTGAAGAAGTGTACAACCAGGACACACCGAAAAAAGGCCTGGCCGATATCGCCATCGCGAAACAGCGCAACGGTCCGATTGGTGATTTTCTGCTGACGTTCGTCGGTCGCTACACCAAGTTCGAAAACTTCGTGCCGGATTCCTACGGCGCGGGTGCATTTCCCGAACCCTACCAGTAGGAGCGCCGTCCCGGCGCGATGCCGGTGTTCGAATCGCGGCAGGATGCCGCTCCTACGATCGCAATAGCCGCAGGAGCGCCGTCCCGGCGCGATTGGATATAGCCGTAGGAGCGCCGTCCCGGCGCGATTGGATCAGGAACGTCGTGCCGGCGCGAGCCAACAAATCAGGACGCGAAGAAGCCCATCTTCACACCGGCCAGTTGCACCACGTCATTGTCGGTAAGGCGTTTTGCCTGGGCCCCGATGGGTTGCCCGTTGACCAGCGGATAGTCACCTTCCTTGCCGGACTCGACATGCACAATGTAATAGCCTTCGGAGCGGCGTGTAATCGCCGCAACCTGGACACCGGGCCGCCCGAGCGTCGTCAACGCCTTGGTCAGCTCCAGCTCGCGACCCGCGAATGCGCCGCTTAGCACCTGCAATTTTGCCATTGGCAGTGCATTCGGCAAAGAGCGCGCGTCTACGCCGGCCGCTGTCTCCGTGTGCGCGGCGGGTTCCACTCTCGCGGCCGGCTTGCTTTTTACTGCCGCTGCCTCTTCCTCGTCGAGTTTGACGCCGGCATCGGTAGCGTAATCTTCCTGGCCGCGCCGCGCCGCCCTGGCCGCAGCTTCGGCCGCTTTCTCCGCCTTGGCGAGTTGCCCCGCATTTTGCTGGCTGGACGGAATAACCATGGTTTTCTCGAATTCGTCCTGATCGCTATCGCCCATTTGCTCGTCGGAAAAGCGCAATTGGTGATGGCCAATGGTAATCACGTCGCCGTGTTGCAGGGCGTGCTTTTTGATCAGCTTGCCATTGACGTAAGTGCCGTTGGTGCTGTTGAGGTCTTCGAGAAACGAGTCATTGAGAATATTGATGATTAGCGAGTGGTGACCGCTGACAGCCGGGTTGTCTATACGAACATCATTGTCCGGAAGACGCCCGATGGTGTAGCGCTCCTTGCTCATGTTGTACTCAGCCAGGACCTGGTTATCCAAACTCAAGATTAGTCGTGCCATGGTTACTCGCTGCTATCTATAGGTTACTGACAATTATTGTTACGGGACGCAGCGCAATTCTACGACCGCAACCGCGACCGTGTCGCTCAAAAGGAAAACGTTCTCTCCCGAACCCCGCATCCGTACTCGAACAAACAAATCCTCAATCATTAACACTGTTTCAATACGCGTGCCTTCCTAGTCGCTGAAACAATGCTCAGGCATTTAGCCTACCAAGCCGGGCGCTAACGAAACCAGCCAGCAATCTTAAGCAGCAGGTTACGCTTGGCGGCGAAGGGTTCCATTACCTGGGCCATCATTACTGATACGTTGTCGCGTCCACCTTGGTTGTTTGCCAGCTCCACGAGCTGCTGACTAACGACGTCAAGACTAGCATTAAAAGTCTTGATAGTTAAGTGAATATCCTCATCTTCGACCATGTCTGGCAGGCCGTCGGAACAGAGTAAATAGATGTCATCCGGCAGCACCGCGTGTTCGTGTACTTCCACCTCGACTGTCGGCTCGACGCCCAGCGCGCGGGTCACGTAGTTCCGGTTTGTGGAGCGTTGCGCTTCCTCGGCTGAATAGAAACCGCGATCAACCAGTTCCTGCAACAGGGAGTGGTCCAGCGTAATCTGCTCCAGTTGCCCGGCGCGCAGCCGGTAGGCCCTGGAGTCTCCCACATGCGCAATGGCCACCTTGTTGTCACAGAACATGCAGGCGACGATAGTCGTACCCATCCCTTCGCAGTGTGTCTGACTTTGGGCCGTCTGGAATATGATTTTGTTGGCCCGATACACGGCATCGCGCAGAATAATGGACTGCCGCATCAGGCCGCTCTGCGGGTCAATATCGGCGCGGTCCTCGCGCTTGGCTGCCTCGGATGCTAGTTCGGTGACAATCTGTACCGCTATGCCACTGGCCACCTCGCCCGCATTGTAGCCGCCCATGCCATCGGCCAGCACCATCAGTCCGATGTCGGCGTTTGAGCCAATTGCGTCTTCATTGTGCTCGCGTACCCGACCTGTGTCAGTGAGTTCCGCAAACTGGATTTTGCCACGCAAGTTCATTATTTTCTGGGCTACCGCTCTGTGTAAAACGTATCAGTTGCGCGTACAGCTACGCAGCGCCGCTGCCAACTCGGCCCCACAGGAGAAACGATCCCGGGGGTTCTTGGCCAGGGCCTTGCTTAAAATCGCATCCACACTCGCCGGAATGCCAGCGCGACGGCTTGCGACCGGCGCCGGATCCTCGCTCGTAATCTTGGTCATCAGAACGGCAATGTTTGTTGCCTTGAAAGGTACTTCGCCGCACAACAATTCGTATAGGGTAACACCAAGCGAAAATAAGTCCGAGAGCCCTGTAAGCGGTTCGGCACCGAGCTGTTCGGGGGACATGTACATCGGCGTACCGAGCACAATGCCTGTCTTGGTCTTGTTATTGTCGGTCAGCCGGGCCACACCAAAGTCCGAAATCTTCAATGCACCCTCTTTGGGGTTGTACAGTAGATTTGCCGGTTTGATGTCGCGGTGGATGACGCCCTGGTGGTGTGCGTAGTCCAGCGCATCGGCGGTCAAGGCACATAGTTCCAGCGCCCGCTTTGGGGCAAGCAGGCGCACCGGGTCAGTAAATTCCTTGAGCGCGATGCCGGGGACATACTCCATTGCGATAAATGCCAGGCCTTTTTCTTCGCCGGCGTCATAAACCGTGATGATGTTCGGGTGCGTCAGCCGGCCCGCAGATTCGGCTTCGCGATAGAAGCGCAGGCGCGCTTCCTTGAGTTCTTCATCCTCGAATTCATGCGCGATCGGGATGGCCTTGACTGCCACCGCGCGGTTAATTCTGGGGTCCCTGGCGAGGTACACGGCACCCATGGCGCCCCGTCCGATGCGCTTTTCGATGACGTAGCGTCCGAGGCGTTGCGGCATGCCGGTTGCAGGTTTGCCGCTTGCGGTACTCACGGGCATCGCACTGTGCGTGCGTTTCATCCACTCCAGCACGGCTTCTGCGCGTTCGGGTTTGGCTTGTTGCTCGAAAGCGAGCGATAGCTTGTACATGATGCCAGCCAGCGTTTCCGACGGCGGGCAGCGCCTGAGTTCCGCAAACGCGGGTTCAAGCCGGCCGGCCGCCAGGAAGTCGGCGCCGCGCTTGAACGCATGGCGCAGTTCCTTGCGATTGTCGCCGACCAGCCAGATGCTGAGAATTGCAACGCCGACAAAGACCAGGATGGCGCGACCGAGATCGAAGCGGATATGCATGACATACAGGCTGAGCGCTTCGAGCAGCAACAGGCCCACGACTACCGCCAGCGACATGACGGCAATGTCACGTCGTCCGCGATCGGGCATGAACATCACGGCGACAATCGCGAGCAGGATCGGGGCGAGCCACTCCAAAGCCTGAATCCAGGTTGGTGAGATAATGGCCTGATCCTGTTCAATATCGGCGAGCAGCGCCGCGGTAATTTCAGAGTGGGTGACATACTGGCCGGAAGGTAACAGTGCACTGGCGCTTTCCAGCGCCGGTTCTGCATCAACGAAAACTGTCATCCCGGTCAGCGAGCGACTGTTAATGCGACCAAATATCAGGTCGTCGACGTCCACTCTGCGCAATGCGCGGTAGCGCGATAAGTAGATCGCTTCGTCGGCGTTCGCCAGCCGTCGGGTGATATCCGGGTCATCCCTGTCAAACGCGATCGCGACGGCGAGTGCCGGGCGCATATCGCCTTTGATCAGGCGCCATAGCTCAGCACGGCGCAACACGCCATCCGGGTCCGGCTTCTCATCGACAAAACCGCTGCGTCTTGCAAGCGCGGCAAAGCGATGCTGGGTGGGCACATAGGTCGGCACGCCTGCGGCCAGGTCAGCGCTCCACGCGGGCAATGGGTCGGACTCGGGTATTTCCGGGGGGTTCGGCAGCACGATGCGCGCAACATCGGCCGCGCGTAACTTGGCGATAATTTCTCCGTAGCGATCCAGAACCGACGCGACATTGGTGCGTCGCGGGTCGATACTGATGATCACGCCCTTTTCCAGCGGATCGTTGGGCAGACTCGCGGCGAACCGGTCGTAAATGAACCGGTCGATGCCAGTGAACAGCTGTGCCAGCGGCCCGTATATGACAAACAGCAGAACGCTCGCGAACGTGAGGGCGATATATCGGTTTCTCTGTTGTCTTGTGACGCTCTGCAAGCGGGTCAGGCCCTTGGTTTTCAGCGCAAAAGTATAAGAAATTGAGCGCCTGCGTAATGAGAGAGGGTTGGCATTTTTATGTAATAAGGCCAGACGTGGTCTTGCTACTATCCGTTTTCAGCCCGGTCCGCGGCCGGGCCGGCAGGAGAGCCAACATTCGATCATTGTTTTTTTAAAAAAATTATTAAAAAACAAAAGATTATTGGATTTAATTAATGTCACGTGTAAAGAAATCCTATGTGTGCAGAGAATGCGGCGCGCACGGTGTCAAGTGGGCGGGGCAGTGTGCCGAGTGTGCCGCATGGAACAGTATGGTCGAGACTGCGCTTGACCCGGCGCTGCCGCATTCGTCCCGCAGGCAGGATGCGACCCGGCTCGCTGCACTGGAAGGCGATCTTGACGAACGCTACGCCACCGGGTTTGCCGAGTTTGATCGGGTGCTGGGCGGCGGGCTGGTGCACGGCGCTGTTGTGTTGCTCGGCGGCGATCCCGGGGTCGGCAAATCGACTCTCCTGCAACAGGTTACCGGTGCGCTGCCCGCGGGCCTGCCGGTTTGTTATGCGACTGGTGAGGAGTCCTTGCGCCAGATCGGCCAACGTGCGCGACGGCTTGGCCTGTTGCAACCGTCCCTGAGCCTGCTGGCCGAGACGTCGCTCGAGCATGTGCTGGAGCAGTGTCGACAGATCTCCGCGAAAGTCCTGGTTATCGATTCCATGCAAACGATGGTCGCCGCCAATCTGCCGTCGGCGCCGGGCTCCGTGGCGCAATTGCGCGAGTGCGTTGGCAGGTTGGTACAGTTTGCGAAGCAGAATGACGTCGCCGTGTTGATCATCGGGCACGTGACCAAGGAAGGTGCGATTGCCGGGCCACGTGTCGTGGAACACATGGTCGATACCGTGCTGTATGTCGAGAATGATCCGAGCAGCCGCTATACGATGATTCGTTCGGTAAAGAATCGTTTCGGAGCAACCGGCGAAATGGGCGTCTTCGCGATGACGGAAACAGGCTTTCGCGAGGTGACGAACCCGTCGGCAATTTTCCTGTCGCGGGAGTCCCTGAACGAACCCGGCAGCGTGGTCTCGGTTGCCTGGGAGGGTAGCCGGCCCTTGCTGGTTGAAATCCAGGCACTCGTCGCCGACGGCTCCGGCAATTACCCAAAGCGCCTGGCGCAGGGGGTTGACCAGAACCGGCTCGCGCTGTTACTGGCCGTGCTGCAGCGGCATGGGGCCGTCGAACTCGGTGGCGACGACGTGTTTGTGAACGTTGTCGGCGGACTCAGGATTACCGAGACTGCGGTCGATCTGCCAACGCTGCTGGCAATCGTTTCGAGTTTCCGCGCACGCGCGCCGAGCGAGCGCCTGGTGAGTTTTGGGGAATTGGGGCTCGCTGGCGAGGTCAGGCCAGTGCGCTATGGTGAGGAACGAATTGCGGCGGCTGCAAAGCAGGGCTTCACCCGGGCCATCGTGCCGCTCGCCAACCGGCCGAAGAAATCACCAGGCGGAATCGAGGTGGTGGGTGTCTCGAAACTGGCCGAAGCACTTGAAGCAGCCTTCGAACACTGACGTCCTGGCTTAGCCGCGATTTTGCTTGGCAGTCGTTCGCGGTCCGATGCGAACCGTCCGTACCCGGTTTTCGTCGCTGGCTATGATTTCGATCGGGTAGCCGCCAATGACAAGGCAGGTGGTGGGTTCCGGAATATTTTCCAGCGTTTCGATAATCATGCCATTGATCGTTTTCGGGCCGTCCGTGGGCAGTTCCCATCCTTGTGCGCGGTTCAGTTCGCGGATATTCGCCATACCGTCAACCAGCCAGGCATCTGCACCGTCTCGAACTGCATCGGCTATTTCGTCGGCAGGATCAGTTGTAAATTCGCCCACTATTTCTTCAAGTATGTCCTCGAGCGTCACGACGCCCTGAATGTCGCCATACTCGTCAACAACCAGCGCAATGCGCAGGCGCCGGCGCTGAAATTGCACCAGCTGGGTGCTGAGTGGCGTTCCTTCGGGAATGAAATACGGTTCGTCGAGCAACGCCTGCAACGAATGCTCGTCAAACGCCTGCACGGCCAGGTTAGCCAGCTTGCGCAGGTGCAGTATGCCAAGGACGTTATCGATACTGTCGCGGTATACCGGCAGGCGTGTGTGCTGGCTTTCGGTGATTATTTGCGCGATTTTTTCCGGTGGGTCACTAAGGTCGATGCCCACGACTTCGTTGTGCGGTACCATCACGTCATCAACAGAGACCTTTTCCAGGTCCAGAATACTGAGCAGCATTTTTTGATAGCGGCTGGAAATTCGGCTGCCGGCTTCATGCACCAGCGTGCGGAGTTCCTCGCGCGTTAGCGACTGCAAACCCGACTGGTCGCTGCGCACACCCAACAGGTACAACACCCCATTCGAGCAAGCGTTAGTCATCCAGACGATCGGATAGACCAGTTTGAGTAGCGGGTAGTAGATCATCGCCGCAGGGTAGGCCAGCCGTTCCGGGAACATGGCCGCGAGCGTCTTCGGGGCAGCCTCTGAAAATATCAGGACGACCAGTGTCAAGAGCAATGTGCCAATAGCAACCGCCGGTTGGCCGCCAACTTTGAGAGCGATGATCGCGACCAGCGATGCCGCGGAAAAGTTGACCAGGTTGTTGCCGAGCAGTATCAGGCCAATCAAACGGTCAGGGCGCTTCAGCAGAGTCTCAGCAATCTTTGCGCCACGATGCCCCTGGCGCGCCTTGTGGCGCAGGCGATAGCGGTTCAGGCTCATCAGCGCCGTTTCGGAGCCTGAAAAAAACGCGGACAACAGCAACAGCAGTAGCAGGACTCCGAACAGGACTCCCAGTGGCACGTCATCGCTCAATTGAGGGGAATCTCCTCGATAAGCGGGAAGCGGGTGCTGAAATCACGGCTGCCATCATGGTCACTCAACCCCAGCTACGGCCGAGAATTTCCTCAAGCACATAGCGGCTGCCGAAATATGCGAGGCACAGCAGCGCAAAGCCGGCGAGGTAAAGATAGATAGCGCGCCGTCCGCGCCAGCCTGCAAATTGCCGACCAAGCAGCAACACACCAAACACAACCAGGGCAAGCAAAGAAAGTATGGTCTTGTGAGCCAGGTGCTGTGCAAAAAGATCTTCGATGAATGTAAAGCCACTGACCACGGACAAGGCCAGCACAACAAAGCCGGCAAGCGTCACGGTATAGAGCAGCGACTCCGTGGTATCCAGTGGTGCAAACAACTGGTTTGCGCGTGACAATTTGACATTCTTTAGGCGTCGCAGCTGTATCAGCGCAAAAATCGCGACGATAGCGCCAACGGTTAACAAGCCATATGCGAACAGGGAGGTAACAACGTGTGTGCGCATTTGCCAGCCGAGCACGTGTTCCGGGCTGGACGCCGCCTCAGGCTGAGTCAGCAGTGCGAGGATCGCGGCAAGCAGCAACAGAGCAGCCGACAGACCGCGCAGATTTTTCTCGATGGCGCCAAGCAATGCAATCAAGGCGAGTTGCAGGCCGATCAATGACAGCACTGATGTCGGCGTGATATTGCCGCCTGGTCCAAGTACCTCGTAGAGGTCGAGTGCGTGCAGGCCGAGACCCGACAATGCCAGGACAAAACCGGTCATGGCGAGCACCGCATAGCGCGTGGTATTGGGCCGCAGTCGACTCAATACAAACGCAGCAGCAGCGCCGAGGTAGAGAAAAAAAATTGTGATCTGAAACACAGAAACCCGCGAGTATATGGCCTACCGTTTCGCTAACTGAATCATCCCATATGGCGATTCCTATTAGTACCTTTATACCACGGCTGTGGCCGGGAACGCTGCCGGGGCAATCCTCATGCGAATCAGAGTTCTAGGTTGCAGCGGCGGCATCGGTGCGGGCGCGCGAACGTCAGCATTGCTGGTCGACGATGATGTCTTGATTGATGCAGGTACGGGTGTGGGTGATCTCGCATTGTCGGACCTGCGGTCGATACGACATGTTTTCCTGACGCACGCGCACCTGGACCACATCGCAGGGCTGCCGATGCTGGTTGACACGGCCTTCGACACGAGCTTTGAGACGCCTGTTACCGTGTATGCGCGTCCGGAAACACTCGACGCACTCAAATCACACCTGTTTAACGATGTCATCTGGCCTGATTTTGGCCGCTTGCCCAGCGCGGACAACCCGATACTGCGATACAGCGTTTGCGAGCCTGGCGACCGGATTTCGGTCGGGCAGCGCGAATTTCATGCAGTGGATGTCAGGCACAGCGTACCGTCGCTTGGTTACACGGTGCGGAATTCCAACGGCGCATTCGCAATCAGTGGCGATACCAAGAGCAACCAGACCCTGTGGCCGGTTTTGAACGCCTGCGAGCAACTGAAGCTGCTGGTGATCGAAGTATCCTTCCCGGACGAACTGCAGCAACTCGCGAGCGAGGCGGGGCACTATTGCCCAAGCACGCTGGCGCGCGACCTTGCGCGGCTTCGCCAGGACCCCGTGATCTGGTTAACCGGCATGAAACCCGGCGAGGAAGGCAGGATCTTTGAACAAGTCGTGAGGCTGGTACCCGAACGCCAGGTTCACATGCTGTCGCGCGGTACGGTGCTCAGCGTCTGATACAATTCGGCCCCCTGCGGCTGAAAACCTGAATCCATGTTCGAAAATCTCAGCGGGCGCCTCCAGGATGTCGCGCGCGGCATTACTGGCAAAGGCCGCCTTAGCGATGCAAATATCAAGGACACCATGCGCCAGGTGCGCCTGGCGCTGCTTGAGGCAGACGTTGCCTTGCCTGTCGTCAAGAGCTTTACAGAGCGGGTCCGGCTGCGCGCGGTTGGGGAGGAAGTCAGCAAGAGCCTGACCCCTGGCCAGGCCCTGATCAAGATCATTCATGCCGAGCTGGTCGCGGTTCTCGGCGCGGCCACCGTGCCACTCGATTTGAAGGCGCAGCCGCCCGTCGTGATCCTGTTGGCCGGCCTGCAAGGCGCAGGCAAAACCACGACGGCCGCCAAACTTGCCAGGAAACTGATCGACACCGACAGGAAGTCGGTGATGCTGGTCAGTGTCGACACTCACCGGCCAGCGGCAATCCTGCAACTGCAAACACTGGCGGCGGAGGTGGGCGCTTTACACAGCGCAAGCGATGCGAGCGAGCGCCCTGTCGATATCGTGGCGCGGGCCCTGGTTGATGCGCGCCGGGCGCACGTCGATGTGCTGATCGTCGATACCGCAGGGCGTCTGCATATTGATGAGGAGATGATGCAGGAAGTGGTTGCCGTGCATGAGGCGGCCGCACCGCACGAGACTTTGTTTGTCGTTGACAGCATGGCCGGACAGGATGCGGTCAACGCAGCGACGGCGTTTGATCAAAGCCTGCCATTGACCGGAGTGATCCTGACCAAGGCCGATGGCGATGCGAAAGGTGGCGTCGCATTGTCGGTCCGGCAGGTTACCGGCAAATCGATTCGCTTCCTCGGCGTTGGTGAAAAGACCGATGCACTGGAGGTTTTTCACCCGGATCGCATGGCGTCTCGCATCCTCGGCATGGGCGACGTGTTGTCGCTGGTCGAGGAGATCGAGGACAAGGTTGAAAAGGTCAAGGCCGAGAAACTTGCGCGCAAATTACAGAAAGGCAAGAGCTTCGATCTCGGCGACCTCAAGGATCAGCTCGAACAAATGATGAATATGGGTGGTTTTGGTGCCTTGCTTGAGAAATTACCGTTGCCCGGCAAGATCAATCCGGCGGCGTTGAAAAGCGCGGCCAATGAACAGCAGATCAAGCGCCAGATCGCGGTCATTAACTCGATGACGCCAGGCGAGCGGCGCTTTCCGAAGACCATCAACGGCTCGCGTAAAAAGCGCATTGCAGCCGGTGCGGGCCAGCAAATCCAGGATGTCAATCGGCTTTTGAAGCAGCACACGCAGATGGAACGGATGATGAAAAAGCTGTCGAAGGGCGGTATGAAGAAGATGATGCGCGGCATGCCGGGCGGTGGCTTGCCTCCGGGCTTCCGGCAGTAGCCTCCCAATGCGCCTGCCGGGTACACGGGGCCGGCTTGCCCGGTAGCGCGCCAGAACCTTGAAAAACAATGATATTCCAGCCGCTAAAAGTCTTCACATTTGAGATTTAATCGGTACAATGCGCGGTCTGCCCGGGTCGACCCGGGATCAGGTGTGCCTGCCTGACAAACTACAAACTACGGAATCGAGATGGTCAGCATTCGTCTGTCGCGCGCTGGCGCGAAGCAACGTCCTTTTTATCACCTGGTGGTCACCGACAGTCGCAATCGTCGGGACGGCCGTTACATTGAGCGCGTGGGATTTTTCAATCCGATCGGTAAGGACCATGAAGAAAACCTGCGTGTGGACCTCGAGCGGGTTGACTACTGGATCGGGCAGGGCGCTCAGCCGTCCGATCGGGTGGCGTCGTTGTTGAAGACGCACCGCAAGGCAGCTGCGGCGAATTGATACGGAGCGGTCGCTTCCGGCGTCCGGTCTAAAAAGTTGTGGCGGATACGGATTCGGAGCTGGCGCCTTTGCTTGAGCCTGTAGTGATGGGCCGTGTTGCGGCACTGTTCGGGGTCAGGGGTTGGGTGAAGGTGTTTTCGTTCACGGATCCGCGCGAGGCAATATTGAATTACGGCCCGTGGTGGTTGATGCGCGCCGGCGAATGGCGGCAATACGCGCTGGCTGAAGGCCAGCGGCATGGCAAAGGGGTTATAGCGCGCCTGCTGGGCGTTGACGATCGCGACCAGGCAGCCGAGCTGCTCGGCTCCGACATAGC
>DDIS01000132.1:0-43838 GCA_002338615.1 Proteobacteria bacterium UBA1844 | reverse complement strand
GCTGCTCGGCTCCGACATAGCCGTCGCTGCCGCGGTGCTGCCGGAGCCTGAAGAAGGAACGTATTACTGGCGTGATCTCGAAGGACTTGAGGTCGTGCATCTCGACGGGCGCTCACTTGGCCGTGTCGCGTATGTCATGGAAACAGGGGCGCATGATGTGCTGGTCACAGCCGGCGATCAGGAACACCTGATTCCGTTTGTGCCGGGCGAGGTAATACTCGGGGTTGATCGCGCCGCAGGCGTGATCAGCGTCGACTGGGAATGGGATTGACTGCCGTGCACTTTGGCATAGTCAGTCTGATGCCTGAGCTGGTGTTGCAGGTTGCAATGCACGGTGTCGTGGGACGCGCGAAAGATCTCGGTCTGATCGAGCTGTGCGTGGGTAATCCGCGCGATCATGCAAGCGACGTGCACCAGACCGTCGATGATCGACCGTACGGCGGTGGACCGGGCATGGTGCTGAAGTACGCGCCGGTCGCGGCGGCCATCGGGGCGCTGCGTGAGAAGCTGCCAGCGGGCTGTCCGGTGGTGGGTTTGTCGCCTCAGGGCCAGGTTTTTGACCAGGCGCGCGCCGAGCATTTTGCGGCTTTGCCAGGCATTATTTTGCTGTCAGGCCGGTATGAAGGGATCGACGAGCGCTTGCTCATCGATCAGGTGGATGAAGAATTGTCGCTCGGCGATTTTGTATTGTCGGGTGGCGAGATTGCTGCGATGGCGGTGATCGATGCAGTGACTCGTTTGTTGCCGGGTGTGCTCGGCGACAGCGACTCAGCGGTGCAGGACTCGTTCGTGCACGGCTTGCTCGATTATCCGCATTACACGCGCCCGGAACGGGTAGCGGGACATGATGTGCCGGCCGTGCTGTTGTCAGGCGACCATGCAGCAATTTTGCGATGGCGAAAAAAGCAGGCGCTGGGGCGCAGTTACTTGAGGCGTCCGGACTTGCTCGAGAAGTTGAAATTGGACCGTGAGCAACGGGCGTTACTAGACGAGTTTTTGAAAGAATCCGGATCTTAAGTTATGAGCAAAATAATCGAAGCAATCGACCAGGAACAGATGAGCAAGGAAATCCCTGCGTTTGCACCTGGGGATACCGTTGTGGTTCAGGTTAAAGTCACGGAAGGTGAGCGTGAGCGACTGCAGGCCTTCGAAGGTGTCGTCATTGCCAAGCGCAACCGCGGACTGAATTCTGCTTTCACCGTGCGCAAAATCTCACATGGCGAGGGCGTTGAGCGAATTTTCCAGACCTACAGCCCGGTCGTGGACTCGATCGAGGTAAAACGTCGTGGTGCCGTGCGTCGTGCGAAACTCTATTATCTTCGTGGACGGACGGGCAAGGCCGCGCGCATCAAGGAAAAAATTTAGGAAGCGGAAAAGTTTTCCGGTTTCGATATTCTTTCGCCTTGCTCGGGCCTGAGATGTCCCGGCAACCGCCGGGACGCGGCCACGTCACGAATTTCCCAGGCACATTCTTGGGTGGGACGGGTTGAAGCGTGTGCCAAGCCACACATTCGGCCTGTACCTCGCGTATATTCGGCATCCTTTCGTCGAAAAAATGAACCCGAGGTTCCCTGACTGGGTCTGTCATCGCATGCAATTTGCAATTCCTAACAACGCGCTGCGAGCGATCATTGTCATCCTGGCGCTGCTCCTGACCAGTGGCTGTGCCACCGTGGTTTCGAACGCCGCGAGCGATTTTGGTGAGAACCTGTCCTCAGCGGTACTCAATCAGGACGACCCTGAGACCGTCAAAGAAGCCATCCCGTCTTTCATGATACTTATTGACAGCCTGCTGGAAGGTAACCCGGACAGCGTCAACCTGCTGTCGTCGGCCGCGACCCTGTACGCATCCTACGGCGCGGTTTTTGCGGGCGAGCCGACTCGAGCAGGCCGGTTGACGAGTCGCGCGCGGCGTTATGCGACCGAAGCGATGTGCCTGCGCTACGCGGATGCGTGTAACTGGCGCGGTATGAATTACGACGAGTTCGTGGCGAGCCTGGAAGGCGTCGGGCCGAAAAATGCCGAGTACCTTTACACCTATGGATTCGCGACGCTGGCCTATATGCGGGTGCACAGTTCGGACTGGGACACGCTCGCGGAACTGCCTGATGTTGAGGCACTGTTCGAGCACTACCTGAAGATCGCGGGTGACGATGTTGCGCCATCCACTCACACCTACATGGGCATACTCCTGACCCTGCGACCGCCGGCACTTGGCGGCAAGCCTGAAGAGGCACGCGAGCATTTCGAAAAAGCAATCGCCATGACCAATGGTCGCGACCTGTCCGCGAAAGTTGAGTATGCGCGCGGTTATGCGAAGATGCTTTACGATCGGGAACTGCATGATCGCTTGCTGAACGAAGTGCTTGAAGCAGATTCCTACGCCGACGGCCTGACGCTGTCAAATGTACTTGCGAAAGAAGAGGCGGAAGTCATGCTCGCCGAGGCTGACGACTATTTTTAGCCGCCCTCCGGATCGCGTGCTGCACGATCGGTACTAGTCGTGCCCTAACGATGGACAAGATAATGAAAACATTCGTACTCGTCGCTTTGTCTGTTGGCTTCGCCAACCTTGCCGCGGCCCAGACTCTGAAGCTAGCGACCATAACGCCGGAAGGATCGCAGTGGATGCAGGATATGCGGGCCGGTGCCGAAATGATCGATAAGCGCACAGACGGTCGCGTCAAGATCAAGTTCTACGGCGGCGGCGTGCAGGGCAACGACAGCAAGGTGCTCGGCAAGATTCGCATCGGTGCGTTGCAAGGAGGTGCTTTCACACCGTCCGCCATCAGCAGCCGTTTTCCAGACATCAATCTGCTCGGTTTGCCAATGGTGTTCGACTCCTACGAGGAAGCCGCCTATGTGCGGAGCAAACTGGATGAGAAGCTGGTCAAGGGGCTCAATGACGCCGGTTTCGTCAGCTTTGGTTTCGCGGCCGGCGGCTTTGCCGTGATCATGTCGAACACCCCGGTGCGTACGATTGATGATTTGCGCGGCAAGCGGGTCTGGGTGCCCGAGGGTGATCCGATCAGCTACGCGTCAATGGAAGCATTGTCGTTGTCGCCGGTAACATTGCCGTTGACGGACGTCCTTACCGGCCTGCAAACGGGACTGATCGATATCGTCGGAATTTCGCCCATTGGTGCACTGGTGCTGCAGTGGCATACCAAGGTGAAGTACATCACGGAGCTGCCCCTTTCCTACACGATCGGCTTCATGGCGATCGACAAGAAGGCGTTCGCAAAACTAAGTGATGCAGACCAGGCGGTAGTCAGGGATGTCATGACCGAAATGTACGCGAATTTTGACAAACAGAACCTGATCGACAATGCCGCCGCACTCGAATCACTGTTAAAACAAAAAATAGAAGTGGTCAATTTCGAGCCCGGGGATGAGGCAAAATTGCGTTCGACTATGCTGGAGCTAAACCGCAAGCTGGCCGCCGAAGGATCATTTTCCCCGGCACTCTATGAAGAGATGATGGGCTACGTTCGCGATTATCGTGCGGCACACGCGAACAACGACTGAGCCATAAAGCCCTTGAAGCTTTTGCTAACCCGACTCGATCGCGCCGGCCGTTTCGTCGAAAACCTGGCCCTGGTCATCCTGTTGAGTGGCATGATGCTGCTGGCCGTGGGCCAGATTGCAATGCGCGAAATATTTTCGTCGGGATTAATCTGGGCCGATGAACTGATCAAGCTCATCGTGCTTTGGCTGGCACTGTTTGGTTCCATCGCCGCCTGCCGCGACAACCGCCACATACGTATCGATGCCTTATCGCACCTGCTATCGGCAATAGCGGTGAGCATAGTACGCATCGTTGTCGATACATTTGCGGCAGTCGTATGTTTTGTGATCGCCTGGCACGCGTGGCGTTATCTTAAGCTCGAGATCGAATTCGGCGACACTCTCATGGTCAATACCCCGGCCTGGATCGCGCATATGGTGGTGCCGTTTGCATTCGCCGTGCTGGGCTATCGGTTTCTCGTACTCGTGGGACAGCAGGTGATCGCGATTGCAATCGGGCCGGAGCCGGAGCCGGAGTCGGAATCGTGATCGTCGCCAGTCTGCTGCTGGTACTGCTTGCGGTGTTCGGTGCACCGCTGTTCGCAATCATTGCAACCAGTGCGATGCTCGGTTTCGATCGTGAGGGCACCGACCTCATGAACATGTCGCTCGAGATACTCAGCATTGCGGACTTGCCGTTTTTAGCAGCGATTCCCCTGTTTACTTTTGCCGGCTATTTACTCAGCGAGAGCAATGCGCCGAAACGACTGGTAAGGCTGACCGGCGCTATGCTCGGCTGGATGCCAGGCGGCCTTGCCATTGTTTGTCTCGCAGCCTGTGCGTTTTTCACAGCTTTTACCGGCGCATCCGGTGTCACGATCATTGCACTCGGCGCCATTCTTTATCCTGCCTTGCAGCAGGACGGTTACCCGGACAAGTTCAACCTCGGACTGGTCACATCCTCGGGCAGCCTTGGCCTGTTGTTTGCGCCATCATTGCCGTTGATTCTGTACGGCGTGGTTGCCGAGGTTTCGATCGACGACCTGTTCCTGGCCGGTATATTACCCGGCATGCTTATGCTGGTTATGCTCGCTGGCTGGTGTTTGTGGGTCAATCGCGCCATTCGGCGGCCCCTGAGTTCATTTTCTTTTGCCGAATTCCGCGGCGCCGTGCGCGAATCCATCTGGGAGTTGCCCTTGCCGATCGTTGTGCTCGGCGGCATCTATTCGGGCTATTTCGCGGTGTCGGAGGCAGCCGCGGTGACGGCCCTCTACGTTCTGCTGGTGGAGGTTTTTATCCTCCGCGAGATACGCCTTCGCGAACTGCCACAGATCATGCGCTCGTCGATGGTACTGGTGGGCGGGATCCTGTTGATTCTCGGCGTCTCGCTGGCATCAACCAATTACATGATCGGTGCCGGTATTCCACAAATGTTGCTGGAGTTCGTCGCGGGCTTTGTCACCGGCCAGACGACGTTCCTGTTGCTATTGCTCGTATTCCTGCTGGTCCTCGGCGCCATCCTGGATATTTTTTCAGCCACGGTGCTGGTTGTGCCGCTGATTCTGCCCATCGCGGCGGGCTACGACATCAACCCTGTACACCTCGGCATCGTGTTCCTCGCGGCAATGCAGCTGGGATACCTGACACCGCCGGTTGGCCTGAACCTGTTCATCGCCAGCTATCGCTTCGACAAGCCCATCATGCACGTGTATTCGGCCACCTTTCCATTCCTGCTAATTCTGACAATGTCCGTTATTCTTATAACGTTCTGGCCGCAGTTGTCGCTGTGGCTCTTAGCGGAGTAAGCAAAAATGCGCCCATTCTTGGCCCGGTCAGCCTTAGTGACAATACTCGGGTTTCTTACATTCACGCTGCAGATTTGTGTTGCCCGGGCCGACGTCGACCTGGACGAGATCTCGCTGCCGCCCGGTTTTTCGATCGAGGTCTTTGCCGAAGTGAAGAATGCTCGCTCTCTGGCGCTTGGCGATAACGGTGTGGTCTATGTCAGCACTCGGTCTGCCGGCTCTGTCTACGCCGTGGTACCAACAGCAGGCGAGAATCGTGTCGTTGAGATCGATAAAAAACTGAAGTCTCCAAACGGTATTGCGTACCACGACGGCGACCTTTACGTTGCGGAAATTTCGCGTGTGCTTTTATATCGAAACATTGGCGCGACCTATGCCAGGTCGCCGCAGCCGGAAGTGCTGGATATAAGCTTGCCCTCCGAAGGACATCACGGCTGGCGCTACATTGGCTTTGGGCCCGATAACAAGCTGTACATCGCTATTGGTGCGCCCTGCAATATTTGTGATCGGGAAGGATTTGCTAAAATTGTTCGCATGAACAGCGACGGCAGCGAACGAGAAATCGTCGCGCGTGGCGTGCGTAATTCCGTAGGATTTACCTGGTGCCCCGGCACTGGTGAATTGTGGTTCACGGATAATGGCCGTGACATGATGGGCGATGACTTGCCAGCCGACGAACTCAATCGGGTGACCGAGGTGGGCCAGCACTTCGGCTTCCCATACTGTCACGCGGGTTCGGTTCCGGATCCCAAGTTCGGGGACGGCAGAAACTGTGCAGACTATCGGGCACCGGCACAGAAGTTAGGCGCGCATGTCGCGGCACTGGGCTTGAAATTCTATACCGGCGAGATGTTTCCAGCGGCCTATCGTGGCCAGCTGTTCATTGCGGAGCACGGGTCCTGGAATAGTTCGAAAAAGGTCGGCTACCGGGTTTCGCTCGTGCAGCTTGTAAACGGCAACGCGGTTTCGTACACGCCGTTTGCCGAAGGCTGGGTCAAGGGTCAGGAGACGCGCGGCCGCCCGGTCGATCTACTCGTCTACGATGACGGCTCACTGCTGGTCAGTGACGACTATTCGGGCAAGGTATATCGCGTTCGCTACGACGAACCTGGAAGCGACCATTGAGGTTTAATGATTCATGACTGATCTAAGTTCAGACAACGCTCGCAATCCAAACCCGTTCTTAAGATTCCTGCACGGTCTGTGGCGCGGTGCCGATGGCTTACGCAAGGTATTGCACCTGATTGTGTTGCTGGCGATGTTTTCGATCATTGTAGTCGCTGTAAACAAAGCCGCGCCGATCATGCCAACCGATGCAGCACTTGAATTGCGCCCAAGCGGCGTACTCGTTGAGCAGTTTGAGGGCGACCCCTTCGATCGCGCCAAGCTCAAATTATTCGGCGGCACTCCCGAGTCACAGACCGTTGTGCAGGACCTGGTGGATGCACTCAGGTTTGCGAGCACCGACAAGCGTATCAAGCTTGTGCACCTCGAACTGAGTAACCTGGCAGGCGGCGGCTTGAGCAAGTTACAGCGCATTGCGCACGCGATGCAGGAGGTCCGCGATGCTGGAAAGCCAATAATTGCCAGCGCCGATTTCATGTCGCAGGGCGGATATTTCCTGGCCGCACATGCCGACAAGGTCTATCTGCACCCTTCCGGAATGATCCAGTTGCAGGGTTATGGCAGCTTTCGTACCTATTATAAAGATGCGATCGATAAGTTACGCATCGACTGGAATGTATTTCGTGTCGGCTCGCACAAGACCTTTGTCGAGCCATACACGCGCATGGATATGTCGAGCGAAGCGCGCGAGGATCTTTCACGCCTGACCGACCAGTTGTGGACAATGTACAAATCAGATGTCACCACGGCGCGTGGGCTGGATGAAGGAGCTGTGGACGACTTTGTGGAAAGTCTTGTCGACAACATAGCGGCGGCGGGTGGTGGTTTTGCCGAGGCAGCGCTCGCTCACAGACTGGTTGACGGGCTCATGACGCGCAATGAAATCAGCGATCTGCTGGTTGCAAAAGTCGGTGCAGATAAAGAAGCGCCCGACGGCCACGTGGCGGCGGCCATGTACGACTACATCGCGCAAATGCGGCTTCTGCAAGGTACCGGGTTGCAAGCTGAAAATGTCGCGGTCATCGTTGCCTCCGGTGAGATCACGTTCGGCTCGCCCCCGCCAGGAATGACCGGTGCGGATTCGACGAGCAAGCTACTGAAGAAGGCGCTGGATGATGACTCGGTGGCAGCGGTGGTATTTCGGGTCGACAGTCCGGGCGGCAGCGTGTTCGCCTCGGACGTTATTGGTAATGAAATTGCGCGATTGCAGGAGGCGGGCAAGCCGGTGGTCGCGTCCATGGGCAGCACGGCAGCGTCAGGCGGTTACTGGATATCGGCAGGTGCCGACGAGATCTTTGCGAGCCCGGCGACGGTAACCGGATCAATTGGCATCTTCGGTATGTTTCAAACGTTCCAGCGCTCGATGGAGGCGCTGGGTATCAATGTTGATGGTATCGGTTCGACCACGTGGGCAGGGGAGTTTCGCCCGGATCGGGCAATGTCGGAGCATGCGAAGGCCCTGTTTCAGTCGATTATTGAAGATGGCTATGACGACTTCATCACCCGGGTCGCAACGTATCGTGGCATGGAAAAATCGGCGGTGGATGCGATCGGGCAAGGCCGGGTCTGGACCGGCCAGGATGCAATGGACAACGGCCTCGTCGACGAGCTGGGCGATCTTGAGGATGCGATAGCGGCTGCAGCGAGACTGGCGGGACTCGACGAGGGTGAGTATGGCGTGCGCCATATCGGACAGGAACTCACGCCGACGGAACAGCTATTGATCGATATTTTCGGCGCAGCGTCAACGATGGGCGTCGACCTGCACGCATTCGCGCCACGCAGCAGCCGATTACAGGCGATCGCCGGCAAACTGGAAAGCCTGATCGAACCTCTTTTGCGTTTCGATGACCCGCAAGGCGTTTACGCGCACTGTTTGTGCCAAATCGACTAAGCGAAAAGTGTTGGGGACAGTTAACTGTCCCCAATTTTTTCATCCGGCCCAGTTCAGGATGACTTTGCCGGAGTGGCCGGACTCCATCATTTCAAAAGCGGGCTGGAAATCGTCGATGTCGAAATGATGCGTGATGATCGGTGCGATATTGAGCCCGCTTTGCAGCATGCTGGTCATCTTGTACCAGGTTTCGAACATTTCGCGACCGTAGATACCTTTCAAGAACAGCCCTTTGAAAATTACCTGGGTCCAGTCGATGCTGGTCTCGTCGGGTGGAATGCCAAGAATCGCAATTTTCCCACCGTGGTGCATCGTACGCAGCATGTCGCGAAACGCCTTCGGGTTGCCTGACATCTCCATGCCGACGTCAAAGCCTTCGGTCATGCCGAGTTGTTGCATCGTGTTATCCAGTGAGTCTCGCGTTACGTTCAGTGTAGCGGTGGCGCCCATCTGCTTCGCAAGCCCAAGGCGATAGTCGTTGATGTCGGTGATAACAATGTGCCTTGCGCCGCTGAAGCGTGCGATTGCAACCGCCATCATTCCAATGGGCCCGGCCCCGGTAATCAGCACGTCTTCGCCGACCAGGTCGAACGACAAGGCTGTATGTGTTGCATTGCCGAGCGGGTCGAGAATGGCGGCCATGTCATCGCTGATATCGGCGGGCAGTTTAAATACGTTAAAGGCCGGCACCGAAATATATTCAGCAAATGCACCCGGTCGGCTGACACCAACACCCACTGTCTTGTTGCACAGGTGCCTGCGGCCTGCGCGGCAATTACGGCATACGCCACAGGTAATATGACCTTCGGCCGAGACGCGGTCACCGGGTGCAAGCCCCGTGACTTCACTGCCACATTCCACAATCTCGCCCGAGAATTCGTGGCCTATCGTGAGCGGCACAGGCACCGCATTGCGCGCCCAGTCGTCCCACTGATAAATGTGAATGTCGGTGCCGCAAATCGCGCTGCGACGCACTTTAATCAGGACATCATTATGACCGACGGCAGGGCGCGGTATGTCGTCCATCCAGATGCCACGCTCTGCCTTTGCCTTTACGAGTGCTTTCATTAATGGATGACTCCAAGCTCGGTACCAACTGCAGTAAACGCATCGATAGCGGTGTCCAGTTGCGTGCGCGTCAAGCCGGCTGACATCTGGGTCCGAATGCGCGCCTCGTTCTCTGGTACGACCGGAAACGCGAAGCCGATGACGTACACGCCCCGCTTTAACAGTGCATCGGCCATTCGGGTGGCCAGCACCGCATCACCGAGCATGATTGGGATGATCGGGTGTTCGCCCGGCTTGAGATCGAATCCACGCTCACTCATGCGACTGCGAAAATACGCAGCGTTGTCGAGCACCTGTTCACGCAAGGAGGAGTCTTTTTCCAGTAAGTCGAGTACGGCAATGGAAGTTGCCGCAATGACAGGCGCAACCGAATTGGAAAACAGGTAGGGCCTGGAGCGCTGACGCAACCAGGCGATAATTTCCTTGCGGCCTGATGTGTAGCCACCGGATGCGCCGCCCAGTGCCTTGCCCAATGTGCCGGTCAATATATCGATGCGACCCATCACATTACAAAATTCGTGCGTGCCACGCCCCGTTTTGCCAAGAAACCCTGTCGCGTGACAGTCATCGATCATCGTCAATGCGTCAAATTCATCAGCCAGTTCACAAATGTTTTCAAGGTTTGCAATGGTTCCGTCCATGGAAAATACGCCATCGGTTACGATCAGTTTGGCGTTTTGCCCGCGCGCACTTTCGAGCTGTAACCTGAGGTCATCCATATCGTTGTTTGCATAGCGAAAACGCGCGGCTTTGCAGAGGCGAATACCGTCTATAATGCTGGCGTGGTTGAGGGCGTCACTGATCACTGCGTCGTCCTTGTCCAGCAAGGTTTCGAACAAACCGCCATTCGCATCAAAGCACGACGGGTAAAGAATCGTGTCTTCTGTGCCGAGAAATGCGCTGATACGTTCTTCAAGTTCCTTGTGAATCGTTTGCGTGCCGCAGATAAAGCGTACTGAAGCCATGCCGTAGCCGAACTCGTCCAGGGCGCGATGCGCTGCCTCGATTACTTCGGGATGGTTGGCGAGGCCAAGGTAATTGTTCGCGCAGAGATTGAGTACCTGCTGGTTGCTGTTGTTGGTGCGAACCTCGATTGCGGCCTGCTGTGGCCCTGCGATCAAGCGCTCTTTCTTGTAAAGCCCCTGCGATTTGAGGTCTTCCGTTCGGCTGGCTAGGGATTCGAGAAAACTGGCAGGCACGGTCTTGCCCTCTAACGCTAAAGGTTGCAAAGTATATCAGCCGGCCTTATAAAAAGGCCCGTTCACGTATAATCCGTTTACCCACAATTCAGGTCTCCTTAATTCCGGATGTAAGGAAACCTGACGGGCTGTTGTGTATCAGCCCGGCAACCACAGGATGTATTCCATGCGTTTTACCGAGCAGGCCGCGGCGGAGCCCGGGGTCGTTCCCGGCCTCGCTAACGGCTACCTTTGCGACGAGCAGGCGCTGGTGCAGCGTCTCGCCGCTGCTGCCGATCCGGGACCGCAAGCGCGGCAGTCGATCGAGGACACGGCCAGCGACCTCGTGCGAGCGGTACGTGCCAATTCAGCCGATGAGGGCGGTATCGATGCGTTCCTGCAACAGTACGACCTCTCATCAGAGGAGGGCGTCCTGCTCATGTGCATAGCGGAAGCCCTGTTGCGTATACCGGACGCGGACACAGCCGATAGGCTGATAGCCGACAAGATAACATCCGCGCGCTGGAAGGATCACCTCGGCACAAGCGACTCGCTGTTCGTGAACGCATCAACCTGGGGTCTGATGCTAACCGGTCAATTGCTGCGGGTTGATGAAGAGGCCAAGCGTAACCCGGCCAAGGTGCTGGGCAAGCTGGCGACACGTGCAGGCGAGCCGCTGGTACGGGCCGCGATGAAACAGGCCATGCGCATCATGGGTCACCAGTTCGTGATGGGACGCAGTATCGGCGAAGCACTGGAGCGCGCCCGGAAAAAAGCGAACCGGGCGTACCGGTATTCGTTCGACATGCTCGGCGAAGCGGCGTTGACCGCAAATGATGCCCAGCGTTATTTTGATGCCTACTTTTCGGCTATTGCGCGCATCGGCGAGGCGACCGTCAATAAGGATATTTTCGAAGCACCCAGCATCTCAGTGAAACTATCGGCATTGCATCCACGCTACGAGATTTCGCAGCGTGAACGAGTCATCGCTGAACTGCTACCCAAGGTCAAGGAACTGGCGCGGCATGCAATGCAATCCGGCATAGCGCTGACAGTGGATGCGGAAGAGGCGGAGCGGCTTGAGCTCTCGCTGGAAATTTTTGCCGGTGTAATGCGCGATACGCAAATGGCTGGCTACGATGGTTTTGGGCTTGCCGTGCAAACGTACCAGCGGCGCGCCACGGACGTATTCAAATATCTCGAATCGCTCGCCACGGAGTCGCACAGGCGTATCCCGGTGCGACTCGTGAAAGGTGCCTATTGGGATACAGAAATAAAGCGGGCACAGGAAGATGGTCTTGTGAGCTACCCCGTTTTCACGCGCAAGGCACATACCGATATTTCCTATCTCGCTTGTGCGCGCCAGGTGCTGGCGGCTGGCGACAAGTTCTATCCACAGTTTGCAACACACAACGCGCACACACTGGCCAGCATTATTCACTACGCGGGCAGCCGGCGAGACTACGAATTCCAGCGGCTGCACGGGATGGGTGAAGAGCTGTACGCCGAAGTAGTGGACGAGGAGAAGCTCGCCCGCCCCTGTCGCGTCTACGCGCCGGTCGGCAGCCATGAGGACCTGTTGCCGTACCTGGTCAGGCGCCTGCTGGAAAACGGTGCCAATACCTCGTTTGTTAATCGAATCGTCGATGAGACAATCGACGTTTCAGACATCGTCGCCGACCCGCTGAAAACGGCCGAGCGGCACGATTTTCTGCCGCACCCGAGAATTCCGGCACCTCCGGATTTGTTTGCTCCCACGAGGCAGAATTCAAGCGGCCTGAACCTGTCCGATCGTACGGTTGGCAGCGCACTGTTGCAGGCACTCGAGGCCGCGACGCAGTCGGAAATGACCGCGCGACCCCTGGTCGCCGGTCAACCGAAAAGCAAAAAACAAAGCGCCCGCAAATCCGCACCGTCGATAAACCCGGCTGATAACAAACAGGTTGTGGGGCATTGCGAACCTGCAGATACAGCGCAGGTCGACCTTGCCATCGACGTCGCCGCTTCCAATCAGGATGCATGGAATCGGACGCCGGCCGGGCAACGCGCAGACGTACTCGAACGAGCTGCAGTTCTGTTCGAGGAACATTCAGCTGAGTTACTTGCCTTGTGCATTCGTGAGGCCGGCAAGTCGATACCCGACGCTGTCAGCGAATTACGCGAGGCGGTGGATTTTCTGCGCTACTACGCGACCCAGGCGCGAGCGTTGTTTGCAGACCCAATGTTGTTGCCAGGGCCTACGGGAGAGAGAAATATGCTTGGCCTGCGTGGTCGAGGCATTTTCGTCTGTATCAGTCCATGGAATTTTCCGCTGGCAATCTTCACCGGTCAGGTGTCAGCCGCACTCGCCGCTGGCAATGCGGTGCTTGCAAAACCTGCGGAACAGACACCGCTGGTTGCGTTTCGCGCAACGGAACTGTTGCACGAGGCCGGTGTGCCGAGGGAAGTCCTGCACTTTTTGCCAGGAGATGGTGCGTCGATCGGTGGTCGAGCCGTTGCGGATCCGCGCATTGCGGGCGTCGCGTTCACGGGATCGACGGCAACCGCACGCACGATCAACCAGGCGCTGGCGGCGCGGGACGGTGCAATCGCGACGCTGATTGCCGAAACCGGCGGACAGAACGCGATGTTCGTGGACAGTTCTGCGTTGCCGGAACAGGTTGTGCTTGATGCGGTGTTCTCAGCATTTAACAGCGCCGGACAGCGCTGCTCGGCAACCCGGGTGTTGTGTGTTCAGGAGGACATTGCAGAGCGTGTCATCGAATTGCTGCGCGGCTACATGGACGAGCTCAGCATCGGCGACCCGGCCTTGTTAACGACGGATGTGGGGCCCGTGATTGATGCCGAGGCCGGAGCGTTGCTGCAGGCACATGTGGAGCGGATGGCGGTTGATGCCCACATCTTGCACCAGTGTGAGCTACCCGCGGACTGCAGCGCAGGCACGTATTTCCCGCCGACGCTGATCGAGATCGGCAACATGGCGCAGCTGCGCAACGAGGTATTCGGTCCCGTGTTGCACGTTTTGCGCTTCAAAGGCCGGAACCTCGAAAAGACAGTTGCCGCAGTGAATGCCACCGGTTTCGGATTGACGATGGGCCTGCACAGCCGGATCGATTCGAGAGTGCGCAAGGTTGCTGAACTTTCGCATGCGGGCAACATCTATGTGAATCGCAACATGATTGGCGCGGTGGTCGGCGTGCAGCCGTTTGGCGGTGCCGGATTATCCGGCACGGGGCCCAAGGCAGGCGGGCCACACTACTTGCCGCGCTTCGCTAATGAAGTCACAGTGTGCAACAACATCGCCGCGGTCGGCGGCAACGCGAACCTGCTGTCGCTGGCCTCGGACTAGTGCAGGTGGCAGGAGTATAAAATGGCAGTCGTCAGTATTTTCGATATTTTCAAGATCGGTATCGGACCTTCCAGTTCACATACCGTCGGCCCTATGAAAGCAGCGCGGGATTTTGCGTTGTCACTTGCACCGCATGCCACGAAGGTCAACACGGTGCAGGTTCGGCTGCACGGCTCGCTGGCCTGGACTGGCAAAGGGCATGCGACCGACTCAGCGGTGATACTCGGCTTGATGGGTAGCGATCCCGAAACGATCGATCCCGATTCGACGGACGAGACACTGCGCAGGGTGCACGATGCCAAACAATTGACCTTGCCGGGCATCGGCGCGATCGGGTTCGACCCGGCGACGGACATTGTTTTCGATACCGGTACCGAATTGCCGCGCCACACCAATGGCATGCGTTTTATTGCGCGTGCCGATACCGGCATCGAACTGGCCAACCAGACCTATTATTCACTCGGCGGTGGTTTTATTGCGCGCGGTGACGAGCCCGAAGCGTCGGTGCAGGAAGGCGAGCCGCCTTATGCCTATCGCAAAGCGGACATCTTGCTGCAGCTTGCAGCCGCGAATCAATTCAGTATTGCACGGCTCGTGTTCGAAAATGAAATGACCTGGCGCAGTGAAGCCGAAATCAATGCACGTCTCGACCGAATCTGGTCTGTCATGGAAGCCTGTGTCTTGCGCGGCCTCAACACTGAAGGTGTGCTGCCAGGGCGCATGTCCGTGCTGCGTCGTGCGGCCAAACTCAAGAGACGACTTGAGGCTCGGAAGGAGCCGTCACCGATGGATGCCATGGAGTGGGTCAATGCCTTCGCCATCGCCGTGAATGAAGAAAATGCCTCCGGCGGGCGAGTCGTCACATCACCGACGAATGGTGCTGCCGGCACTATTCCCGCGGTGCTGATGTACTACCAGCGATTCGTGCCGTCGGCGTCGGCTGAAGGTGTTCGGACTTTCCTGCTTACCGCCGGTGCGATCGGCATCCTTTACAAGCTGAATGCATCCATTTCCGGCGCCGAAATGGGCTGCCAGGGAGAAGTCGGTGTTGCGTGTTCGATGGCCGCGGCCGGCCTTGCGGCTGCGCTCGGCGGCAGCAATGATTGTATCGAGGAGGCCGCGGAGATCGGCATGGAGCATAACCTCGGGCTGACCTGTGACCCGGTCGGCGGGATGGTGCAAATACCCTGCATTGAACGCAACGCCATGGGCGCAGTGAAAGCGATCAATGCCGCGATGCTTGCGTCACACGGGGACGGTACGCACAAGGTGTCACTGGACCAGGTCATCGAAACGATGCGCCAGACCGGGCTCGACATGAAGTCTATTTACAAGGAAACGTCGCAGGGCGGGCTCGCTGTCAACGTACCCGAATGCTGAATATGTATGCAAAAGCCCCGGCTCCCTGGATCTCCGCAATAGCGGCATCCTGCCGCGATCTGAACTCCGGAATCGCGCCGGGGACCGCGCTCCTACGGCTGTTCTTGAGGCCGCGTATCGTCGCTCTGCGATTTTGGAAAATCGTACAGCAGTAGGCGAGTTGCCGGTTGTGTGTGCAATTGCCAGTTGTCCTGGTCAATCGTTACGGCTACCACGCCAGCTGTTGGCAGGTTATTGCACACCCCGGGTGAGAGGAAGTTTGCAAATTCTGTCAGGCCCGGGTTGTGCCCGAACAGCATCAAATTGTTAAAACCGTTATCTTGCGCCGCGATGACGTCGAGTATGTCATCGACGCCTGCGAGGTACAGTGCATTTTCGCGCTGCAGGAATTCCAGCGGGTAAGTGAGTTCGCGCGCAACCGCACGGGCCGTGCTCCAAGCTCGGACGGCCGGGCTGCTGATAATCAGGGAAGGTCTTATGCCGGCGGCCGCAATGCGTCGCCCCATAGCTGGTGCGTCTTGCTTTCCGCGGCTGTTCAACGGCCTTTCCTTGTCGCCATGCGACATGTCGTTCCAGCTCGACTTTGCATGACGAACGATAGTCAGGGTTTTCATGTCGTGTTTTTGTTCTTCTACATGGATCCGGTATTACATGAGCCCGGTTTGCAGGCGTGCCTCGTCTGACATCATAGTCTGGTTCCAGGGCGGATCAAAGACGAGTTCGACACGCACATCAGCCACGGTCGGTATGATCGCAATTTTTTCCTGCGCATCCGCGACCAGTATCTCGCCCATGCCACATCCTGGAGCGGTCAGGGTCATATCTACGTTGACCGAACGCTGGCCATTACCCAGCGCGTGGATCTCGCAACGATAGACCAGGCCCAGGTCGACGATATTGACGGGAATTTCGGGATCGTAGCAGGTCTTGAGTTGCTGCCAGATGACGGCTTCAATATCGGCATCAGTCGGGTTCTCAGGTACTTCTGGTGCCGGCGTCGGTTCTTTGCCCAGTGCATCGGCATCAATGCCGGCAACCCGGAACAGATTGCCTTCGATATACACGGTGAAGCTACCGCCCAGAGCTTGCGTAATAAAGCCAGTGGTTCCTTCCTTGAGCCGCAATTCCTCTCCGGCCGGAATGATGACTGCCTTTACATCCCGTTGCAGCGTGATCGGTTCGTTGGTGTGACCAAACATGGGTGTCCTTACTCCGTGGTTGTGGTTGCCGTGGTTGCTTGTTGCTGAAATGCCGAGCGCATGGTGTGCCATGGGAGCGTCGCGCATTTCACGCGCGCGGGAAATTCACGCACGCCTTGCAGCGCCATCAGCTTGCCAAGATCGAATTCACTCCTGCCGCCGGTAAGGCTTGCAGTTACCTGTTCGAACCATTGCAGTGCGAGGTGCCGGGGCAAACCGGCGACGGTCTCTGTCAGCAGCGAGGCCGAGGCGAGCGAAATGGCGCAACCCGTGCCCTCGAATCTGGCCGCACGCACCACCTCGTCGGCGTCGAGTTCCAGGTACAACTCAAGCGTGTCGCCGCACAGTGGATTGGCGCCGCGGGCACGGTGTGTGGCACTCCGAAGCGGGCCGAAATTACGTGGATTGCGGGCATGGTCAAGGATCAACTCACGGTACAGGTCCTTAAGATCGTCGGTGTTCAGTTCGGCTAGCTTGCTCATGCGAAAATTTCTTGTGCCTTCCGGATAGCCGCGACCAGCCGGTCGATGTCATCACGATCGTTATACAAGGCCAGCGAGGCACGCGCGGTGCCCGGAACATTGAAGAAATCCATCACCGGCATGGCGCAGTGATGCCCGGTTCGTATCGCGACACCCTGATGATCGAGAATGGTGCCAAGGTCATGCGGATGGATGTCATCGACGAGGAACGACTGCACGCTGGCTTTTTCCCGAGCGGTACCGATCAGTCTCAGGCCATCGATACCAGCTAACTGGCCGGTCATATATTCGAGCAAAGCCTGTTCGTGCTGCGCAATACGCGTCAGTCCGATGGCCTGCAGGTAATCAACCGCACTGCCAAGCCCGACAACGCCCGAGATATTCGGTGTACCGGCTTCGAACTTGTAGGGCAGGTCGTTGTACACGGTACCGTCAAAGCGCACTTCGAGGATCATGTCGCCGCCACCTTGCCAGGGCGGCATGTCTTCGAGCAGCGCCTCACGACCGTACAGGACGCCCGTACCGGTTGGGCCAAGCATTTTGTGGCCAGAGAACGCGTAGAAATCGCAGTCGAGGTCCTTTACGTCCACGGCCATGTGCGGCACGGCCTGGGCGCCGTCAACCAGCACCGGTATGTCGAGATCTTTCGCCCAGCTGATGATTTCCCGGACCGGGTTGACGCTGCCCAAAGCGTTTGAAACATGGCCAATCGCAAGCAGGAAAACCTTCTCGGTAAGCAACTCTCGCAGCGCATCGGTATCAAGCTGGCCACGGTTATCGATCGGTGCGACGACCAGTTCGGCACCGGTTTGCTCACACAGTATTTGCCACGGCACGATGTTGGAGTGGTGTTCCATGTGCGTGATAAGTATCTGCTCACCCGCGCTAATACGAGGCCTGCAGAAACTTTGTGCAACCAGGTTAATCGACTCTGTGGTGCCGCTCGTGAGTACGATCTCCCGGCGGCTTGCGGCGTTCAAAAAGCCGCACAACTTATCGCGCGCACCTTCATAGGCTTCCGTGGCACGGTGGCTGAGGCTGTGTACGCCACGGTGCACATTAGCGTGGTCGTGCTCATGGTATTGCTGCACCGCTTCGATCACCGTATTAGGCTGTTGTGCGGAGGCGGCGCTGTCGAGGTACACCAGAGTCTGACCGTTAACGCTCTGTGTAAGAGACGGAAAATCACTGCGCACATCGAGCGCATTCTTGTCGAACGCAAGCGTCGCGTGACTCAAGACACGACTCCCGGCGCAATTTTCTGCAGCTCTGCGACTACCTTCTCGTTGAGTATGCCAAGCAGTTCGGGTATCGGCGATTTTTCAACGATGATGGCGGCGAATGCGCCCGTCAATATACGTCGCGCCGCGGACTCATCGATGCCACGGGTGCGGAGATAATAAATGGCCTGCTCATCGAGTTGCCCAACCGTCGTACCGTGTGCGCATTTCACGTCCTCGGCGTAAATTTCCAGTTCCGGCTTCGCGTTGATTTCGGCGTGTTCGGAAAGCAGCAGGTTGTGGTTCGACTGGGTTGCATCGGTACCGTCAGCGCCCTTGTGAACGACAGCTTTGCCGTTCCAGACCCCGCGACACTTGCCGGTCAGAATGCCCCGGTAGTCCTGCATGGAGGTGCTTGGTCCCACGCAGTGGTCGACACGGATGTGGTTGTCTATGTGGCGTCCCGGGACACCGAAGTACAGCCCATCAAGCACGCAGGAGGCACCTTGGCCGACAAGATCCACCTGCAGGTCGTTGCGGGTCAGTTTGCCGCCAAGATCAAAGGCTGCATGGCGCACATGGCTGTCTTGCTGCAGGCGCAGATTCAGCCGCGCAGTCTGGCTGTGGTTGATGTCGCGTTGCTGGATTCGCACGTAGTCGCAGGACGATGCCGGGTTCGCGACAAGATTGACCACGCAATTGGAGTAGTGTTCGTGTTCGCCCGTCGAAAGATGCAGTTCGACAAATCGTGCCGCGGAGCCGGGCGCAAGCTCGATATCCACTCGCACCTGGGAGGACGAGACGGCCGTTTGCGCGGCATCCAGGGTCAGTATTCCAATCGGGCGGGCGGCTGCGTTGTCACCTTTGATCTGCAGCCTGAGCCCGTCACGAGACAACGCGCGATTCAGCGCACTCAGAGGGTCGTCGCGACGATTTGGCACTGCCACAACATCCAATTCCACCGCGTCGCTGGCACTCACGCCGGGCTCGCTAAGTCCGGGCGAGAGATCGCGAAGCAGCGAACCGTTGGCGAACACGATCCACGCGGCGTCGATCGAAGCCATTGCTGCATGGATTCTGGCGAGGTCCGGGCCGTCGGGCTCGGCATCGGCGGACAGCCACGTGCGACTGATCTTCGCGATCGAAGACAAGTCTGTGTATTTCCAGTCTTCTTCGCGTTGACCGGGAAACCCATGGTCGGCAAACAGTTGCAGTGCCCGCCGCCGCTCGGTCGTTTGCTCGGTACCGGGCAAACGATGCAGCGCGCGCGTTAACTCCTGTATGGAAATCTGGCTATTCATCCTGCGCTCGCGATGTCCTGCAACCACTCGTAGCCCTTGTCCTCCAGTTCGTGCGCGAGCGATTTGTCGCCCGAACGTACGATCCGGCCTTCCGAGAGGACGTGGATATGGTCTGGCTCGACGTAGTCGAGCAGGCGCTGGTAGTGGGTGACCAGTATGATTGCGCGCGCGGGATCGCGCAGTGCATTGATACCACCGGCAACGGCTTTCAGTGCATCGATATCGAGACCTGAGTCGGTTTCGTCAAGAATCGCGAGCTCGGGCTCCAGCATGGCCATCTGCAGAATCTCGTTGCGCTTTTTCTCACCGCCCGAGAAGCCCTGATTGACGCCCCTGTGCAGAAACTTGGGGTCCATATCGAGCATCGTCATTTTCTCGCGCGCAAGTTTCAGGAATTCAAAAGCATCAATTTCCCCGAGTCCCTGGTGCTTGCGTTTCGCATTGACGGCCGCTTTGAGAAGGTAAGCATTGTTGACCCCGGGTATTTCAACCGGGTACTGGAAGCCGAGAAAAATGCCTTCGCGGGCACGTGCTTCCGGGGCAAGTGGTACAAGATCCTCACCCTTGAAGGTGATCGACCCACCGGTGACCACGTAGTCGTCGTGCCCGGCAATTACCTGCGCAAGGGTGCTCTTGCCAGATCCGTTGGGACCCATGATTGCATGTACTTCGCCGGCATTTACGTTCAACGACAGGCCACGCAAGATCTGCGTGTCGCCGATTGATGCATCGAGATTCCTGATTTTCAGCATTGTTTTTCCTGTCACCCGCTAGCCGACCGCGCCTTCGAGGCTGACATTGAGCAATGCCTGCGCTTCGACCGCGAACTCCATGGGTAATTCATTGAACACCTCTTTGCAGAAGCCGTTGACGATCATGTTGACCGCATCTTCCTCAGAAATACCTCGCTGACGGCAATAAAACATCTGGTCGGCCGATATCTTCGACGTTGTTGCCTCGTGTTCGATACGTGCGCTCGGATTCCTGATTTCCATGTAAGGGAAAGTATGTGCACCACAATCTTTACCAATTAACAGAGAATCACATTGTGTGTGATTGCGTGCTGACGATGCCTGCGGCATGACCCGTACGAGGCCGCGATACGCGTTCTGTGCGTGGCCCGCAGAAATACCTTTCGAGACAATCGTGCTGCTGGTATTGCGGCCTATATGAATCATCTTCGTACCGGTATCGGCCTGCTGGTAGTTGTTGGCTACCGCGACCGAGTAGAACTCGCCCACAGAATTGTCGCCACGCAAAATGCAACTTGGGTATTTCCAGGTAATCGCCGAGCCGGTTTCAACCTGGGTCCAGCAGATTTTTGAATTAGTACCGCGACAGTCGCCACGTTTCGTCACAAAATTGTAAATGCCGCCGACACCGTTCTCGTCTCCCGGGTACCAGTTCTGCACGGTTGAGTACTTGATCTCTGCATCGTCCAGGGCCACCAGTTCGACGACCGCGGCGTGTAGCTGATTTTCATCACGCATTGGCGCCGTGCAGCCTTCAAGGTAGCTGACATGACTGCCTTCGTCGGCGATGATCAGGGTGCGCTCGAACTGCCCGGTATTCGCGGCGTTGATACGAAAATAGGTGGACAGTTCCATCGGACAGCGCACGCCCTTGGGTATGTAGACAAACGAGCCATCGCTGAAGACAGCGGAATTAAGTGCCGCAAAATAGTTGTCGCGCTGCGGCACGACCGAGCCAAGATATTTTTTCACCAGCGCCGGATGCTCGCGGACGGCATCGGAAAAAGAGGAAAAGATCACGCCGGCTTCCGAGAGCTTTTTCTTGAACGTGGTAGCAACCGAGACGCTGTCGAAGACCGCGTCCACGGCAACGCCGGCCAGGCGTGCACGTTCATGCAGGGGGATGCCTAGCTTGTCATAGGTTTCCAGTAACTTCGGGTCGACTTCCTCGAGGCTCTGCGGCCGGTCTTTGTCGGACTTCGGCGCTGAATAGTACGAAATGGAGTTGTAGTCGATGCGCGGGTAGTGCACGTGCGCCCACTCGGGCTCCGTCATCTCGAGCCATTGCCGGTAGGCGCGCAGGCGCCATTCGAGCAGGAATTCGGGCTCCTGCTTGAGTGCCGAAATGGCCCGTACGACGTCTTCATTCAGGCCGGGCGGCAGCCCTTCACTGGCTATGTCGGTCACGAAGCCGTGCGCATAGCGTCGATTGACGAGTTGTTCCAGGTTCTCTGTTTCTACAGACATGTCAAAGTTTCTTCCCTGGCCGGTTTTCTACCATGATCGGTAAACCGGCAAATTTAAATTTCGGCGGCTGGCGACTCGAGTGCCGCAGATCAAGCAAGCTGACTTCCTCGAGGGCGTGCCGAATGGCAATATTGATACGCTGCCAGGCACCACCGACGCTGCAGTTACTTTCGTGCTCGCAGTGGCTGTCCAGCGAACTGCATTCGGTAATCGACACAGGCCCTTCCAGGGCGTCGATTACATCCGCCGCACTGATCTCGTGTGCGGGCCGGGCAAGCTGGTAGCCGCCGCCGGCGCCACGTGTTGATCGGACGAGGCCGGCACGGGCCAGCGATTTCAGGAGCTTGCTTACCGTGGGCAGCGCCAGGTGGGTTGCCGCAGCGACCTCCGCCGCACTGACAACGCCATTCTGGTCCGCCGCAAGGTGCGCCAGCACCACGGTGCCGTAGTCGGTTAACTTGCTGATTCTGAGCACTGCGGAACTCCGTTCAAATATAAGGGACTATTTTAGTCCTATTTGCAGGATATGGCCAGTTGTTATGGGGGCATTCAGTGAGTCTCTGCTATGCTACGCCGCGCAATGAATACCACTAATGACAATATCATCGAGGTCCACGACCTGCATTTTTCACGCGGCGCTCGCAAGATCTTCAATGGCCTGAATATCAACATAAAACGTGGCCAGGTGACCGCGATCATGGGGCCGAGCGGTACGGGCAAGACCACGCTGTTGCGGCTGATCACGCGTGAATTGCGGCCGGATTCCGGGCAGATACTGGTGGATGGAGTGGATATCGCCACGTTGAAAAAGAAGCAGCTCTACGAGATGCGCAAGCGCTTCGGCATGCTGTTCCAGAAAGGTGCGCTATTGACTGACCTCAGTGTCTTCGAGAATGTGGCGTTTCCCTTGCGCGAGCATACTGAATTGTCGAATCGCCTGATTCGCCATGTCGTGTTGACCAAGTTACATGCGGTCGGCTTGCGCGGCGCGGCTGACATGATGCCGGCGGAATTGTCCGGCGGCATGGCGCGGCGGGTTGCGCTGGCGCGTGCCATGGTCACCGATCCGGATATCCTCATTTATGACGAGCCGTTCGTCGGGCTCGACCCGATATCCATGGGAGTGATTGTGCGCCTCGTACGGCGCATGAATGACGCACTTGGAATCACCAGTATCCTCGTGAGCCACAACGTGGAAGAAATATCGACCGTATCGGATTGCAGCTTCCTGATTTCGGATGGTACGGTCGCGGCATCCGGCAGCCCGGCCGAGTTGCATAGTGCCAGTTCCGAACTTGTGCGCCAGTTCATGCATGGCATGGCCGATGGCCCTGTCGCATTTCACTATGCGGCACCCAACTATGCGGAGCAATTGCTCGGCCGCGACGCAGAGTAAAAACCATGTTTCGTGAAACCTACATATTGCTGAAGGAGTTCGTGCGCACGTTTGGCGCGTTGACGATCTTCCTCATCGACCTGCTGATACTCACGCCATCCGTCTTGTTTCGCCGCTTCCGGCTCGTGGTCGATCAGGTTTACAACGCCGGAGCCTTGTCGCTGGTTATTATCATGGTCTGCGGCCTGTTTGTCGGTGGTGTGCTCGCCTTGCAGGGCTACGCGAACCTGACCCGATTTGGCGCTGAAGATGCAGTTGGCGTGTTTGCAGGCTTTGCATTGATCAAAGAGCTTGGTCCGGTCATTACCGCGTTGCTGTTTGCGGGGAGGGCTGGCACCTCGCTCGCGTCCGAGATTGGCCTGATGAAGGCAACGGACCAGTTGTCCGCCATGGAGATGATGGCCGTCGATCCCATTCGTCGCGTGGTCATGCCGCGTTTCCTCGGTGGCGTGATTGCCATGCCGCTGTTGGTGGCGATTTTCAGCATGGTCGGATTATTGGGCGCCCACCTGGTCGGCGTTTCGCTGCTGAAAATTGACGTCGGTGCATTCTGGCAGCAGATGCAGAATTCGCTCGACTTGCGAGATGTCACAGAAGGCATATTAAAGAGCATTGTTTTTGGTTTCATTGCGAGTTTGCTGGCTGTTTGGGAAGGATATAATTCAATCCCGACCGCCGAAGGTGTAAGTCGCGCCACAACCAGAACTGTCGTAACTACTGCGGTCGCTGTCCTGATAACGGATTTCATGATCACGGCAGCGTTTTTAAGGAACTGATATGAGAAAGACACGAGCAGTCGAACTAGGGACCGGCCTGTTTGCCCTGCTAGGCATCGGCGCCCTGTTTTTCCTGACGACCCAGGCCACTGGCGGTGACGATTTCGCGGCCAGACAGGTGTACGTCGTCAAGGCGCGCTTTGACAATGTCGGCAGTTTGAAACCGAGAGCGCCGGTCTCAATGGCCGGTGTTACGATAGGGCGGGTCACGAGGATTGAATTTGACCCGAAGCTGCTGAACGCGGTCGTGACTCTATCGATTGACAGCCGCTATGCGACGATTCCCGACGATTCGGATGCGAGTGTGCTGACAGCGGGCTTGCTGGGCAGCCAGTATATCGGGTTGCAGGCGGGCGGTTCCGACACCTACCTTGAGAACGGCAGTGAAATAATGTTTACACAATCCGCCGTCGTACTCGAAAACCTGATCGGCAAGTTTCTTGTCGGCGGTGGCAGCAGCAAGGACTAAAGGAGTATTAAATTGCAAACAGTCAGAACAAGCAGTTGTCTGCCAATGCGCGCGGTTCTTATCGTTTGCCTGATGTCACTGGCTATTCCTGCAGCAGCGGATGATTCGCCGAATGATGTCATCGAATCAGCCGTGGCTGAGCTTGCCGCAGCCTTCGATGGCCGCCAGGAGGAACTGGCAAACGATGTGGTCGCGCTCAAAGCTGTTATCGACAAAGTATTACTGCCGCGATTCGACAGCAAATATGCGGCGCAGTTGGTGCTGGGCAGACACTGGCGCGATGCGAGTCCGGAGCAACGCGAGCGCTTTATCAATGCGTTTTACCAGGCGATGGTGCGGAAGTATTCGGATGGCGTGAAGGACTTCGATCAGGACAAGGTGGAAATTCTTGCCTACCGCGGCGATCCGAGTAAACCGCGCACGACCGTGCGCACCATCGTGGAACTCGAAAACGGTAACAAGGTTCCGGTTAACTACGGGTTGGTGAAACGCGATTCGGGCTGGAAGATATTTGATGTGACCATCGAAGGAATTTCCTACGTAAGAAATTTTCGTGCCGAGCTGGATTCAGAGATCAGTTCCACCAGCCTCGAGCAGGTAATTTCCCGGTATGAGTCCGAAGCTGGTATCACCAGCGATGAGTGATTTCGAGTTAGAGGATGCGGGCAACGGCTGCTTCAAGCTCAGTGGCCAGATGACCTTCGCAACCGCCGAGGGGATCCTTCGCGCAAGCGAAGATCTGTTCGAAGAGCATACCCGCATCGAGGTTGACCTGTCGGGCGTCACCAGGGCCGATTCAGCCGGCCTCGCACTGTTGCTGGAGTGGATTACCTGGGCAATTCACACTGTGCGCGAAATCCGCTTTCTGGGCATGCCCGAACGCATTTTGGCAATTGCGAAGACGACCGAAGTCGATCAGCTATTGAATCGCGGCGAGCGCTGGGCGGGATTTATCGACGCGCCCGAGATAGCGGAGAGCTAGTCCAAGGTCTGCATGGGCTGGATTTGCCGCCCGGTCATAAGCCAGCGGATAAGGCGGCTGCCCTTAGCCGACGGCGCGATCTGAAGGTACGCCTACGGCGAGGTCTTCAGGCTGCTGCCCCGCATCAGCCCATTTCTGCAAGGCCTTGCAATACGCGCTTTTGGAAACGTTTACTTCAAACACCGGTGCGTAAAGTTTCAAACGCTCGAGACCAGCTGTCATCAGCTTTCTACAGTATGCGGCATTCACTGCGATACTTGCGCTAAAGCGTTCCGAGAGCGCGGCAACCACGCTGTCTGCGTCGACGCCATCGCAATGGAAGAATACGTCGCAAAGTTCGTTTGTGAAAACGGCGATATCCCGTAGTTTTTCGCCATCATTCTTCGGCGGCTTGAGAGCGCCCGGTGGCACTCCACGAATGGCATCCGCTATAGACGGGGGCAGGTTCCAGGTCTTGGCAACTGCGGCGCCCAATTCGGCATAGCTTACGCCGAGAACTCCTCGTGCCGCTGCCAACTTTTCGAGTTTGCTGCTCGCTTGGAGTTCGCAAATATCGTCGTGCTCATCCGGGAAGTAAAAGATGACGAGGTTTTCACCCAGGTTCTGGCACATTCCACAAATGAAGGCCTCTTCCGCGACTGGCAGCTTGTCGCGCGTTGCCAGATGCCTGGCAAGCAGCCCACTTAAGAACGACTTGATCATGGAATCTTTGAGAATGGCGGAATCGCCCTTCATCTGTCCGAAGAAGGTCAGGCTATTGGCGGTCATGCGTACCTTTTCGGCACCCAGCAAAACCACGGCTTGCGAAATATTGGTGATCTCCGACGCCCGCACGCCGTAGAACGCGGAATTCACGAGTTTCAACAGCTTGCTGGTCAATGCAAAGTCGCGCAGGATGACATTGGCGAGCTTGTCCGCATCTGCGGAGCTGTCGTCGCTGGTCAGCCGGTTGATATCGGACAACGTACGTGAAATTGTCGGGAAATCTCCGGTTCGCTGCATGCGCCGCAACAGGAAATCTATCGTGCCGTGTCCGGAGCCGTTCATATCGGATTTTCCGGCCAGTCCGGACTGCTCCAGAAAGAGATCGAAGGCCTGTTTCATGTCGGACGCATTTGCATAGCGGCCATCGCGAGATTTCTCCAGCGCGCCGACCAGGAAGCGTGCAAATTCCTCACCATGTTCAATGCTTTTCAATGCCGCAAAATCGACCTTTCCGGCAATAATCATTGCCTGAATTTCCTGTATCGACTCCCCCTTCATCGCTCGTTCGCCTGTCACAATTTCGAAGAACGAACTTCCCAGCGCGAAGACATCGGTCCATGTTCCGAGCGGCTGGCAACGAAAGTGCTCTGGTGCCATGTACCGCAAGGTGCCGGTTGCATATTCTTCCGGCGGTCTCGCGAGACTTACATATTGCGCAAGCCCAAAGTCCATGACGCGCGGCCGGTTGTCACGGTCAACGAGGATGTTCCGCGGGCTGAGATCCAGATGAACAATATCGGCCGCGTGTGCGGTAGCTACGCCCTGCAAAATAGCGCTGAATAAAGGAACGGCTTCTCTTACCGACAAGGGGCCGCGATCTTTCAGCGACTGTGACAGCGGTTTGCCCTCAACATACTCGAATACGAGGAAAGGACCGGCCGCGCATTCACCTGCATCAAAGATCGGAACTATGTTTGGATGCCGCAGCCTGCTCGATATGCGTGCCTCGTGTGAGAACCCGTCTTCGGTCAGGCGATTCAGCCCCGAATCGCAAGCTGTAAGTACCTTGATCGCGACAGGTCGATCGAGCGTTGGGTCGTGTGCCAGGTAAACATACCCCTGGGAGCCATGCCCGATGGACCGCAGCACTTCGTAGCGGCCGATCCTCTGCTTCCGTTTTTCAGCCATATCCAGCTCAATTCAGTTTGCGGCGACCGTCCCGTCTGCGTCTGTGCCGGTCACAGCGATATATTGCGGTGACTGGCCCTCACTACCCGGTATCGGCAGTGACCGCGAAATCCTTAGAACTATTGTGGAGTGGCTGGCAAGCGCAACCCGGGCTAGTTGGTCGCATCGTCGGGGGCGGACTCTTCATCGTCCTGGAAGTCATCCTCGAAGCCATCGTAAAAATCGTCGTCGATTGGCGGGTCGCCGTCGTAAATCTGGTAATTCCGGTTCTGAAGGTAAGACTCACGAATTGTGACGTACGGATCCTTTGAATCCTTGATGAATGCTTCTGCGCTGAGCAGGTTGGCGCGCAGGTTGATGAGACGCAAAACATACAGCGGATTGCGAACCGATTTGACGTCGTAGTGCCAAAGAGGATCGGCAAGGAAATTCAAAGGAATGGCGAGCGCATCGCGCAGGGTGCGCGGCCCCAGGAAAGGTATGACGACATAGGGTCCGGCCGGCGCCCCCCAGACAGCAAAGGTCTGCCCGAAATCCTCTTCATCGCGTTCCAGTCCGGCGTGGGCCGAAACGTCGATCAGGCCACCGATGCCTATCGTGCTGTTGAACAAGAAACGTGTGAGCTCCCCGAAGCCGCTTTTTGGTTTGCCCTGTAAAAAATGATTGATGGCGGAGCCGGGTGCGGTCAGGTTCTGTGAGAAGTTCGTGACACCCCTGCGGATAAACGACGGTAACAGCCACTTGTAGCCTTTCGCGACCGGTTTCAGTACATAGTGGTCGCCAACGTCATTGACTTCGAACAGGGCGCGGTTGAGTGGCTCCCAGGGGTCGTACGATACCCGTGTGGACTGCTGAGTCGCGCAGCCACCAAGCAACAGGACTATTGCCAGTATCAGGGAGCCACGGCCAGCGCTGCTAGTTTGCATTCGAAACCAGTGACTGGGCGCGCGTAGCGCTTTGCATTTGTCGCAACTGTTCTTCGCTCATGTAGTCGCGGATAAAATTGATACGGGCTTCAAAGCGTATGCGCTGGATCTCCTGTAACTCCGGCAGGGCGAGCGCTCGTTGCAAGTAACGAATGCCGCCGACCAGGTCACCAGTCATGAGCTGGTACTCGGACATGTAATACAAAGACTCCGCCGCATCGCCAGCTTCGTTTGCCGCGCGTGCAATCAGGCGTACCTGTTCAGGGGTTGGTGGGACATTGTTCATCAAGTCCAGCAGCAACTGGTGGGCGCGCTCCGCCTGGCCAAGGCGTAGCAGGTGTTCGCCGTATTCGATGATCAGCGGCACATTGCGGGGGAATAACTCGACAGCCCGCTCGAACGTCGCCGAACCTGCCGCGTAGTCTTCAAGGTCGATCTGCGTTTCACCGAGACCAATGTAGTACGCAATCACCGCTGGGTTCTTGTCAACCAGCTCCTGGAAAATCCTGTTTGCTTCGAGCGATCTGCCGGCGCGTTGATAAGCGAAGGCCCGGCCATAGCGCTCGACATCGGTTTGCTTGTCATAGTCACGTCGCTCGAAATAGGCCACCGCCGCGTCCGGCGTGCCGAAGCGCTCAACTGCCGTTCGCGCGCGGGCGATGCCATAGCCAATCGAATCACTACTCATGCGCCGCGGATAGGCCTGAGCTCGGCTACTGGCTTCTGCAATGCGTGCAGTTGTGACGGGGTGGGTTCGCAGAAACTCGGGTGCGCGCAACTCCGGCGAAGCCGGTTGCAGGCGAGCCATGACTTCGAAAAACGATGCCATGCCATGCGGGTCAAACCCGGCATCGTTCAATGCGGCGATGCCAATGCGGTCTGCCTCGTACTCGTGACTGCGCGTGAAATTGATCTGGCTTTGCACGGCGGTACCCTGGGATACGGCCATACCGGCTTGAACAACATCCGAGCCTGCACCAGCTACGCCCGCAACCAGCGCACCGAGCATTAATGCCGTGGAGACCAGGCTCTGTCGCTGGTTCGCATGAATGGAACGGGCGATATGGCGTTGCGTGACGTGTGCGATTTCGTGCGCGAGTACACCGGCAAGTTCGTCTTCATTACGGGTGGCTTCGAGCAGGCCCGTGTGCACGCCGATGTAACCCCCCGGTAACGCAAAGGCATTTATGCGCTCATCCTTGATAACGAAGAACTCAAAACTGTGGTCACCATCGTTCACCTGCGCGGCGAGGCGGTGTCCAATTTCGTTGATGTATTCGTTCACGACCGGGTCTTCCACAACCTGGCCGCTGCGGCGGATTTCGGCCATGATCGCGCGGCCAAAGCGGTTCTCTTCCGATTTCGACAGCACGGCATCCGCCGGGCTACCCATGTCGGGCAACTTGATGTCGTCCGCGCCGGCACCACTGGCGTAAACCAGCACGGCCGGGGCCAGCAGGGCGAGCAGTCGTTTTCGGAGTGTGATTGTCATGGCTAATCCGACTTATGCGGGCGGCGTACGTTCCTGCCAATCATAACCGTCAGGCAGGGTGAAACGCGGCCATTTCCCATAAGTCTTTGAAATATATTGGTCGTACGGCGCCTATTTTGGCAATTCCCGGACCGCGGCAAGTACTTCTTCGGCATGTCCTTTGACCTTGACTTTGCGCCATTCGGCACGCAGTTTGCCGTCCTTGTCGAGCAGGAAGGTACTGCGCTCGATCCCGAGAAACTTGCGTCCATACAGCGACTTTTCCTTGATGACGTCAAATTGCCGGCACAGTTTTTCGTCGGGGTCCGAAAGCAATTCAAAAGGAAACTCGTGTTTCGCCTTGAATTTCTCATGCGAGGCAAGGCTGTCGCGCGAGATACCCAGGATGACAGTATTCTGGCGACGAAACTTGGTGTGCAGGTCGCGGAAGTCCTGCCCTTCGAGGGTGCAGCCCGGTGTGCTGTCTTTTGGATAAAAATAGAGCACGACGTTCTGACCCCTGAGATCCTTCAGACGTATTTTCCTGTCGCCGGTAGCCGCAGCGGAAAAATCCGCCACGACACGATTCAATTTGGGTCCACTCATGTCTGTTCTCCGTTCGGTCGCGGCATCACGCCTTGACGGGGTCGAGTATGGCGTCGAGATTCAGCCGGTCGCACATTTCCGCAAAATCATCACGCAGGAGCGCAAGGTTTACGGAGGAGGGCACGCTGATCGCCATCTGTATTGCAAACATAGGCGCGCCCGTATGCGCGGCCGCATAGCGCCGCGTGGCGACATCGGCGATCTCAATGTTGCGCGAGGCAAAGAAATTGGCGAGGCCGAACACGATGCCTTGCTGGTCCAGGCAGACAACGTCGATCGCATATGGCATGCAATCGTCGCGCACTTCGCGCTCCGCGGTCTTTCTTATCGAGAAGCTCAGGTCGCCATCTTCAGTCAGTTTTTCGAGTCCGCGCTCGAGTCGATTGAGCGTGTGCCATTTGCCGGAAACCAGCATCAGCACCGCAAACTCAGTGCCGAGTGTGGTCATGCGGCTTTCCTCGATATTGCCGCCGCAGCTCAAGATGACTTTGCTGATATCCTGTACAACGCCAGTACGGTCTGTACCAATAGCTGATAAAACAATAAGTTGGGCCATTTATCTGGAACTGCTATTCATAATGTGAGCAAACCCGCTGTGCGCCTTGCCAGCGCCGAGCGCGAACAGTAACATCGCCGCCTTATTTATGGCGAGAGTTAGCGATGACAACGCGTACAAAGTGGAGCCGATGGAGCTGACAGGTAGCATCGTTGCGCTCGTGACACCCTTCGATGCTAATAATCGGGTCGATTATGCCGCTCTCAAGGGCCTGATCGAGTTTCATATCGAGCAAGGCACGGACGGACTGGTAATCGCAGGTACGACCGGTGAGTCGGCGACGCTGTCAGCGGCCGAGCACGCGGACCTGATTCGCCGCGCCGTGCAGTTGGTGGATGGACGGTTGCCAGTGATTGCCGGCACCGGTTCGAACTCCACGGCGCAAACATTGCAATTGTCACTCGAGGTAGGCGCGTGTGGCATAGACGGTTACCTGCTGGTGGTGCCGTATTACAACAAGCCGGTCCAGGAAGGTCTGTACCGGCATTTTTCGAGCATCGCAGACGCCGTACCCAAGCCCGTCATGCTGTACAACGTCCCGGGCCGCACCGTCGCGGACCTGTTGCCGGACACGGTCGCGAGGCTTGCGCCGCACGAGAATATTTTTGGCCTCAAGGAGGCAACCGGCAGTATCGAGCGCCTGCGAGAGATACAGGAACGGGTGGATGCATCGTTTCGCTTGTACAGCGGCGATGATTTCACCGTGCTGTCGTTTCTGAAGCAGGGCGGGCACGGCGTCGTGACGGTCAGTGGCAACGTCGTGCCGGCGGCGATGTCGCGACTTTGCCGTCTCGTACGCGAAGGCGAGACAGCTGCGGCCGAGAAACTGGATGCCACATTGCAAGCCTTGAACAAGGCGCTGTTTATTGAGTCGAACCCGATTCCGGTCAAATGGGCGCTCGAGCAGATGGGTATGATTGGTGCAGGTATCCGGCTGCCACTAACCCCGTACAGCGCGCAGTACCACGAACAAATGCGCGCTGCGCTCGCCGAAGCCGGCGTCACGAAGACTCAATGAATACGAAGGTGGCTATGGAAAGAACGGGAATTCTGCTGATGCTGCTGCTGTGTGTCGGGCTGACCGCTTGCGGCGGTACACCATCGCTCGCCTGCGACGAACCGCAACGTTACAAAGCCGCGGTGGATGGCAAGCGCATCTTAGCGCCGGAAGGCCTGACCCAGCTCGACCCTTTGAAGGAAATTCCGTTGCCGGAGCCGTCACCCCAGCCACCACGACCGGCAGGTTCACCGTGCCTTGATCTGCCGCCGGGAACGTTCTCCCAGGGCACCGGCGACAAGGCATCTGAAGACAACAAAGACGACGAAAGCGATTCGTCCGAGTAGGACGTTCTTAAAGAATATCGGAGAGGTGGCTGAGTGGTTTAAGGTGCTCGCCTGGAAAGCGAGTGTACGGTAATACCGTACCGGGGGTTCGAATCCCCCCCTCTCCGCCACCTACCGACATAAGTAGTTGAAATATATAAATAAAATGTCTCAGCCTTACTCGATAGCCCACAAAATAGCCCACAAAAATTCAGCCTCCAACAGCGCTTTTGGCTCCAAAAATTGCGCACGGCTAACCCATCAATAGCGTGACTTTTGGGCCGCCCGTGCAGAGCTTTCAGAATTGAATTTCCCGCAATTTCAATAGTCCCTGCAGACGCCCGTCGACCTTTACGCTTGACAACGATAAACCGAACGCTTACATACGAGCACACTGTTTTTTTCGCGAGGACGATTGCCGAGAACGATTGTTCAGAATGACGCCCTGGCACGGCGCGAAATATGCGGAAAGCGCACTGCCTGGTAACGAACAGGCCATCAACGCCCGCGTCCCTACCGAGCGTAAGCGGGGTAGGGACGCGGGCAGCGAACTGAAGAACCACAACGGCTCCGTGCATGCTTGTTGAGAATATTGCGGGGGATCTGTTCGTAAACAGGCTATTAGTACCGATTTTATCCGCCCACCGCAGCGGCTCTTGCGGCAACCATCGCTTCTTGCGATACGGCTGATCGATCTTGAATAGATCAGCTTTCTAACCACCGGACACATCGTCCTGTAATTCACTACAAGGAGGGAACTACGCCCATATTCACACTCGGCCCCAAAGGCCACACTCGCTCTACACCCGATCCCTGCTCTACGAAGCACATCGCGGTCGCCAGCAACCCGGCATTAAGCGGTTGACGGGATTGGTGTCCCGAGACGACTCTGCATAAAGCGGCCCGACCGAGCTTCGGCTCCTAGGGTGTCAGAAACACTGACCCAGTGTTTGCACCAGGCAGAAAGAAACGAAGCCGAGTGGCGTCGTCGTGGACGCCCTCGGACCAGGTTGCAAAATCGCGACATGGATTGAGGCTGGAAACGTCAGGCCAACTTGACGTATAACAATGCTGAGCGAGCGTCCGGTGACGTACGCTCTTCTGCCGTTCGTGTGTCCAAAAATGTACTGGACAAAGGGGCAGAAGTTGACGCATTGCGGCCGGTCGAACGAAGGTGCTTTCGCATTATGAATCTTGAGACCAAGCAAGAATTTGTCGTCGCTCAGACAAATGAGATCACTGCGCAAGGCACAGCAGTATTCTTTGAAGGCGATCCGCCAATCATCCTTCCACTCGGCGTCCGAAATGTTGAAATCACTACACCAACAGGGCGACGAATTACTGCAAGAGCATCCATAGAAGCCGCTCGAAAGGTCCCGCCCGGGGAAGTATTGGCGATGTTATTTAAGAGCCTCTCTCCCGCAGAAATTCCTACTGGCTCGACCATTACGATAGTTGACGTGTAGGGCCGCTTTTGGCCCGCTGCAGTAGTTTTCGGCAACACAGAATGCAAGTCAGCTATTGGAAAGAGGAGACGCTCAAGCGCGATGTTTTTTCGGTAGTGTATTCGGCAGGCCGCATCGCTTCGCGTAGCTGCCAGTCGCCCTTGCTCAAAACGGCAAAAACCGCTTGACTGAGTGACTCAAGGCGTGAAGCAGTCGGTCAAGAGGCTCTTTACTGGGTGTCGCTTGCGGGTCGTGGTGATTGTTCCCGGCGTGCTATTTCTTTGATCCACCTAGCGACGATCTCACGAATGAATATCACCGCGTCGGGCACGGACATCGGATCATCCGGGAGATCGCCTTCTGGGAGTGCGTGACGCGCCGCTCCGCCCCCGATTCTGGGATCGTTCGTCGCCTTACGGAATCGCCAAAATTCGTTCCCATCAACCGTCACGTCGTCTCGCATCAACTCCCATGCCTTCCACATGTCGAACGGTCGTGGCTCACCGTCAAGAAGCGTCATGACCGTGTAGACGCGCTCGCTCGTCATCATCGCGCGCAAAATTTCCGATGCTTTTTCGGTCTGCTCGCGACGCTCGTTCTTGGCGCGCTCTTCAGGAGAGATTGACGAATTCGTGATCGTCGCCGGGAAGCCCGCTAACGCCAGCGCCGCTACGCCCGTGATCGGCACGATGGCATGCTCAGGAGACCTGATCGCCGTTCTCGTCTAATTCGAATACCGGCCCAGCCCAGAACCCGATCTCTATATCCGTCAGTCGCCCTATCTCCCGCACCTTTTGGGCGAGATCGTGCGCGAGTGTGGAGACAGCTTGTGGATGGTCGAGCGCCTCAAACGGCTCACCGGAGAGCCTGCCGCCGGCCAATGTGAAGCCCACTGCCGCGAGAGTCTCGCCTAGCACGTCACCTTCGGGTTCGTTGACTTGTACCTGCCACCGCATAGCCTCAATGAAACAAGCGCGCGCACGAACTTGCAAGCTATATATATGCGCGTAGAAATGCACCCATACTCCAAAAGTGAACGGCCGCATCTGGTCGCCAGGCGACCCATGGCGCGAGAAAATGTGGCATTCAGCTTTGCCATCGATAGCCGACGTTCGCAAAATGTGCGTTAAACTGACGGCCCCGAAGGAGATGTTCACGCTGACCGAGGAGAAGTGCAAATGACTGAGTCGCGGGACACTCCACTCAAGCGAGCTACTCCGCTCCTGGCGGGCTTTTTCGGTGGGATTCTTGGTGCGATGATCGCACTTGCCGCCTCTGACTATTATAACAACTATGCATGGACATCCCTAAACGTCATGGATCTCCGGCTCCATCCGGTCGGTTACCAAGACGATTCGATAGTGGTATCCGGGTATCTTGTAAACGACGAGAGATCCACAAAGCTATATTTTGACAAGGAGTCGGCGGAGCTGAGTGAACGAACGCTTCAATTCGATGTGTACGCGTCGAATTCGGACGACAGCGAGAGACTCTTGAACTGTGAAGATGGGTACGTCGAGATTTCTGGCGTTTTTACACGGGAACGCTTGGGGCTGTTTCACATACGTGCTGACGATGTGTACTACACCAATGTCGATCAGGCTGTCACTGATCCGCATCAATGTATTCCATAAACCCAATTGCCAAAGATGTCCTGAGGGTGCTTGTTCCGTCCTCCCTGGCCGCATTCGTTTTGGCAGTCGGCTTTTTCTTCTTTGAGGACGCATATTTTACATTTGTCGTTGAAGCTCAATTGAATCCTTCCTTAGGGCTCTCGATTTATTGGGGCATATTGACCTTCACCGTCGGTGTTTTTCTCGGCTTCTTTACCGATGGCCGCTTTTACAAGACACTTTTCTTGGTAGTCGCTTCCGCATGGTTTGTATACGTTTTTCTGGAGTTTGACGACGGCAGACGTACTGTCCACCATCTTTTTGGATTCTATATTTCCGGTGCTCCGGCCATAGTTCCCTCATTGATTTGCGGTCATGTCGGTTTTTTTGTTGGCGCTTCCATTCGAATAGAGAGCAATCAATCGAATATGGGCAGGGCATTCTTTCGGTCGCTCGCAGTCCTGCTGGTTGTCTATTTCTTCATTGTCGCCGTATTACCTAATGCTTATTTTTATTGGTGGGAGCGGGAGGCGCGTTCCAAGTTCCTAACCGCTCTTACTTTGGTTGGGTCCACTGAAGTACAGGGCAACGTCTCGTTGAGCACAACAGATGTGTTCGGTGAGGGCGAAGAGACCACCAGAATCGCCAAACGCATAGCTGACAACAGTGAAGAAATCGGAAGGCTTGAGTTTAAAGATTACGGGTATCGCTGGCATACATACGAAGTAGCCATTCTTCTGGGTGAATCCGAAGAGTACTGGGGCTCAGTAAGCTATTACTCGGACTTCAAGGTATGGTCGGTTTTCTGCTGTGAAGAACCAAAATTCGGAACGAACTTCCCAGACCTGTTTCCACCAACTGACGGCCGTGATTGAGCAACTCGATGCGCGCCTGCTATCGTATCTTCTCCTGGCCGAGGCCGTCTAAAAACCCTGTAGCGCTGCACAATATATACCCGAGCTCACTCCCCGCGCATCTAGCCCCCGCCCCCAAGTTTCAGGACCTTGGCTTTCGAAGTCGTTTGAGCAAAAGTCGCCCCGGCATCCATTAGCTTTCGTCGCTTGGCAAATTGGTCCGTTCGCAGATAGGCGGCCGCAGTTTTGTCTTTGACGACATGTGCCAATGCCGATTCACATATTTCTCGAGAGAAATTCGTGCGCTCTGCCGCCCAATCCCGAAAGGTCGAGCGGAAACCGTGCGTTGTGAATGACTTGTTCATTCGTTTGAGGAGCATCAGCAAAGCCATTTGAGATAATGGCTCACGGTCTCGACGCCCAGAAAAAACGTAACCATTGGCATCGGTCGATTTCGACGCTTCGTGCAGTACTTCTATCGCGCGCATCGACAGCGGTACACGAAATTCCCGCTTGGCCTTCATTCGTTCTTCCGAAATTGTCCAGAGCCCTTCATTGATGTCTATCTCCTTCCAGGTCGCGCGAAGCACTTCGTTAGTTCTTGTGGCCGTGAGAATCAGGAACTCGAGTGCCAGTGCAGCGCTGCTGCCGGAATTGCAATCTCTCAGCTCCACCAGGAAATCAGGCAACTCAGCGTAGGGCAGGGCCGCGTGATGTCGCTCTGTCCGTGGTTGTTGCGGCAGACCTTTTGAAACGCTGCGTATCGGGTTTTCGTCAGTCCGATGGCCATATGCCTTGGCCCAGTCAAATACCGTACCTATGCGCTGTCTCACGCGCCGCGCCGTTTCAGGTCTCTTCAGCCAAATGGGGGACAGGACGGCCAGGGTTTCTGCAGTGCCAATTTCATCAATTGGCACGTTCCCGACATGCGGATAGGCGAAGGTTTCCAGCGTCCTGATCCACTGAGCGGCGTGTTTCTTATTCCGCCAGGTCTTGGAGTATTCGGCATGGACGATGGTCGCCGCTTCTCGAAACGTCGGGACCGACTTGACGGACTTTCGACGATCAGCCAGAGGGTCGCCACCTTCACGTCGTCGTTTGCATACGCAGCCCACAAAATAGCCCACAAAATTTCGTGGATCGGGGCGCATATCTTCGGTTTAAATTGGACGACGAGTGTCGCTAAGTCATTGCTTCTATGTCAAATTTTGGACATTACCGAATCTTCACGGACGTCAAAAACCCAGACCCCCTCTCCGCCATTTCATAAGCTTTAGCTACCTAAAAAAATTCCAAAGATATCGCACAGCCCCTTTGCCTCACATCTTGTCCCAAAGAAGACCCAACGCTCTATGCAGCATTCTCTGGTTCTGCTGGCGACATTCTTGGCAAAGTCTTGCATGTCGCCATACGGGCGTCAGGTGACAATTCCAGCGGCTCGACCATCTCAGTACGTTCATTGCCGGTCACTCGCTGGTGCTTATTCGTGCAGCCAGTAAGCTCAATTCGTCAGGTGACATTCATATCCACCTGCGCACCGCTGCCATGTAGGTGGCGAAGTCAGGCCCGAACTTTGCCAGCAACGCGCGCTCCTCGGGCTTGATCTGGAATTGCGTCATGTACGCCACGAACGCCGGAACGATTAACAGCGCAGCAAGATTCGCCAGGTACATCGCCCACCCGACAAGTGCCAATGCAAGGCCCAGGTACATCGGGTTCCTGGTAACGCGGTAGATGCCAGCAGTCACGATTGAAGACGCCGTCTCCGGTTTCATTGGATTTAGCGTCGTGTGGTGCTGCCGGAAAGCCCATACACCAGCGGCTGCAATGCCACCACCAACAAATGCGAAGGTAAACGCGATGATTAAAGCGCCGGGTAGGGGGAACGACGCAGCCGGAATGACCGTGGATGCGGCCCACATAAAGATAGCGAATACCAGAACAACTGCGACTGGGGGGACCTTGAGTTCGAATATACACATAGAGCAGAATAGACCGTCCGTATAGCAGTTACCTGACGAGTAGGGGCGTAGTACTACATGTTATTACGTCTTTCTTTGCGACCGCTTTGCGACCGGTTGCATTGGATCAGCAGGATAGGCGAAGTATCCTCGCTGTTCCCGAGGTCGTTACTAAATGGCAGCAATGGCGGCCCTCAAAACCATAAACCAAAGTGCCACCGCGGAAACTATGTAAAGGACAAACCTCAGGGGAATGAAGTTAAACGTGCAATGCACGATGCTATGCATCGCCCGGAACAGGAAAAACCCCCACCCCGCGCTCACATACACCCCATCAACCTGGCCGGTCGCGAACAGGTAGAGAGCCAAGGCGTAAAAGATCGTGGGCAGCTCGAACAGGTTCTTCAGGTTGTCGGATGGGTTGGACACCTGAGGCGGAGACAATCGGGCGAGTTCAAGTGGTGTCATCTGCTTCGGGTCGAGGCCACTTGAGAAGATGAACCGTAGGCGGCGGGTGTACATGTAAAGCCACACCGCCAGCGTAAGAATCATAGTCGCGACGAATGGTTGGAAGATGACGGTTTGGTCCATGCGCTCTGCCTCTCAGCCACGGCTTAGTTGAAGTGCCGACTAACCCGATATTAATGGAAAATCAATCGCGTAACACGCGCGATTTTTTTGAACCTATATGTCCGCTTTGCATTGGTGTGGCGCAGAAATGCGAGTAGGATCTCCCGATTAGTCCTCCTGGTGTTGATCTTAGAAAGTGCAGATCCAATAGCGGGTATTGTGGTTCCATCGCACGCAGAAAACTAACAGACCTTGATTCTTTCATTCACCACACTTGTCTGGGTCAGCTTTTTGCTGTTGATCGCCGTCGTTGTCACTTTGGATCTCGGGGTTTTCCACAAGAAAGCGCACGTCGTTACTCTGCCTGAAGCGCTGGGGTGGACTGCAGTTTGGGTCACTCTCGCACTGATCTTTAACATTGCAATTTACTACCTCTACGAACTCAATCCGTCCGGTTGGGACATGGACACGGAGCAACTAACCGGCGCAGAGGCTGCACTTCAATATTTCACGGGCTACCTGGTCGAAAAGTCACTATCTGTAGACAACATTTTTGTCATTGCGATGGTATTCGTGCACTTCCAGGTGCCTCTGGCCCAACAGCACAGGGTTCTTTTCTGGGGGATTCTTGCTGCTGTCATTCTGCGCGGCGCCATGATTCTCGGCGGAGTGGTGATAATTGAGCGGTTTGACTGGGTCGTCTACCTGCTCGGAGCGCTGCTGCTATATTCTGCTGCTACCATGCTTGTCGTGCCGCACGATAACACCGCGTTGGAGGAAAACGCGGTGGTACGGATGGTGCGACGTGCGTATCCGGTTACTACGGAGTTTCATGGCAGTCGGTTTTTTGTCCGATTAGACGGCGTGCGTACCGCAACGCCGCTTTTTCTTGCACTGGTTCTTGTTGAAACAAGCGATGTCATGTTCGCCATCGACTCGATTCCGGCGATCTTTGCAATCACACGAGATCCATTCATCGTCTTTACGTCAAACGTGTTCGCTATTCTTGGCTTGCGATCCTTGTACTTTGTGCTGGCGGGACTCATGGAGAAGTTCCGTTACCTGAAGCTAAGCTTGGTTTTCTTGCTTGCGTTTATCGGTGTAAAGATGATTTTGATTCACCATTACCCGATACCGAACCTGGTATCACTGGCAATTATTGGCGGCATTTTGTCGGTGGGCGTTATCGCTTCGATGATGTCTGTAAAAGACAGCTCTGCGCTACTATCTCCGCTGGCTGCCGATCTCGAAAAACTAGTGACCACGTCTTACAGGCAAGCTCGCCGGGGTGTCATTTTGCTGTTGGGGTCTTCGGTACTCTTGATTGGAGTGGCGATGATGCTCCTGCCCGGACCTGCGATCCTGGTAGTTCCGCTCGGCCTCTCTATTCTTGCAATAGAGTTTGCGTGTGCACGACGTTGGCTGCGCCAGATCAAAAAGAGGATTGCAGACGGGGAGGATTGCCCACCTTGAGAATCAGCCGCGTCGGCAGTGCTGGCGACGGTACTCACTCGGCGAGGGGCGGGTCAGAATGAAGATGGCCGCCGCACTCAAGACGACTATCTGACACGCCAGGACCCACAAAGGCGCATCAAGCAGCCACGTGACTAGCGGTGTCGCGATCATGACAATGATCGCCGTCTGCTTCGTCTTGCGGTCAATGCTGCCGTCACGGTGCCAGTTGTCGATCAAGGGCCCGAAAGCACGGTGTTCTCGCAACCAACTATTCAGCCGATCTGAGGATCGGGCGAACGCAAAAGCGGCGACCAACAGGAACGGCGTCGTCGGCAACAGAGGCAGCACCACGCCAAGGGCGCCTATGGCGACTGCGGCCAGGCCCGCCAACAACCAAAAAAATCGAGTATTTGCGCTCACGTTGGCAGTTCATCACACGACGATTGGCAGCTGCAAGCCCGGTCGTTTTGTTTCCGTCATTGCGTTCAAACGAACGACCACAGATCCTATCGAATCAGCGCGTCGAGCTGTTTCACGTCGAGACCCGCATTACGATAGTAGTTCCGGCAGAATTCCAGCGCCGAAAACCCATCTTCATAAGCAGCAAATTTTCCATCGACGGGCTTATCCAGATAGATCAGACCGCCCTCGACCATGAACATGATGATAGCCGGCTCCGGCGAGTCGTCTGTCACGACCAGAGTGTGCGCTTCGCCCGCAGGTTCATAAATAAAGGTTCCAGGCTTTGCAACCCAGTCATGTTCCAAGTAGCGCCAGTGGCCCTGTAACGTGTAACCGCGCACAGTACCTACGTGATAATGAACACCAAGTTGTGCTCCGGGCAATCCCTTCAACAAGACGCTGAATCCTCCTGACGTGACATTGAAGCAACAAGGCTGAATCCACACTCCTTCGACATACGGAACCCATAACTGCTCATCTTCGATATCCGTGTTTGTTATAAAGTGGCCGCGGCTTCGAGCGCTTGATTCCAGACCATCGCTAACACTATTAAATGATTGGATTGGCATTTCGTCTCCCATTGTTGTTCTTGGTTTTGTATGACTGCCGGCAATCTCGACCGTCTGCTGCGAGTCACCAACTGCCGATTCTAGCAACACCCAGCGCATGATGCCTGCCGGCCATGAGCAGTTGCTCACAATTCACAATGAGGTCAATCCAGTCCGCGCAATATGTCTAGCCGGTTGTTCGGCGCGTCTGCCGACATGAAATCAGAGATTGTGGACTGATTGGCCTAATCTCGGGCAGCACCAAACCCTGTACTCCAAGACAGCATCCCAGACAAACCCGCCTCCTGCTTTCGCTTTCGCAGGGTACGAGCCGACGCGGTCGGGGTCTATGGCATCGGGAAAGCTATTTTCCGAGTTCATTGCCAAACCCGAATTTCGCGACAAATGGGAAGAGGAAAAGCAGCACGACAATAAGCACAATCGAGAGATGCGCTGGTGCAGCGACAGGGGCTTTGCTTTCGGGTTTAGACATCAATCGCTGAAATCGATCCCTGGCTAGTTTGGGGCAGCAACTGGGCGTCATGATACTACGAAACAATGGGCTCGGAGCGATCCCAAGCGGTCACTCCGGGGCAAAGTCGTTTCCACGTCTGCGAAACGCACTTCCGTATGGCGAATCGAGATACGGAATAATAGCTGGGTCATAATTGGCGATCGTGTTGACGTCATAGACCATGATGTTGTTCGGATCGTCAACGTATTCCTGTGTCTCTTCACCTGAAAAGAACCGCCAGCCGCTGTCATAAGCTCCGTCCGGTTCTTCTCGGTACATATAGCCTACTTTCCTGCCCTGGACCGTAACGTGGTCCGTCGCGAAGCAGCCACCATATCCATGCACCAGCGACTTAAACTCATGCGCGAGCTTCTTGAATTTCTTGTTCGTCAACGAAAGTCCCGACCCGTCCGGTAAGGGTAGCAGCAGCCCGTCGTTAGTTTATCACCTGGACGCTCGGGCCCGGCAAAAAGCAGCCCGTAATCTGTCTTCAACCAAGCCGGTTTTAGACAGCGTCTGGGTCGTTCCATTCGTCGGCTGACTTAGCGACAATAGCCTCTATTTCTTGTATCGCATGGACTACGAACTCATCGATGCCGTCGTCGTACCGCTTCAGGACGAAATCGATCGGCGCCACGCGTGTATTCGCCGTGCCCGGCAACGCGCGAACGGCAAAGTCAGTTCCATATTCGTCAGCGAGAATAGCCCACTCGAATCCGGAGTTATCGACCAAGAGCTGTCCAAAGCCAACGCCGAAAGACTGAACAAAGCTTGTGATTGCCTCGTTGTCGCCTAGCGCTGAGCTTTTCCAAGCGACCCAAAGCTCGTCCAATAGGCCTGCGTTAATCGAGTTATGGGAGCGTCCGGGCAGTAGCGCTGCGACATATGCGCGTAGATTGGATTGTCGTCGATCCAACCACTCTATTTCGGCAGGATTCAGATCACTAAACGTCCCAATGTCGTCCAATATTTGGCCCTGCTACAGCTAGTGTGGATGATCAGATTAACGCTCAAATTGCGAGCTTTCGCAATGGGTCACGAGCGGTAATCATAGCGTAAACCGGGCGACCGGCAACTACACGAAGCAATACGGCCTGTCGAATGCACTACCGGAAAAGCATCGCGCTTGAGCGGCCCCTCTTTCCGATAACTGACTTGCATTCGGTGTTGCCGAAAACTACTGCAGTCGGCCCATATTGAAAACCAGGCAGCTTCGATCTTCGCATCAATTTCGGTCTTCGAAAGCCTGCGCGCTTGGCCGAAGAAATAGCTGAACCGACCTCCGGTCTGCGCAACTAACTTGATCAGATACGCGCCCCACTGACTTCATTGTGCGCCAGTGGAGACAGGTATTTCCAATCTGCAAGCGGAAAAACTCATCACCTGCTCGTTGCTTCGTCTTGACCGGCCAGGCGCGAACCACATCTCGCGCATTGCCCAACCAGGTAATTGGAAGCAACCTGAATGTCATCGACAGACTAGACCGAAACGGATATAAATAACAAGCGAGGATATACAGATTTCGGTATAAATCGTGGAGTTGGCCAAAGACCGCAGCGAGTCATAAGCGGAAAATATAACCTAGACCAGGCGACCGGCGGCAGTGTAATGCTTACAAGTCGTTCACGACCTGCAACGACTAAACGAACTTTTTGAATGACAGCGCTTTTGAATAGCAGCCAGTCGTCCAGCCTCCTGCTCAACTTCGCCAGTCGGCCGACTGGCGAAGTTTGGCAGGGAGAAACACGAATGACTGCTTCGAATCGCTTACCTGCCGGTCAGTCTTATGGCATTATAATTTCTGCCTGAGACCCAAAGCAGTCCTCATCGCGTCTTTGCAAACGGATGCTCGAATGACTTCACTACCTGTAATGCAGACCAGCAAGTTTCTGTTATTCCGGCGTTTAGTCATTATTGTTCTTGCCGGACTGCTGATTTACTACCACACAATTACCCTCTACGACCTGTATGTGGGAGCCGGCAGCAGTGCTCATACGACATTCGAATACGTACAATCAATCCTTCGTGTGGTGATTACTCTCAGTTTGCTGCTCGTCATATTTGGCAGGCGCTGGGCTTTGTGGGGGATGTGGGCCGGTATCACCGGGCTCATTGCAACGCACTATTGGGCGCATTTTGGGAACCTGCCTGTCGATTTCACCGAAGGTAGGCACCCGCTCTCCTACCTTAAGGGCTTTATTTTCCCGACAGTCATTACATTGGCGTTCCACTCGACAAGCCGGCTCCACGACTGAATTGCAGATGCATAAACGTATTTTTCAAGCTGGGCA
>DDIS01000066.1 GCA_002338615.1 Proteobacteria bacterium UBA1844 | reverse complement strand
GCCTTGATTGTGGCTGTCCTTTTTATCGTGGGTGTCCTTTTTGAAGCTGCCTTGATTGTGGCTGTCCTTTTTATCGTGGGTGTCCTTTTTGAAGCTGAAGCTGTGGGTGTCCTTTTGGTTTTTTTGTTCATTTGCTCAGAGCCTCCAGCTGCACGACGTCGGTCGCTTGGGCGAATTCGGATTCATTGGGCCGGTAATGGCCGCTCAACTCGTAGCGGCTGCCGGGATGTTGCAGGCGAGCGAAGCTTACCGGTCTGCCGCGTGCCCAGGTGCGCCGTAGTACCACCAGTACGGGCTCCTGGCTTTTCATCTGCAACCAGTCCCGTACCTCGGGCCTGGGGAGTTCCGCCCGGACCACCTGTTCGGCCTCCTGCAACGGGCAGATCGAGGTCAGGTAGGCACTCGGCGTGATCCTGCTGAAGTCCTGTTCGAGACACGCAGGCGCAAACGATGCGACAACGTCGCGGTCTTCGACCTGGATAGGCACGGAATTTTCAAAGTGCACGAGCTGCAAATGATAGATGCTGGCACCGGGCGGGGTGTCCAGGGCGCTGGCGAGTTCGCCGCGAGCGCGCCTGCGGGTCGCCCTGAGAACCCTGCAGCTGTGCTGGTGGCCACGCCGTGCGATTTCATCCGCAATGTTTTGCACGTCGCGCACATGCGAGCTGGCCCGACGGTCCAATACGAAGGTGCCACGCCCGGCAATGCGCTCGACATAGCCCTCATCGGTCAGTTCGCGCAGCGCACGATTGGCTGTCATGCGTGACACCTTGCTCGAGTGCGCCAGCTGGTTTTCGGAGGAAACGCGATCGCCCGGTCGCAACTCACCGTCTGAAATCTGACCGATGATGCGATCCTTCAGTTGCTGGTAGCGCGGCTTGCTGGTCGCAGACATCAGGATTGCCCTGCAGACAAGGGCTTGGCGGGCATCAGGCCGGCGACCGCATCGCGGTAAGCCGCGCGGCTCTCATCCATGGAAACATGTTGCCCGTCAACGACGACCCATTCGCCCTGCACCATGACGCGTTCGATGGGCAGGCGGTAGCCGGAAAATACCAGGGCGTCGATGCGTGTTGCATCGTCATGTGCAACCAGCATCGGATCGCCGCCATACAAACAAACAAAATCGGCGAAAGCGCCCGTTGTTATGCCCGACATTCTGTGACCGCAGGCTTGAGCGCCGCCTGCCACCGCACGTTCGAACAGTTCCCTGCCGACGTAAGTGCTGTCTATTGCCGCTATATTGCGCGCCTGTGCCCTGAGCCGCTGACCGTATTCGAGCCAGCGCAATTCTTCGAACGGGTTGATCGTAATCTGGCTGTCCGAGCCGATTGAGATCCGGCCGCCAGCGGTGAGAAAGCGACGCAGCGGAAATAGTCCATCACCAAGATTCGCCTCGGTACTCGGGCAGAGGCTGACGACCGCCTCGGTTGCTGCGAGCGCGGTGATTTCCTCATCGTCGATGTGCGTTGCATGCACGAGGCACCAGTTCTCATCGACGGAAAAATTCTCCAGCAACCAACGCACGGGCCGGCGCTGGTAGCTGGCGAGGCTTTGATCCACTTCGCGTTGTTGCTCGGCAACATGAATATGCATGGGTGCGCCGGTCGTCTTCGCGACCGCGGCAATCTCTGCCAGCGATTCTGCGCTGACCGCACGAATGCTGTGCGCCCCGATGCCAACCGATATCCGGCCACCGGCCGCATCCCTCGCTCGCTCAACATGGCTGAGAAAGCTGCCGAGATCCTGCGCAAACAAGGTTTGTGCCCCCTCGGGCTGTGCGTTGTCGAAGCCGGCGCGCTCGTACAAGACCGGCACGTAGGTCAGGCGCATGCCACAATCGTCGGCGGCGCGGGAGAGCGCGTGAAACATCGGGTCGCGTGCAGCCGAATCCGGGTCACGGTGCAGGTAGTGAAATTCAGCCACCGAGGTGTAGCCACTCAGGAGCATCTCGGTATAAGCCTGGCGCGCGACAGCGTAGAGGCGCGACTCGTTCATTGCCGCCGCGAATTCGTACATGCGTTCGCGCCAGGTCCAGAAATTGTCCTCCGCCCCACTTGCGCGCTGTTCGGTCCAGCCCGCGAGGGCGCGCTGGAACGCATGGCTGTGTGAATTACTGATGCCCGGGATCAGGCAATCCACGCGGACATCGCCGGGGCCGGGGGCGTCGCCGCGCACCAGCTGCACGATACGCCCGGCGCGTATCCGCAGGCGTACGTCATCAGCCCAGCCGGTGGGCAACAGGGCTTTGCGCGCGTGGACGGAGTTCATATTGACGGGACGATTGCCGTTTCGTTGGCTTGTATATACAGGTTAGACCCGTACCGCGGTTTTTGCAATTTGGCGATTGCCAGATCAGTGTTGCAATTGACCGGCCCGCTGGGGTTAAGTGGCGCCATGGCGGACTGGGACCTGGTACTTACCAACGCGCGCGTCGCGACGATGCGTGACGACAGCGCGGGCTACGGCGCGCTCGAAGAGGCCGCGATCGCGATTGCCGATGGCAAGATCGCCTGGCTCGGGCCAATGAATAAACTGCCCGGAAAAGAAGCGCAGGAGACTCGCTCAATCAAGGACTGCTGGGTCACCCCCGCGCTGATCGACTGTCACACACATCTCGTATTTGGCGGAGATCGTGCGCCGGAATACGAGCAGCGCCTGCAGGGAGTCAGCTACGAGCAACTCGCAAAAAGTGGCGGCGGTATTCTTGCGACCGTGCGTGCCACACGCGACGCAGACATCGATACCTTGTATGACAACGGCCTGCGACGCCTGCGTGCCTTGGCTGCGAGTGGCGTTGCGACGGTCGAAATAAAATCCGGCTATGGCCTTACTGTCGCGAGCGAACTGAAGATGCTCGGCGTGGCGCGCAATCTCGGCCAGGCGTCCGGCTTGTCGGTGCAGACCAGCCTGCTGGCGGCGCACACGGTGCCGCCCGAATATGCCGGCAAAGCGGACCAGTACATTGACCTGATCATCAACGAAATGCTTCCCGAGGTCGTGGAACACAAGCTTGCCGATGCAGTTGACGCCTACTGCGAAACGATCGCATACGATGCGCCGCAGGTTGCCAAATTGTTTCGTGCGGCGCAGGACCAGGGGCTACGCGTCAAATTGCATGCCGACCAACTCAGTGACAGTGGCGGCGCGGAACTCGCCGCACGTTTCAAAGCGCTGTCGGCGGATCATATCGAATACAGCAACGAGGCGGGTATTCGCGCAATGGCGAAAGCCGGCACGACAGCTGTGTTGCTGCCAGGTGCATATCTCACGCTCGGAGAAACCCGGCAGCCACCCGTTCTGCAATTGCGCGAACACGGCGTAGCGATCGCCATAGCCACGGATTGCAACCCCGGCACTTCACCCTTGTGTTCCATGCCGCTTGCCATGGCGCTCGCCAGTCGCCTGTTTTCGATGACACCTGAAGAGTGCCTTGCGGGGGCGACGCGCGAAGCGGCGAAAGCACTTGGTCTCGCGCACGACCGGGGCACGATCGAAACCGGCAAACGCGCCGACCTTGCAATCTGGGACATCGAACATCCGCGCGATCTCAGCTACTGGATGGGCCGCGCACCGCTCCGGCAGTTGCTGATCGAAGGCCTTGCGCTTAGCTAGCAGCCTGTGGGGTGCAGGACCATCCGCGGCCGCAGGTGATCCTTGGACCGACGGGCTTCGTCTTTACTCACCGGCAGGATCGCCCTATTCTGCTGCGCTCGTCGCAATTCGCAGCGGCTCCTCCGACTGATATTCCAGATGCCGCCGCCACAACAGCAAACACTCAGCACCAGGCCCAGTTTTGTATTGACGCTCGGCATGTTGACGGCTGTGGCAGCACTCACCGTGGACATCAGCCTGCCGGCAATCCCGTCGATGGTACGGGCGCTTGCCACCAACATGTCACATGGTCAGCAGATTGTCGGCATTTTTATGGCTGGCATGGCGCTTGGGCAAATTCCGGCCGGATTGGTATCCGACCGAATCGGCCGCTTACCCGTGTTGTATGTCGGGATGAGTATTTTTGCCGTTGCGGCCACGGTAGCTGCCGCGGCAGGCAGCATTGAATTGATGCTCAGCGCAAGATTTATTCAGGGCATCGGCGCTGCATCCGCCATTGTCCTGTCCCGCGCGATTGTAAGAGATGTCTCGTCGGGCCAGGCGGCCGCGCAGCTCATGTCGCTGATGACGATGATTTTTACAGCAGCACCGGTCATCGCCCCCAGCATCGGCGCGTTACTCACGACACACTGGAACTGGCGCATGCCGTTCGTCGCGATCGCGGTGGTTGCATTCCTCATGTTGCTTGCGATCCGTTCCAATCTGACCGAAACGCATGTGCCGGTACTGGACGGACACCCCTTGCGCCAACTCAGGAACAGCTTCGCCGAATTTTTCTCGCACCGGCAAAGCATTTTCGGCCTGCTGCTCGTGATCTTGCCGCCGGCAGGATATATGTCGATTATCGCCGTTTCCTCCGCGCTGATTGTCGAGATTTATGGTTTCAGTGTCCCGCAATACGGACTCATCTTTGCCTGTGCCGGCCTGTCAATCCTTGCCGGTTCGACACTCAATCGCTTTCTCGTCACACGCTTCTCGCAGCTGGCGTTGATCCGCACGGGCGTCGTATTGATGGCCATCGCCGGCACTCAGTTGCTGGTCATCGCATGGCTGGACGCTGCACCTATATGGTGGCTGTGGCCCAGCGTTTGCTTGTTCATGTTCACGATTGCAATCCTGGTCGCGAATGCAACGGTGGTGGCGCTCGATCCACTGCCCAGGATTGCGGGTGTTGCATCGTCAATCATAGGTACGCTGCAAAACCTGATCGGTGCGAGTGGTGCCCTGCTCGGCGCACTGATCTACGACGGCTCGGTCCGCAATTCAGTCCTCATCATGGCCGTGATTGCTGCTGCCGTGACGCTGATATTTCTGCTGCGCCGCTGGATAGCGCCGGGCCCGTTTATTGCGCGCGAACGCGACGAGCCGGTGCTTTAGGCAGGTTTAAACCCAGGGCCCAGCAACCCGACGAACCTGCCCGTGACGATGAGACCCCGGTAACGACATTTATGGCAGCTCTGTCAGGACCTCGCGCAACGCTTTGCGGTATTGCGTTGGCGTCAACTTCGGGTAGCCGAACCAGATCAGCCCGACTACAAATTCCGTGGTGAAATCAATGCCCAGAATTTCGGCGAAGCGCGGCTCACGAGTGATTGCGCCCGTCGTCCATTTCGTACCAATGCCGGCTTTCCACAGGTACAGCAGCAGATTTTGTACGCCGGCGGCGGTGGCCGCATAGTCTTCCAGCTGCCGCCGTGCATCGTCGGACGTTGCACAGGTTACAACCAGCCAGCCCGGCTTTTCCGACCAGCGCTTGCGCTTGAATACACCGGCCGCCGCACCTTTTTTTGCGCTGACAAGTTCTTCGCAGAGATCGAGGCAACGTGAGATCGATGCCGGCCCCAACAGATAAAACCGCCACGGCTCTGTCACGTGGTGATTGGGCGCCCAGGTTGCCACCTCCAGCGCTTCTTTGATGAGCTTGTCGGGAATGGCCGTCTGCAAAAAAAGCTCGACCGTCCGCCGGCCCTTCAGCACTTCCGCAAAGCGTCGTAACGACTCAGATTCATAACCCGGCGCCGCTGGTTTCATTTGGCTTGCCTGTCAGACACGTTCGATAATCATTGCAATACCCTGCCCGACGCCGATACACATGGTGCACAAAGCAAATCGACCTTTGCTGCGCCGCAGCTGGTAGGCGGCTGTGGTCACAAGGCGTGCGCCGGACATGCCAAGCGGGTGGCCGAGCGCAATAGCGCCGCCATTCGGGTTGACGTGTTCTGCGTCGGCAGCCACGCCGAGCTCAGCGAGACAGGCAAGGCCCTGCGCCGCGAATGCCTCGTTGAGTTCGATGACATCCATAGCGTCTATTGCGAGCCCGGCCTGGGCCAGCACCTTGCGCGACGCCGGGACCGGCCCGATCCCCATGACGCGCGGCGCAACGCCCGCGACGGCCCAGGAAACGATGCGTGCGAGTGGTTGCACTTCAAGCTCTTCGACCTGGCTCGCGGACGCGAGCAGCAAGGCACAGGCGCCATCATTGATTCCCGACGCGTTGCCTGCCGTCACAGTGCCTTCAGCCGTAACGATCGGCTTTAATCGTTGTAATCCTTCCAGGGTAGAGTCGGGGCGCGGATGCTCATCCGTCGAGACCACCAGGTCATCGCCACGCCGCGCCGGTATCCTGACCGGCACGATTTCGTCATCGAACCGGCCGTTTTTGCTGGCCGCGGCCGCGCGCTGCTGGCTTTGCAACGCGAATAAATCCTGCGCTGCGCGAGAAACCGCATGTTCCGCGGCCACATTCTCAGCCGTCTCCGCCATGGAATCGACGCCGTATTGTGCTTCGAGCGCCTGGTTTACAAACCGCCAGCCGAGTGTCGTGTCGTAAAATTCCGTGCCGCGACCAAATGCCGCAGCCTGCTTTGCCAGCACAAAAGGCGCGCGGGACATGGACTCGACACCGCCGGCAAGACCAATGCCGATGCGCCCCGCCTGGATGGCGTCCGCGATGTTGCCAATAGCATTCATGCCTGACCCACACAGCCGGTTTACGGTCGCGGCGGCCACTGACGCCGGCAAGCCCGCCAGCAGGGCCGACATGCGCCCGACGTTGCGATTGTCTTCACCGGCTTGATTCGCACAGCCCAGCACCAGGTCGTCGATCACTGCAGGATCCAGTGTCGGGTTGCGCTCCATCAGGGCGCGAATGGGTATTGCCCCGAGGTCGTCGGCACGCACACTGGCAAGTGCGCCACCGTAGCGGCCTATGGGCGTTCTCACGGCATCGATAATGTAAGCGTCAAGCATCTTGTTGATACGAAATCACCCGCGTACGTGTTCGAACCCCAGGGTTCAGTCAAGGCCAAGTTCGAAGCCTGCTTCGAGTTCCTTTTTTGAATAGGCGCGAAACGCAATCATGGTTTCGGTCGCAACGATGCCTTCAAGGTGTCGCATCTTGTCGCTGATCACATCTGCCAAATCCTCATTTCTTGCGACCTTCACCACGGCCACCAGGTCGTAGCGACCGGCTACGGAAAATACTTCGCTGACACCCGACATTTCCGCAATTCTGTTTGCAAGATCGGGAATCTGTTTGGTTTCCGCACTGATTAGTACGATCGCCGTTACCATGCCTGCCTCCGCGACGGACCGTGATATATGAAGGACGAGCGTAACATCCCGTGCGAGCCCGAACCATTCATGAATAGTCTGCGCCTGAGTGCTGCACTAACCCGGACGGGGTACACTTCGTGACTTTGCAAAAGTCCGCAAGGAAGTAGCCATGAAATACCTCAAGTTCCTGCCACTGGCAGCACTTTTCGCACTGACGGCTTGTTCCAGGCCGGCCGGGCAAAACGACGTCGTCGCACCTGCC